>JAYVPO010000136.1:0-20732 GCA_043757325.1 bacterium
CTTAATTGTCTTCAATGACATCACAAAATCTTCGATAAATAATAATAAAGAAACCAGCAGCAACACAAGTGAAGCAATAAAAAAAATCTCCGGCGCCAATGGAAAGTGCACACCAAACATCATATTTGCAAACAGTAAAAACACCGTTGCAGACACCGCAAAAACAGAAAAAATCGCAAATATGATAGTTAAACGCATTAATTTAGCACGACTATATAAAATCCTTAATTCTTGCAGATCTTCTTTCGTTGGAATAGTGCCGCTTTTTTGATTGCTGGAAACTTCTCGCAAGAGACTACGAGTACGGTCGATAATGCGGTTGTAGCGCGTTGTCATTATATTGACCATTGCTGCCACACCTGCGATCAGAAATACCGGCGCAATTGCCTGCGACATGGTTTTTGCGGTTTGGATGATTGCCAAATCTTTCATGTCTTCTACTTTCGAGCAAGCCATTGAGCTAAAATCATTTCGTCTACCGGACCTGCTTCTTTGTATTGGATAACCCCATTTTCATCCAGAAAAAAACTTTCTGGAACACCATAAACCCCAAAATCTATAAACGCTTTGCCGCTTTCATCCAATGCTAAAGGATAGGTCTTACCGTTTTCGTTTGCAAAGCGTGCAGCGTTTTCAACCGTATCTTGAATTGCGATTCCCAATACCAAAACATTAGGCTTATTTTTTTGCCAGAAAGCTTCGAGAAATTTTGCTTCTTCTTTGCAACTTACACACCAACTCGCCCAAAAATTTAAAATCGTTGGACGTTTTGCAAGATGGGACCTGCTTAGATTTAAAGAAGTTTTTAAATCAAAAAATTCTTGACCTTGAAAAATTTGCACCGAAAAATCTTCAGCCGCTTTTCCAATTAAAGCACTCGGAACTTTACTGGGATTAGTCGTTAAGCCTTTTTTTAAAATCACATATAATGTAATCGCAGAAACAAAAAGCCCTGCGCAAATTAAAAAATGCGCTTTTTTCATTTTAAAGATTTTTCCAACGCTGCGCGATCAAGCTTCGTGTGATCGCCGGGTTTTTTATATTCCTCAGAATGTTTCACCATTAATTTTTTGGACTCTATCGACATTCCATTAGCAGCCAGGCGCCCTTCAACCACAACTCCTTGGCCTTCCTTAAACATATCGGGTGGCGTGCCGCGATGTTCTGCCAAAACCGTGTGGCCTTTTAAATCGGTAACTTTAAATTTTAATTCTAGGGTCTGAGCATTCCACTGAACACTTCCAGGCTCTACCATCCCGCCAAGTCGAATGGTTTGCTTAGACAAATCCAAGGCCTTTGCTTGGGCTTCGTCAGGAGTATAAAAGTAAACAACATTGCCACTTGTTTGTAAAAAAATGATTAAACTTAAGACCCCCAGAACTAAAATTCCGATAAAAATTCTTCGCGAGTTTTTTGAATTCATGATTTTTCTCCAAAAGATTTTTGTAATTTGCGAAGTTTTAAGCGCTCCCAAAGTAAATATCCTGATAAACCTTTAATCAATACTGCGCCTAAAACATAAGCCAAACATAAATACCAAACATTATTATCCATAATTATTGCCCTAGAACGAGCTGTTCTAGCTCGGTTCTTAATTGAATATTTTTTGCGCGAAAAATAGCTAACCAGGTCATCAACAAAACAGTTAATCCGATGCATCCAAGCAGAAGATAAAGCATTTCAGAAGACATTGCGGCACCACCTTCACGAACAAGTGAGTGACCTTGGTGAAGAGTCCTCCACCATTCGACGGATTTGTAAATAATTGGAACATCGACAAAAATCAAAATTCCCAAAACAGCGGCTGTCACTTGCCTCGAACGTCCGCGCTCCATTGATTTCAAAGTCAATAAATACGCCGCATAGAGAAGAAATAAAACAAATGTGGTTGTGAGGCGTGCATCCCACGTCCACCAAGTACCCCAAGTTGGTTTACCCCAAATCGAACCTGTTGCAAGAGTTAAAACAGTAAACAATAATCCCACTTCAGAAACAGCTTGACCGGCATTTAAATATTTCTCGGAAGGCTTCTTTAAATTTAAACAACTTGTTATAAATAATAAAAATCCCGCAAAAAAAGCCGCCGCCGCAGACGGCACATGCAAATAAATAATGCGATAAATTTGGCCTTGATAGACATCGACTGGCGCCCAAAATAAAGCCAGCATCCATAGGATCACAAGAAGACTCCACAGCAGGCTTCCAACCATTAAACTTTTTAAGTCATCTTGTTTCACAAGTTAATTCCTTTTTGCCTTAGGCCTCCATAATTTCACAAAATAGTGCGGAACCAAGGCTCAGATATAATATATCAAATAGTCCAAGCAATTGAAACCATTGCCAATAAGATTGGTCAGAGACCGATAGATTTAGTGATCCAAAAACAAAGCAAACCAGGACGGGCGTCAATAGTGGAAAAAAGATTAGCGTAAATAATAAATTTTTCGACCGGGCCTGGGTTACTAAAGCAGCCAGTAAAATTCCGACACCGCAGGCACCAAAAACCGAAAGAAGCATAAACAACGCTATTTTTAAAAGTTCCGCAAATTTAAACTCATGGGGAAGCAAAACGGAAGCTAAAATTAATAATGGCAGATTTATAAAAACCAAAAGCCCCGACGAAGCCGTAAATTTAGAAAAAAAAAGGGCAAAGTTTTTTGGCGACGCCCGCCCCACAGCACCCAGAGCGCGTAACGCCTGATCTTGCGTTTCCGACTCCCATGCCCTGCTTAAATGAGCCTGACTGGAAAAAAGCATTGCGATTCCGAGCATCGCAATAAAAAAAGCATTTTGCTTTGTGTGGGATTCAATTTCTCCAAACGCAAAAACAAAAATAACCAGAACATTTATGCCCAGAAGAAGACTCGATAAGAGTTTATCTTTATTGGCGAACTCCGTGCGTAAGAAAAATCTTAAAAAAAGCCAATAGGTTCTCAATTTTTACCTACCTGTAAAACTTTAAAATCTAATCCAGTAAGCAAATTTTTGTCGTGACTAACAATGATAAACAGGGCTTTGTCTTCTTGCGTTTTTTTTGCGACCCAAAGTCTGAATTTCTCACAAGATTTTTCATCAAGTCCATTACAGGGTTCGTCTAATATAAAAACCTCAGCCGGGCATAGATGAGCTCGTGCCAAGGCAAGTTTTCTTTTCATTCCAGTGGAGTATTTTTTAACGGCGATTTCGCGAATCAAATAAGACTCGGTTAAATCCCAGTAATCCAAAGCCTGTATAATTTTTTTGTCTTCTGCTAAATATAATTGCGCCCAAAATTTTAATTGGTGATAGGCCGGTAAATCCAAAAAAAGTCCATTGTGTTCCGAAGGTAAAGAGAAAAATTCTTTTTGTCCGAGAACTTCTCCTGAGCTGGGCTTTAATTCACCCGTAAGATTTTTGAGAAGTGTTGTTTTTCCGCTGCCATTATCACCTTTAATAAATAAAATTTCGCCCGGATTAATTTTAAAAGAAATATCTTTAAAAATAACTTTGGATTCGTATGAAAAGTTTATGTTTTTAACTTCGAGCATAATTACAAATCAAATTTTATACCTTGGGCTAATGGCAAAGTCTTTCCGTAGTTAATGGTGTTCGTTTGGCGTCTCATGTAGGCCTTCCATGAATCAGATCCGGATTCGCGGCCTCCGCCGGTATCTTTTTCGCCGCCAAATGCGCCACCAATTTCTGCGCCTGACGTGCCAATATTAACGTTAGCAATCCCACAGTCAGAGCCGATAACAGATAAAAATTGTTCAGCTTCTAAAAGATTTGTTGTAAAAATCGACGAACTTAAACCTTGCTGCACATTATTTTGAATCGCAATAGCTTCGCGAAGCTCGCCCGTGTAACGTAGTAAGTAAAGAATCGGCGCAAAGGTTTCTTCCTGCACGATTTTCATTTCTGGAGTGGCTTCAACTAAAGCAGGTTGAACATAACATCCCGAAGGAAAATCCGTTAAAACTTCGCCACCAAAGAGAATTTTCCCACCTTCTTTTTTTACTTCTTGTAAGGCCGTCTGCATGTTTTTTACGGCTGCCGTATCGATCAATGGCCCGACGTGATTTAGGGAGTCTAATGGCGAACCAATTTTTAAACTCTCGTAAGCTTTAACTAGTGATTTTTTTACCGAATCGTAAATGCTGTCATGTATGATTAACCTTCTTGTGGAAGTGCAACGTTGGCCGCAAGTCCCAACTGCTCCGAATACAACGGCAGGTACTGCGAGCTTTAAGTCCACATTGGAAGTTAAAATGATGGCGTTATTTCCGCCAAGTTCTAGAATAGTTTTGCCCAACCTATTGCCCACAATTTCTGCAACCCGGCGTCCCATTCGGGTTGATCCAGTAGCTGAAATAAGCGCAACATTTCGATCGGAAAGCATCGGCTCTCCCACATCTACCACATCGCCAATCACCAAAGAAAAAACACCCTCGGGAATATTGTTGGCCGCAAAAACACTTTCGAAAATTTTAAAACATGCTACTGCCACTAAAGGTGTTTTTTCCGATGGTTTCCAAATCGATACATCACCACAAACTGCGGCGATAAAAGAATTCCACGCCCACACCGCCACTGGAAAGTTAAAAGCCGAAATAATTCCCACAACACCTACAGGATGCCACTGTTCGTACATTCTATGGTTGGGACGCTCCGAGTGCATAGTCAAGCCGTAAAGCTGCCGGGAAAGTCCAACCGAAAAATCCGCAATATCAATCATCTCCTGAACTTCGCCAAGACCTTCTTGTAAAGATTTTCCCATTTCGTAAGACACGAGTTTACCTAGGGGCTCTTTGGCTTCGCGAAGTTTTTGGCCCATTTGTCTAATAACTTCACCGCGCTGGGGGGCAGGAATTAAACGCCAAGACTCGAAAGCTTTTTGCGCCGTTGACACAACTTTTTTGTAGTTTTCACTTGTTGCTTTATTTACATCGGCGATTTTCTTACCGTCCACTGGCGAAAATGATTCTAAATCTTTTCCATTAGAAAACCACTCACGACCGGTGCAGGATCCCATGGAATTTGCGCTTAAATTTAGACTTTTTAATATATCGAAAATATCTTTGTTCATTTTAATTTAAAAACCTCTAAGTATTCTCAAGTTTAATATTATTTCGAGCCGAAAAGCTATTTTTATAGTAACATCACCGTCATGTTTACGGTTTTAAATATTTCCCGACGTTACCTGCAGGCTGGTCCTAAGAGTCGGTTTTTTTCCATCATTGGGCTACTCTCGATCTTCGGCGTTGCTATCGGCGTGGCCGCAATGATTGTAGTTTTAAGCGTTATTAACGGCTTTGAAAAGGAACTGCGCAATCGGTTCCTAGCTGCCAATGCGCATATCTTAGCGTTTCAGTATCCTTCAGGATTAGAAAATCCAGAAGCTTGGATCAGAAAAATTCAGCGCGATTTTCCAAAAATTCTGACGGGAATGTCACCTTTTGTGCACAACGAAACCATGATCAAAAAAGATTCTTTGCTGCACAATGTTTTGATTAAGGGAATTGATCCTGAAAGAAGAGAGCGCGTACAAGATGCCACTCAAGTGGTAAGGCCTGCTGAGGCTTTAAATATCTTAAAAGCCGAAATGAAATTATTTTCGACCACGAAAAATATCCCCGAAGTTCCTGGATTAATTTTAGGACGGGGTTTACTGAGTGTTTTGAACGCTAAAGTTGGTGACACAGTAGAACTTGTTGCACCGGAATCGCAAAGTTTAGGCGAACTTAGAAAATTTAAAATCATTGGCATTTACGATAGTGGGCTAAAACACTACGACAATAAACTTGGTTTAATGAGTCTTACCACCGCTCAGAAGTTCTTTCAGATGAAAGAACGCGTAACCGGAATTGAGATCGGTCTTAAGAATCCTCAGGAAAGTTTGGCGATCGCGGATAAAATGCAAAGTATTTATGCGATCAGCATTAAAGATTGGCAGTCGTTTAATAAACCCATGTTTGAAGCTATGCAAATGGAACGGGCGGTTATCGGACTAATTGTAGCATTGGTTGCTTTTGTGGCGAGTTTTAATATTCTTACAACGCTTTTTATTTCAGTAAGCCAGAGGCAAAAAAGCATTTCTATTTTAAAAGCATTAGGTGCAAGTCATTCATTTATTTTTAATATTTTTTTAATTCAAAGTTTTGTGATTGGTGCACTAGGAAGCCTGGTTGGTGGTATCTTAGCATTTGTGTTGAGTTATATTATTGCGCATTACAAAATAGTCGAATTGCCCGATCTTTATCACCTTAGCCAGTTACCTATTAGTTATAATCCAACTGTATACGGACTGGTTTGTGCAGGCGGACTTGGAATTTGTCTTTTGGCCGGAATCTATCCAGCCTATGTTGCGAGTAGGGTTACCATAGTTGAAGGCCTCTCTGGAAAATAACCCGTCGCTGGTGCGAAATGATAAAAATGACTGCGTTGACTTCGATAAACCCTCCTCGCCGTGCGAATAGCACTGTCTTCGTAAGGTTTCTCTCGTCGCCTTGTCCTTTTTCCATTTGGCTCCAGCTCAGTTCCCTAGTGCGAAATGATAAAAATGACTGCGTTGACTCAGTTCCCTGGTGCGAAATGATAAAAATGATCCGCACAATTTCTTAAGAAGCTAGTTTTAAAATGTCAGCTTTTTTAAAAAAGTAATCCTTGCCGTTCGGTTTTGAATATTTTATTTTTTTCTCCCGAATTCGGCGACGCATAGTAGACTCAGAAATTTTTAAAAACTCACATGCTTCTTTTAAAGTCATTTCGTTCTTATGTTGGAAAAAATTCGTTGAGTCGGTGATATCGATTCCAATAACCTCGCCTTTCTTGTCATAACGGACAATCAGACCGTCCTTGAAAACGCTTTTTGCCTCGAGTTTGTCGTTAAAATCAATCGACAAGTAATCGAATTCTGGTTTGTGAACCACTTTCATCTAGCTACCTCAAAATTATTCATCACAGTTAGAATCAACGCACCTTCTTTTATGGGAATTAAGACTACCGCGATCAAATTGTCATCTCGGTCGACAAATCTGCGATAAAAAATCTTTTTATCTAAACTCTGATTTATAAACCCATCTCCGCGATTGACAACCAGATTAACAATTTCTTCGTCAATCAAACGAAGCTTCATTCGTTGCAGTGCGTGAGTTGAAAAAAATAGTTCGACCATGATACCGCCATCTATTCTAATAGATACGATGACTAGTCATAACTAGTCAATATCTTAATATTCTGGAAGTTATCCCGATAGGAAAAAGATGCAGAAACCCTGCCCCGTAAATTTTCGATGACGATCACGGCTAGAATCAGGTTAAAGGGTAGGTTCAGAATGACTTTAGTTAGCCAGGTACGCGGCAAGGACAATGAAATTTACATCTGTGGCTTTGAAACAACGCAGTAGTAAAAATGTGCAACATCTAAAGAATCTAGCCAAATCACGTCGCCGATGTAATCGTAATGAGCGGCGATTTGCTTTTGCGAAATCGCTTCGAGTAATAATTCCTCTTTGAGCCCGTAGGTTTTTTCAACGGTGGGTAAGGTTATTTTTTTACCCCGATAATCTTCTGGCTTATAACCCAAATCGACCAATGCCGCTTCGAATTCTGAAATCGTTACCTGAAACATATTTATTTTACTCCATTGTATTTGATATGATTAATCAACAATTCCACCGCTACTTCGTAACCACTTAAACCAAATCCACAGATAAGTCCTACGCACGACGCGGCCGTTAAGCTTTGCTGGCGAATAGGTTCTCGGCCAAAAATATTTGAAATATGAACTTCCACAAACGGGAAGGGCAGTCCCCGAATTCGGTCACTAAGCGCCAAGGAAGTATGCGTCCAAGCGCCAGGATTAATAACCACTCCTGCCCAAGGACCCGTTATTTTTTCTAGAAACTTTTCTTCGGAATTTGACTGAAAAAAATCCAATTCGTAGTTTGCAAGTTTCTTAAATCTTTGTTTTAAATCGATTAAATTTTCCTTACCATAAATCGCCTTTTCGCGCGTTCCTAAAAGGTCTAAATTGACACCATTGGCAATTAATATTTTAGGTTTTTTGCTCATAGTATTTTTGCCAATATACTTTCAACGTAATTTATTTGACGTTGAATAATTTCTACCGCCTCAATTTTTTGAAATGTTTGAGGATCCAAAACCAAGTCCGAATTCCTTTTTTCCTTTTGCAGCTGTTGCAATTCTATGACTTTGTGCCGATAGTTTTCGCTGCGCGGATTTTTAATTAAAAGATTCCTATAGATTTCTAGTGCTTTGCCATAGTGCTGCTGTTTTAAGTAAAGCTCTGCAATTGTGGTCGATTCTAAGGGTGCTCCAGCATGTTGATTATGGGAGTTCTTTTCGCCGTGAAAAACTTCATCTAAACTTGTAATATGAAAATGCAGCAGTCGATCAAATTTCGCATCCCGGTAATCCACGTCAGTAAAGTCCGCAATTGTAGTTGGTTTTTTTAGAGTGCCCGGCTTAGGCAGTGCTATTTCCTGTTGATCCTCAATACCGAGAAATCTTCTCGCCGAATCGATGCCTTCATTTTCGTAAACAGAAATAAGCTTTTGGGCTTGAGCGTTACTTTCAGGCCTAATAAAAACGATGTGTTTTTTTACAATTTCATCACGATCTAAAATAATGCCGAGATTAACGCATAAAAAATGTGCCTGGTAATTATTTTGGAATGAATCATTGGCTTCTAAAAGAATTCTTAATGCTTCAGAGTAAATTTTACGTGAAAATAATTCTTTCGCCAATGCCACTCGCGCAGGTGTAAATTGTGGATGGTTTTGCAAACCAATGGTCAAAGTTTCGACGGCTTCATCGGCGAAATTGTAATCTTTTAGAATTTCGTAAACTTGCAAAAAAAGTCTGCTTTTATCATCTTGTGAAAATCTTTGCAGAGTATCTTTTTCGGCTTCTGTAAGCTTTTTATCTCTTAATAGTTGATTGATAAGATTTTGCATTAAAACCTTCTTAAGGTGTCGATGATGTTGTGGGTGCCTTGGTAGTAATCTTTACAAATTCCTGAGTTCCGGCTTCATTATTGACAGCCGCTCCAGCTCGCATCCCAATCGTTACGGTATTGTCAACTCCTACACAGATAGCTGAAACATCAATTTGTGCGATGCCACAAGAATCCGAACACCACTCAGAAGACGGTGTATTAACACCAAAGTATTTGGGATTTTTTGCGAATTCAGGATTGGTTTTTTCTGGTGACAGTGTTCCTAAAATAGTCGGAACAAATTTTACCCCACCAACAGGAGTTTTTTTAGTTGAACTGGTGGCGCCAGCAGTTGTACCCGTTGTTGAATCTAAAGTCGGATAATAAAAACCAAATGTTAAAGTTGCTGGCGTATTGACTGAAACTACGGCTTTTGTATTGCAGGCGTAAGTTATATCGCCACCTGTGAGATTTTTGATAAACATTTCCTGACCCGGAATACGTGCCGTTGAGCAATCGATCTGGCACTGATTTAAGTCCGAAGTTTGTGCCGAGCAAGTCGCAATTAGAATTGTAATTAGAATTGTAATTAGAATAAATTTTAAATTTTTAAAATTCACAGCGACTCCTCACTATTTGTGTTCTTCGAATTAGAGTTTAAAGTTGCGTCGGCTGCGGATGAATTTGATAATTTCACGTTGGAAGATTTGCTGTCTGGAGGTCGTGTCGAATTATTTTTGGAATTTTCTTCCGGTACTTTTGTTTCAGTAACCTGCGGGATATTACTACTTAGTTTGTCATTTGAAGCGGGCGCATCCAAGTAAGTATTGGAAGAATTGACGATCGCTGGAGTAATTAAAATCATCAGCTCGCGTTGGTTTTCGCTTTTTTCCGTTCCCCGAAAAAGAGCCCCTAACAATGGTAGATCCATTAAAAACGGTACCCCCGTTTGAGTGAGAGCTTTTTGGGACGTGTAAAGCCCGCCAATAACGGCTGTTTCACCGCTTTTTCGAAGAAGAGTTGTTGCAATTGCCCGTGATTGCTTACCAGCCGTTGCATTGGTTGCGGATTTGAAAGGTGAGTCCGAGGCGATATTTAGTTTCATTTGCACGCTGCCGTCGGCTGTAATTCTAGGAGTTACTTTCAATGTTAAAAGATACTTAACACTTTGCAAAGACCCGGGGGAAGTTTGGGACCCTTGAATGACAAAGACATCTTCAAGGCCTGCATCGATATTAGCTTCTTCATTATCTTGAACCATAATGGTTTGATTTTGCAAAATTTCTGTAGTGCCCTTACTTTCCTCCGCAGAAATTTTAAATTTTAAGGCCACCGAATTGTTAATACTGCCTAAATTAACCGAGGAATTGACCACCTTTGTTGATAACCCGCTATCAAAGGAAAAGTCTGAGGTCAAATTATTTGGAAAAGGCAATCCGCCGAAACCAAGCCCACGTCCTTGATCAAAATTCAAAGGTGAACCCCAGGCGATTCCCAAAGTATTTTTAAAGGTTTTTGTTACCTCGAGGATACGACTTGAAATTCGCACCTGTGGAGTTTGTAGATCGATTCGCTCAACTAATACTTTAACTTTTGCTAGCTGGACCGGCGTTGCTTCCACAATCAAAGAATTTGTCCGATCATCAAATTGCACTTTCGTTCTTTTATCATCTGATTTTACTGCTTCCAAAAACTTATCTACGGTACCCGCCACTTGACTTGCCTTTGCATACGAAAGCCGGATCACTAAAACTTTCGTGGGAATCAGTCTCTCAACACTCCGCTTCGCATCTTCAAGTTGGCGCTTGTCTTCAGCAAATTTTCTGAAGTTATCAATGCGAACTAAGTTAGGACCCATTTCTTGCATACCAAGATTGTTGGATTCCAAAAGCGCTTTTAATGCAACATCCCAAGGCACATCGCGCAAAGTTAAGTTGACGGCAGTTTTACCAATATCAGATGGAATGATAAAATTTATTTTTGTTTCCGCTGTCAAAGCGCGCACGACCTCGCTAAGTGGTGCACCTCGAAAATCAATTTTAATCGCCTTTCTCTGCGATGCGGGCGCAGATTTTTTTCCCACTTCATCGCCGGGAATATCTTCTTGCAGTTCCGCACTGGAGGGGCTGGCAATCAAATCCATGCCGCCGTTACTTGTTGGACTATCAAAAAGCTCTTGTGCTACTGAGAAAATTCTTCCAGTAGCTCGAACCTCAAACTTTTCCTCCTCACTATGGGTTTTGTCTTTTTCCTCAAAACCGCCATCATCGAGATCTTTAAATTTCAAATTTTGTGGCCCGCCTGGCTGAGGGGCTCGTGGCGGAAGATTTTGCGGAATATTTTGCGGATTCATCTGCCGCATGACTGGAATAGGCGCTGCAGGAATAGGCGGCGCAGGAACACCTGCAGCTGGAATCGTTGGACCTGGAACAAGCTTTTTATTGACAGAAACGGGCGCCGTTTTTTGTATTTTAACAGGTTCAAGTTGCTTAGGAGAAGGAATTTCCACGCCTTTAAGTTCGACGTTTTTTTTCGGCAGCCATTCCATCGTTTCATTTGACTGAGCAGGCTCTTTCGCGACTTGATTTGCTTTAGTCCCTAAGGAACCCGTTGTAGGATTTTCCAAAATCTGAGCTTTTTCTACTTTTGCTTTAATCGATGCGGTTTTAAGATTGGGATTAAAATAACGAACCGGAACATCGAACTTTAAAACTACCAAATGAGGACTAGCATTGATTCTAGGTTCAATATCATCTCGCAGCGTTAAAATCACGTCGAGGTATTGTTCCTTTGCACGTTTTCTTGTTCGAACGTATGATACGGGCGAGGAAAATTCTTCGGAATCTAGATGGCGTTTTAAAATCGCCGGACAATCAGCGTTTGGAAAACGCACAACAAGTTCTTTTTGTCCGGCAAGGTTTTTTTCCATAAGTAACGAATATTCGTTTGAACCATCAAGGTGGAGTGTGACCTCTAAGTTTTTTTTACTGCGTTGAAAATCATAAGCAATGTATTTTAATTGAGAGAATGGTTTTCCGGATATTTCTATAGGAACAGCCGGCGAGTTCTTTTCTTCCACCTTTGTAGAAGTTGTGGCCTTAAGATTTGGCAAAACGGCTGAGTTATTGGATGGAACAGAGTTTGAGGGCACGGCTTCAGCAGGTAGTGAATTAATGCCTGCGGCATTTTGAGTCGTGTTAGTTTTTTCGGGCATTTGAGCGACATTTTGTAGGGCTGCATTGGCACTGTATTCATTATCAATAATATCTTTCGAATTTCCATCGGTTTTTTTGTTTACGGATTCAGCCTGGTTTCGAGATGCCCCGCGATCATCATTTGCCGTATTAGAATTGTACGAGATATTTTCTTGCTGCTTCGAATCTGTCGACACGCAACGATTTAAAAGCACCATAATTAAAAAAGCGATTTTTTTCATAAGTTAGCTTTCGGTTGTTGAAATTCAATTGGTCTTGCCCCGTTTACATCATTTTCTGAATTCGGATTTTTAAAACGCTCGACAGCATCCGTTGACTGCATTCCTGGTGCTCCCGACATTCCTGGTGTTCCCCACTGAGCCGCTGATGGAGTAGCCGTAGACAGCAAAAATTTTGCTTCTTTGACTTCGCGTGTACCATCTAAATTCTTGATATATTCGCGAATTGTTAAGCCCTCCTCGTTAATATTCACAATCTTTCCATCTTTATCACCAAATGGATCAGCTTGACGCGCAACGATGCCTTCACCATCTTTTGTCATAACCAGTGCCTTCCATTCGCCATCGTCTGTTTCCCAAACACCAGAAACTTTAAGTGAACTTGACGGGAAATTTTGCAAAGGGCTCACAATGGGCTTTAAAATATTTGCCTGGACAATGGTTGGAGCAGCGAGAAGCGGTGGAATAAAAGGATCTGGATTGCCAAAAGAGGCATAATGATAATCCGTTTTTGGTTCCGTAATATCGTCAATTCGGTAACCTTTGCCAGGATTCTCTGAGATAACATGTTCTGAAACCGGAGTCGATTCCCATAAGGTTGAGCTTTGTTGCGCAGGTTTTTTTGGCAAACTCTCTTCTATGGGTTTTATCCTATTGTTTCTCGGCGAAACTTTAGGATCTGCTACAAGAGCTTTTATTAATAGGAATGGCAAAAATAAAAACATCATTTGTTGGGCTCACTTTTTGGTGCGCTAGTGGGATCCTTAGCATCAGGATTTTTGACTGCGGGGACAACTTTAGTTGGGTCTTTTACTTCTTTTCTAATCTCACTATCTTTTGCCGAACGGTAAATCGCAATTTCGGATTTGGACAATAGCTTCTGGTCTTTACGTAAAGTCCGCGCTTTGTCATACGGAGTTTCTTTTTCAAATCCCGGCCGATTTACAGCTGCTTGCCGGCCTAGATTGACTGATTTTAAATAGATATTGGGCTCAATATTTGCCAATCTGTCGTAAAATGTTGCCAATTGGGCATAATTTCCGGATAGGTCCAATGAAATTCTTTGTTCAAAATAAGGATAAACACCTTCGATCATTTTTTCCTGCTTAGGTTCAAAATGATCAAAAGTAACATCTAATTCTTTGGCAATCCGAGAGGCCTTTTCAACCAGAGATTCCATGTCGTAGTTATCTGGCAAAAATTCTTTTGATTTCTCAAGCTGTTCCGTTGTAAATTTCATTTTCTGTTCAAGTTCAGGAAGATTTTTTATGGTTTCTTGGGATTTCTTCAGACTTGCTTGAGCGGTGTCGTGATTTTTCAGCACAAGCTCACGTTCCGTCTCCTTGTCTTCAATAATGTAGGAATAGATAATAGCGGCTGGAATGAGGCCAATTAAAAACGACAAAATCCCGCGCAAAAAAGCCGGAAGATTTTTATAGCGTTCTTTTATTGTGGCAAACATTTTTTTTAAAAAACCTTTCTTCTGGAACTTAATTTTGCGATCTTTTTTTCCAAGACAACTTCCGGTCTTTGCATGATGCTGCCTTCAACTGTAAAATTATGAAAACTCTGCAAATCGTTGAAAAGTGTGTCAATTCCTGGGTAATAATTGGTTTTTTTGATCTTAATCTCAGTGAAGTAAATTAAGTTTCTAGCGTTTGAAATTTGATCTTGAAACATCGCGGTATCACGCAAACTCATCATGAGTTCTGCCACCAAAATTGTATCGAAGGTTGAACCCTGTATTTCAAATTTGGCCCCGTCTGAAATTGCGATAGATTGAAACCAAACTCCCGCGGGACGGAGGGTTTGAAAATGTTCTAATACAACTACATGTTTTACTTTTTCCAGCTTCGATACCGTAATTGTTTTGAGAGCGGAGATTTTCTTCTGAAGTTCTGCAATTTGAATATCAAGATTTTTAAATTTTTCAATTTGTGGTTTTAATGCGTTTTGCTTGGCCTCAAAAGATTTCTGCTCCGCCGTGAGCTGAGAAATCGTGTCCTGCAAATCCTTTAAATAAAGCCCCGTTCCGATCAAAGAAAAAACAAAAAACAGACTCATTACGATGACATCCATAAGATACCAACGTTTATCTTCAAGTTCTTGCGGCGGGCACAGTTGTACTTTTAACATGTTGTTAGGCCACCCTTATTCGATCGTTGGCCTGGCGTAGGGCTAATCCTGCTGCAATCGCAAACGCCTCGCTATGGCGCAGAAAATTTTGGACAGCGAAATTTCGAGTATTAGGAGTAATTCTTTGAAACGGATTTAAATTATGGACGGGGATTTGCAAATTAGTGCTTAAACTTTGCTGTAACCCAAGAGTTTTTGATGCGCCACCCAAAAGAAAGATATGGTTGATTCCCAGTTGGTCTGTTGGATTTTCTTGTCCTTGCAAGAAATACTCTATGGTTGAACGAACTTCCGCAACCAGACTGTTGTTTACATAATTAATCAATTCTGTAACGTCTGCCGTTTGACTAGAAGTTTCGCTACTAATCGATATCTTTAAAGACTCGGAGGATTCAAAGTCCAAATTTAAACTTTCGCAGATCTTACGAGTGTATGTCTCACCTCCGATTTGAATGTCTCTTGAATAAACGAATCGGCCATTTTTTAAAATAATCACCTGGCAGGTGGAGCCACCAACATTTAGCATTGCCACTAAACCTTCAATACTTCCGTAATTATGTTCAAACATATTCACGAGTGACAGAGCTTCGCATTCCACAGCACCAACCTGAAAACCCGCGCTGTGGATAGCCGCTATATGCTGATCCACAAGCTCTTTTTTCGCGCCGACTACGATGGCCTCGATAGGTCCAACCTTTGCAGTATTGCTTTCAAAGGGCTGAGCATCAAAATAAAGATTATTTAAGTCAACTTGAAAAGCTTGCTCGGCTACAAAGTAAGCTTGTTCGCCAAAAGTTGAGTCTTTTTGAACATCAATAATCACTTTTTTTGTGATTACGGAATTGCCACCCACTGATAAGGCAACCTTTTTCCAACGCGATATTTTGCTTTTTTTCTTTAAGGTAATCAGCGCCGATGTCACCGCATTAAGATCTTGTATAATTCCATTTTGAATAACGCCAGGTGCAAAAAATTCAATCCCGAGATTTTCTAAGCGGTGGATTTTCCCACCGGAAAATTCACATAGCTTGATCGATGACGAGCCAATGTCCAATGCAATGAGGTTTGAAGAAGAAAACACGTATTAATCTCAAAGTAGTTTGATCTTTGTTTATTTTTTCACTCATGTCTAAGTGCGTCAATGCGGCAAGAATGCACTGTTAAGTGTCAAAATTTTGGCGAAAATGCATTTATAGGCTATTTTTTCTTTAGAAAAGCCTCTAACTCTTCTTCGAGTTTAGATTTTTTTTTGGCGTCATTTAATTCTGTGGAACCAAATAAGGCACGAAGCTTTTCGTTATCTAGAGAATTCTCCTGCTCCGCAGAGACCGAACCCGCAGCAAAAAAATAATCACAAAAATTTCCGCGGTCTTTATCAGGCACAAAATCCGCATTGCTTTCTTCACATTCGTGATAAACATTTGCGTTATAAAATTTACAATTTAAACAAATTTTAGCGTCGCGGCCGCAGTGAGAGCAGCTGTCGCGACGTCCTAACGGCAATATTCCGTCCCAGGTTTTATGACAAAAATGGCAGGGTATTAAGGACACTTGTTTTTTCCCTAGTCTAGGTGTTCGAAAAAAAAGATAATATACCTACTAAGTAAAACAAAGGTTAATTTATGATTTTTGATAATGTTTTAGCAGCTATTGGCCGAACTCCTCTGATTCGACTAAATAAAATCACGTCGTCACTTGCTTGTACGGTATATGCAAAGTGCGAATTTTTAAATCCCGGCGGCTCAATTAAAGATCGCATAGGATATCGCATGGTAGAAGATGCCGAAAAAGCCGGCAAAATTAGGCCCGGCGATACCCTTATTGAACCCACAAGTGGAAATACAGGAATCGGAATTGCACTTGCTGGGGCCATTAAAGGTTACAGAGTTATTATTACACTGCCTGAGAAAATGAGCCGCGAAAAACAAGTCACACTGGCTGCATTAGGTGCAGAAATAATTCGCACACCAACTGAGGCTGCGTGGGATTCTCCGGAAAGTCATATTGGAGTCGCGGCGCGATTACAAAGAGAAATTCCCCGCGCGTATATTTTAGATCAATATAAAAATCCTTCGAATCCGCAGGTCCATTATGAGACCACGGCGCAAGAACTTATCGACGATCTTGGCGGGAAAATTGATATGTTCGTGGCCTCGGCAGGAACTGGTGGAACGCTGACTGGGGTAGCACGGAGGTTAAAAGAAGAAAATCCCGCAGTGCAGATTATTGGTGCAGATCCGGAAGGATCGATATTAGGCGGTGGGACGACTGTTTCTTCTTATAAAGTTGAGGGTATTGGCTACGATTTTGTACCTGATGTACTTGATTTAAAATGTATTGATAGATGGGTTAAGACCAACGATAAGGAATCTTTTAATTTGGCAAGACGGCTTATCGCTGAAGAAGGGTTGCTAGGCGGTGGATCTTGTGGATCGGCCTTGCAAGCGACACTGCACGCGGCGAAAATTTTGAAAAAAAATCAAGTGTGCGTCGTTATGTTGCCAGATGGAATTCGAAATTATATGACAAAGTTTGTGGATTCAAATTGGATGACAAATAATCATTTCTGATGACAACACCCGGTATTTCGAAAGTTGCGAGTTCGGAAGGACTTAATAACTATGAAACTTTTCTTAGTGGCGCCTGCTGAAATTTCGAAGTTTGATCCGCGGCAAATATTTTTTCATTTATTTCACGAAGATTGACACCGCCTTGTTGGATGAGATAGGCAATGCGACCGTGCAAACTTGCTTCCGCAGTTTGAAAGTCACTTTCCGCCACTTGAGTTAGTCCTTTAGCTTGAATTTCTTCAACCCAAGTATTGACCAAATCTCTTGGGCAGCGGTTTACTATCGAATCTCTTACCACATCTGTTGTACCTAAAAGAAAATGCGTCAAATGCTGACGATTCATCCCCATAACTAGCTCCAAAATACTTCCATCGCGCAGATACGGCACGATTTCCGAAGTAATTAAACGCGCTTTTATTCCGGAAGCCATCTGCGGATTTTTATCATTCAGTTCTTTTATTAAATCTTTTTGCTCGGAAAATTTCGCCTGCTGCAAAAGGTCCATCAATACATCCGCGCCATTTATTTTTTCGGAATCCAAAACAGGCATTTTTTGCGATTTTTCCTTTAATGCCGCCGCAAGAGAATCAAGATAATCCCTTGGAATAGACTGCACATGAGAAAGCTCCGACATAATTTTAATTTTATCGTTTTGTCCTAATTGCAAAAATACTTCATTTCTAACCTTTCCACTTAATTGGGTCAAAATGAAACCTTGAATTAATAAAGTCTCTCCATCGATTAGCTTTGTAATCTGATCTGCTTCATAATCTTTTAAAAACTCAAACGGATCGCTTTGCACCATTTGCCTTATTTCCGATGCGGTTACCCGCGTTTTTAATTGTTGTAAAATTTTAATAGTTTCTTCTTCTGTGAAATAAAAATCTGACTTTTGATACACGTCACTTAACCGAAGCAACTCCTGCCGCATTTTAGCGTCGTGCATAAATTCCCGCAAAACAAAAGTCCCGACAACATGAATAAACTTAGCCGTCTCAAATGGGCCTTCCTCCTGCAGTATTCTTGTAAACACATCTTTCGAGATTTTAGGTTGTCTTAAAAACAATTGGCCTAGTTCATCTTTTAGGTACTGACACTGGCGCTTTAACAATGCTTCTTGGTCTCTTGAAACGGCGGTCAACTGAGGAAACTGAGGCGTCTGATTCGACTGATCGAGTGGGTAAGTCGATGCTAAAAGTTGAGGTCTTTGCGACTTAGTATAATTTTGATCAGCTGGCGCGCTTAGTGCCACTGCGGAGGAACGTGCTTCAAGCTGTTTGTTTTTTTTGTTTAGGATAAAAATCAAAGCACCAATTACTAGTAAAAAAAGCCCCCCGAGTAAATATAGTTCCACCTTTTTATCTGCGCTTGTAGCGGAGTTTTTTTCGTTTACATTACTTTCCAAAGTTTTATTCTGGGTTTCGGTTAAAGAATTTTCGCGCAATTCCTTGGCCAAAATCGATTCTTTTGATTTTGAATTTACTTCTGCATTGAGTTGTTTGGAGTCATTTGTCGTCGTATTTGTAAAAACTTCTTTGGTCCCTGCTAGTTCACGAAAAATTTTTAAAGTTTCCCTCAGACGGTCCAGACCGTAGGGATCGGAACCATTTTTAACGGCACTATTTTGGGGAAAATTTAGAGAGCGTGTTTTGATTTCTACAGGTTCGATCCAACTCAACCGGGCTCTTGTTAAATCCAGTAATTTTTGTTTTTCGGCGGGATTTATTTTATTGTCCAAGGTTAGGTCCACCAGGATATTTTTCACGTAGAAAGATGACGACAGGTTGGAATCTCTGACGACTTGAGCCATTGGCAAAGTTTTTACCATATCCGGCGTAACTTGTTCGCCCTCAACCGAAACTTTATTTAAGATACAATCGCCAGGGCAATACTCTTCGATAATTTTGGTGACGGTCTGGGTAACATCTTTGGTCACTTTTAGTTTTAGAGTTTCTTCATCTTTGTCGGCATATCCAATTCTTGGAAGTTGCACAAGTGCCCACGAAACCTCCACTGTGGATGCGATGGATTGAGCTGTGTTTTCTATCATTTTTTGGAGTCGATTTTTTTCTTTGCTTGCGATGCGATCATCTATCTGAACTTGCACAATTGCTTTTTGAACCTGATAGTGTGGGGTCGAATCAACTCCTGAAACCGCTTCAAACCCTAATTCATCACTTTCGACTTCCAACTGTTTAACCTCAACTTCCGCTGAAATTAGCTCGCAACCTTCGGGGCAGTATTTATTTAATGTCACTTGAATTTTTTGTTGAAGTTGATTTTGCGAGCGGTTTCTAAAATTTTCTAAACTTTGCGCAAAGATTTCTCTCGATTGAAAAATCGGACCGATAAAAATTCCAGCAAAAATAACGATTTTAAAAATTCTGAACATTTATTCCCAACACAAAAGCCTTGAGTTCTTTATATCGGGATAAATTCGAATTAAATTACAAAAGTTCGTCGATAGCTTTTTTTAAGTCGTCAAATTGATGAGATCCTAAGTATCTTTTCCCGTTGAGAAAAATCGCTGGAGTTCCATTTACACCAACTTTTTCGCCTTCGGCCTTGCCGTGATTTACGTAATCCACAGCAGCTTTTGTATCCAGGCAAGCCTTTATTTCATCGGCATTAAGTTTCAGTTCTTTGGCAATGACCAAAGGTGTTTCCTTGTCGAGATTTGGTTGTTTTTCAAACGCTATTCGGTTGTAGTCCCAGTACTTATCTTTGTCTTTCTGTCCGACGCAGTAAGCTCCTTGAGCGACAACTTTAGATATGCCACTTTGGTTAAACGCAAAATCTATATAAACAACGCGCAATTTATCTTTGTATTTATCTGCGATTTTTTTGATTTCCGGGGCCGTGGCTTTACAATGTGGACATTGATAGTCAGCAAATTCCACAAGTGTGACTTTTGCTGATTTTGATCCCTGAAAAAAATAATCGTCGACGTTTATTTTAACTTCTGGAGCAACAGGCTTGGCCACAAGAATTTCAAACTTTTGTTCGGATTTTAATTTCTTTAAAATATCCGACTTTTTTAGTTCACGCTTTTCGGTTTCAATAAATTTTTTTAATTCACCTTTCACTTGCTCTAAAGTGTATTGAGGTGGAATTTTAGTGCGATTTTTTTCGAACCAAGCTTTGGCCTCTTTATCGGTGACCTCCGGAGTTTTTAGCAGAGCTGCAGATACGGCCTCGGGTGTTTTTTTCGACTTTTTGGCTTCTACGGCAACGTGTTGATCAAACAATGCTTGATCCACGAGCATGCGTGATTTTTCGTAGTTTTCGAATTGGTATTCATAATACTGCTGCTGTTGGGTTGGGGTTAAATCTTTTAATTCGACGTTTTTGCCATCAGCTTTATAAAGAACTTGCGCAATACTCGTAGCCGAAACTAATAAAAGACCTAATCCCAAAAATTTACTAACTACTTTGCATAACTTTTTATTTACCATTTAAAACTCCAGAAAATTTGAAGTTTTTATTCTATCAGATGTTTTATTGGGCCGCTAGTTGAAGGTTTACTCTAGTGAACTAATGCGAAGCTTTTGGAGCCATGGCACCGAGAATAGTAGCGTCTAATTTCACAAATTCAAAACGCCTGTTTTCAAAATTCTCACGTATAATTTCCCACTTCTTTGTCGAGTCGTTTTTTT
>JAYVPO010000137.1:0-20648 GCA_043757325.1 bacterium
TAATTTTATCAACCTCTTACAGACAAAATTTCAGATGATCCATGGAGTTTGTTAAAATTTATGGATATAATAAATCTATGTTTGCCATCTATCCTGAAATCATAAATTTCGCAAATCAACGCAACGTCGAAAGCCTTGCCGTAGCGGTCAGAAAGTATTTTGGCTCGCAAAGTCCAAAAATCAAACTCGATATGGACGATCTTGCTAGAGAACTAGGTCTGGCGGTTCATGTTTCGGATCATATCAAAATGGCAGCGATAGTTACCAGTGACAAAGAGGGTTTGATCTCTAGTCATATATTCATCAATAAAGAATTTTTTGAGCCCCATCCATTCTGCGATCTTATTAAAGCACATTTGCTCGGTCATTTTTTCCTACATATGATGCCAGTTATGGCTAAGGGTGAGGGTAGGGTGCCGAATTTCCAAGAAATTCTACATCCGATTTCGCGCATGAAAGATGATGTGGATTCCACCGAAGCAGATCTTCTTCGAGAATCTGAGGCCGACGAATTCGCGTTGGCTTTACTGCTACCCGTAGGAATGTTTCGCAGAGCGCTGAATCATTTTAAAACTTTGCGAAAAACCGCAGAATTTTTTAATTGTCATGTTGACATTGTTCGCATTCGCGCCCTGCGATTGCGTATGATTCTACCAGACCTTAAACCCGATCAAAAATCTCCACCATCTGTTCTTCCAACAATCGAAATTCGCAAATCTGGGCTTGCGCGCATACGAGAAATTGCGCAAAAATTAGAACGTTGATACTCACTCTTTAAAAGTTGTTATGCTAAAAAATCCCATTGTCTGGAAGCCGGATTCCACTCGTCAGAAAAATAGTAATATGACGGCGTTTACAAAATTTGTAAACGACAGGCTAGGCCACAATTTTGTCGAGTATTCTGAACTATACGATTGGTCAATAGCATCGTTCGAAGAATTCTGGCGTGAATTGGCGATTTTTTTCGAGATTGTTCCGAGTGATTTCAATCAGACGGTATTTAAGCATGGAAAAAGAATGCAGGAATGCGGCTGGTTTCCTGAGACGAGTTTAAATTACGCCGAGAATCTTTTAAAAAATCTAAATGATAATCCAATCCTGTCTTTATGTGAGGGAATGCCCGATTTTTTAATGACTCGTGCAGAATTGCAAGAGGCTGTACTTTCGTGTCAAAAGTTTTTACTGCAAAACCACGTCGCAAAAGGAGACGTGGTGGCCGGGGTTTTGGCAAATACCCACTTCGCTGTTATATGCATGTTAGCGTGCACTTCACTTGGGGCAATTTGGACCTCATGTTCGCCGGATTTCGGTGAAGTTGCGGTATCTGAACGCTTGAAGCAAACCGCGCCAAAAGTGCTTTTTTTCACCCCAGAATACAGTTACGGTGGAAAAAAGCATCAGGTTGTCTCGGATTATTTATCGAAATTAGCATCGTCTTGCGTGGTTTCGGTGGACCATCTTGATTTGGAAATATGGCGCTGTCGCAAAATGCCTTGGCAATGCACTTCCGAAAAAAATCACGAATTAAAATTCCTGCCAGTGGAATTTGATCATCCGCTGTTTATTTTATTTTCTTCCGGAACGACAGGTGTTCCAAAATGTATCGTTCACGCTCATGGGCGAACGCTTTTGCAACATAAAAAAGAACTTTATTTGCACTGCGATTTGAAATCGGACGATCGATTATTATTTTACACAACTTGTGGTTGGATGATGTGGAATTGGCAGGTTTCGGCTTTAAGTTTAGGCGTAACGATTTGCCTCTATGACGGTTCGCCTGCTTTTCCAGAATTAAAATCTCTATGGAAGTCGGCTTTTTTGCACAACGTAACGCACCTTGGAACCAGTCCTAAATATATTTCCAGCTCTTTAAGTTCCGAAGCTGTCGATTTCACCCAAAATCAATCGCTGCGGTCTATTTTGACTACGGGCGCGCCATTACTGCCCACGCATTTTGATTTAATTTACAAAAATCCAAATACTGATATCCATTTGGCATCCATCTCAGGTGGCACCGATATTGTATCGTGTTTTGTTCTGGGAAATCAAAATTTACCGGTACGCCGTGGAGAAATTCAATGCCGAGGCTTAGGGATGGCCGTGGAATCTTGGGACGAAGCCGGAAAGAATAAATGGAATTCTTCTGGGGAGCTTGTTTGCACCAAACCTTTTATTTCTATGCCCGTTAAATTCTGGAACGATCCTGACGGAGAAAAGTATAATTCTGCCTATTTTGCTGTCTATCCGTCAGTTTGGCATCATGGTGACTTTATAGAAATAACAGAGGAAGGTGGCATCATAATTTATGGACGAAGTGACGCAACACTTAATCCCGGTGGCGTGCGCATCGGCACTGCGGAAATTTACCGGGTTGTGGAAAGCTACCCCGAAGTTGCAGATAGTCTTGCCATAGGGGTTACGATTCTAGAAGACGTTCAGATATTCTTATTTATTAAACTTCGCGAGAACATAAAATTTAATGAGCAATTAACTCTCGACTTGAAACAGCATATTAGAAAATCGTTATCCACCCGTCACGTCCCATCGAAAATTTTCCCGGTTGAGGGAATTCCGGTCACAAGAAACGGGAAAAAAATGGAATTACTTATTTCAAAAATTTTCAATTCGAAATTATCAATTCTT
This sequence comes from bacterium, assembly GCA_043757325.1. GTDB lineage: Bacteria > Bdellovibrionota_B > Oligoflexia > Oligoflexales > RGVZ01 > JAYVPO01. Next base: position 2,644 of record JAYVPO010000137.1, read on the forward strand.
GATGCCGAAAATATTTTAGAGATAGCTAATCCTGAGTGTTTAGAGACCTTTAGTTCACATTTTTTGAACGAGTTCCACTAAAACGCCACCAGCACTTTCGGGATGAACAAACGCAATTAGAGTCTGATGTGCGCCAAGTCGAGGAAATTTGTCAATCATGCGTACATTTCTGGCGATTAGGTATTCCACGGCTTTTTTTACATCGTCGACTTCCAAAGCCACGTGATGCAATCCACTGCCTTTTTTAGCGAGAAAACCAGCAATGGGCCCGCCGCCATTAAAAGGGATTAAATTTTCCAGTCGCGAGGGAGTTTCTGATCCGGCTGCAAACATGACAGTTACGGTTTCTTGGTCTTGAACAGTTTCTTCGCCAAGAAAATCCAAACCCAAATCATCACAAAAAAAAGACCGTGTTTTAACAGGGTCTTTTGGGGCAATGCCAATATGGTTAATTCTTAATACCGTAAACGGACGAGTCATTTGATCTCAAAGATTTGATTCACTCAAAATCTTAGCCTGAGTTAAAAAGCTCTGCAATTCTTTCTTTTGCGGTGGCTTGATCATAATTTTACTGTTGTAAATTTCAAGCAATGCCTCACGTGCATGATCTGTTATAAATTGAAATTCAGTATCGTCCAACTTGCGAAAGCGTTCCATCAACTTTGCGAACACATGATCGCGATCAATGTCGGCTCCGGTTGACCACTTGCCTTTTTTTAAAGCATTATGAGAGAGTGCAACCATCCGACTGAATTTCGCCCCAAGGGTTCCTGAGCGTCTGGATTTGCCAGCACGGCCTTTTGTTTTAAGTCGTGTTAAAAGCTCGTCGTAGGAGAAGCTAAAATTGGATTCCACTTCACGGACCCCAAGTGGAGTTTCTTGAACTGATGTCCAAACTATATTGAGCGTATCGCCTGGTCGAATTTGTACTGCAGCCATCGTGAAATTCCTTGCGAAAATATAAAAGTTTTATTACCGAGCCTCACCCTAATAGAATAAATCTTTAAAATCAATAGAATAAAGTCGATTGTGCAAAATAACTTAAGATCTTTAAAAAATGTAAACAGTTTAAATCATTAACAAAATTTAATAGGATAGGTTAATCGGGAACAATAGAGAAACTCATATCAGCAATCCACCACTTACAATTGAAGATTCTGTCCCTATAACGCCTGCTCAATGGTTGAAATATATCATTTCAACGGCTGCGATTGTGTTGGCATTTATGCGCTACGTTTGGATGCAAATAAGGCCGGACACCCTGCGATTTTCGGTGGTCGCCCAGGACAGTCTTATTTATGTAAAGAAAGCTTTCGATATTCCAATCCTTATATCGGCGCCTTTTTTGAACAGTAGTAGCGACCTAATTCTCGACTTAAAGCACAGCTATTCGCCTCTAATAATTATTTTACTAAGGCTTTCGTCATCCTTTTTTGAATTTGATCAAGGATTTTTTACCCGGTTGAATTTTGTTTTGTTTTCCGCAACCATATTTTTTACCACATTCGCCACGCGTTTTATTTTGCGCTCCACATTTATTTCGGTTGTAACGCTGGCTGTTGTCTTAACCCGTGGACGAATGATTCAAGAAAGCTACTTCTTTTCGGAAGTTAATCTGGCAACGAGTTTGTTCTCAGGTTTTTTTTGTTTTTTTTGTCACTACATAAGAACTCGTTTTTCTGGGTCTTTTTATTTATCAAGTTTGTTTTTAATTCTTTTTTCGACATGTGGTGATTTGTATTTTCAATGGGGAGCTGTGATATTCCTATCCTTTTTATGCTTAGCGTTTCTTTTTCGCAAAAGTGTGCCGATCGAAAATTCGGCATTCGACATAAAACCATCCCGTTTTTATTCCGATGGGTTGAAAAATTTAAGCACCTTTCGGGTCGGAATAATTTGTAGCTTGGGGCTTATTTTCGCGGGACAAATTATATTCAATCCTGAACCCTGGTGGCAATTATTTAAAGTTTCTCCAGTGAGCGTTAGCAAATTTGAACGCAGTCTTTACGATCTGCATTTTTTTATTTCTATTGTTTTGCTACTTATTTTTTATATTTTCAAATTGCGATTGCTTTACAACGCTCGTACTATTGCCCTTGTGTTAACTTTTTTAACTATTTGGTGGCCTATTTCACTTTATATTATTTCAACTGGGACTTTCAGATCAGAGTTAGGCTTTCACTTTAGAATAGTGGAACCTCTGATTCTAGCACTAAGTTGCGGTATGGCTGTAGAAAAACTGCTTTTACACACAAAAAACGGATTGGTCTTTATTAAAGGGTAAACTAATTTTATGACATTTAAATTCCTGTGTAGTTTATTGGTGATAGGTTGCGTCACACCGCGCCGTACTACCCAACATGAACTCCCCATAACGAAAAAAACGCACAAATCAGAAAGCTCGTTATCTGTGTTGAACAAAAATTCAGATTCTAATTTTCATCCAGTAAAAACTGACCCGGTAAAAGTTGAACTATCCCGCTGTATTCCATATCCCAAAAATTTATTTCTACCGGACTTAAATGTTGCGATTACTACCGCTACCAAAATCTGTTCAGATTCTACCGTTCCCAGTGGCTTTCTTCCTGAATCCGATTTTATTGCCATGGGATTTCCTTGCTCAGGTGGCGATGGCCGAGTTGATTGGAAAGGAAACAATTATGCCAAACCAAAAATGGTCTCATTTCTTTTAGAAACAAACTGTCCTGTTGCCAATGTTACCTCACAGCAGATTCTTTCTAGTCTAGAAAAACTTGTGGGGAAAAAACTCACTGGTAAAATTTTGGCGATAAATCCATTTATGGTGCAATTCTGGCAGGCTCCAGGATTAGATGATTCGGATTCGTCTTTTTCTGTGGATCTGCGGTCGCACGAAGCACTTGACAAAGTTTGGACCAATTTTGCAACAAAAAACACCCCTATTCCCGTTCAAATGTACGGCCGTGAAAACGCTTGGACAAATCAAGATGCTTTTTTTGGAGTGACTGGTGAAATATTTTCAACTGCTAAGAACCGATTTCGGTTGCGAGTCAAACACGCCGAAAAACTCGAAAACAATCAAATCGAAGAACTTAAAAAAAATTGTGAGAGTTTGCGCCCAACGCGAGATTGTTCTATTTTCTAAGCTCAGGACGCTGCTGCAATCGCGCCAAAGCATGTTTCAGTGAAACGTTTTGCGGCATTAATTCCAACGATTTCTGCCAGGATTTTTCAGCTAAATTATAATTTTGCATTTTCAGATAAATTGTCCCCTTCATCATATGGAGTTTGGGACTCTGGGGAAAGAACGTTAACAAATTATTGACTTCGATCAGTGCGAATTCGTAGTCGCGCTGCCGGTAGTATTCCGTAGCTTTTGCGATTCCCAGTGTATAACTTGGCGACTGGGTCGGTCCATTTTCTGGGCTAACTCCGAGAAGAGCATCGAGACTGGCCGTATCGGCACCGTGAGATTCCTCCAGACGTGGCATGCTTGCTAGAAGCTCTCGATCAGTCGAAACAGGATTGCCCGGGGCATTTTTTTTTATTTGGTTTTTATGAGTAACCTGTGCCAAGGGAACTTCCAAATCATAGTCGGTTGGACCACCAGGAAGTTCGACTGAAAATTCCGAATCTGTGGTCATAGATTTGATTATAACTTTGTCTGAGTTGGTGTTTTTACCGAGCGGGGTTGTAGAAAATTCCACGGGTGGCGCAATCGGCAAAGAATTATTTTCGGATAATATTTTTTCATTCGTTGCGCAGTGAGTAAGTAAGCAAATAATCGGAAAACTAAAAATTAATCGAAAGAGATAAATCATAACCTAGTCCTCCTTGCGCATTTCTTAGCTCGCTATTAACTAGTATCTTTGTGGCGGTATTGTATATGACGCTCGGAGTTAATAAAAATCTGCGTCCAAAATAAAGATCCCAGCCAACCCGGGCCGAAGGTGAGAAGTATCCGGTGGCGAACAATGCGCCAAGTCCTACATTTAACCCTTGTCGAATCTGATCGTAATTTTCAACAGATCCTAAAAAATTATGCGCATAGTAAGGGAAAACACTAAACGCTTGGCGAAAAGGTCTAGGCCCCAGATCGTCGGTGGAAGTTTGATAGGTTGCCGTAGATTGCGTGTTTGGATACTCCTGAAAAAAGTACCGTGTGCCTTGCCAGAAGTTTGCAATCAAACCAAATTCATCTTTGCGGTTATTGAATTTTTCGCCAACTCTAAGGGTTAAAACAAACATTGTTTGATCGGCAGGCGTAGCATTCACATTGACTAAGCTGCCATACCCGAAGCCTAGCAAAACACGGTAATCTGGTTCATAAGTACCTGATTGACGCGATTTTTCGATTTGTTCGTAGTCGATGGCAAGTTTCTGATAGCGTGTGTGCAGGGTTTCGCTGTTGTAAGTTTTGGCCCATAGCATTTCTTTGGTGGTGCTATCGAAAATATTAACCGTAAGAATAATTTGAGTGCTCTGGTACATCAGCATAATATCCATAAAATTTTCGATACCAAGCTCGTTTGCGGCCTGATCCATGCGGGCGACGCTGGTGGTGGGAGAGTTAATAATTATTTTGCCTTCGACGATGGTTGAGGATTTGACCTTGCACTGAATGCAGTTGAGAAGTTTTGTTTTAGAATTCTCGCGAATTTTTTCGGTCAAAAGCATTTCAATATAGTTTTCGTAGGAGCGTGGTAACGTATCACTCACTTGGGCTCGTCTGATCGCGAGGTTTTTCAGGCCTTTAATTTTACCGGCTTTTACATCAAACCCAAATTCCGTAATCACTTCTTCCAAAACTTCTTCGAATTTTCTAACTTTTGATTTTTCCGGAATATCATTTGCTATTTTATTTTTCTTGCGAGTTTTTGTGTGGGAATTTTCTGTATTGGAAAATTCATTGGTGTTATTTCCAGCATTATTAATTTGAGCAAATGATTTTGCCGCAAAAAAAAGATATAAAAATAAAAAAAATATTCTGTGCATATGCCGGCTTATCGGCCTATTTTTGGAATATCTGATGGGAATCACCAGATAAAACTCGGCCAAATTTCTGTTGGGATATTTGCATGTAGCGCACTTTTAAATAATCCGTGTAGGTGTTTACGCCTAAAACCTTATTTAAAGCATGAGCGATAATATACATTTTTTGCATTGCCAAAATAAAAATATCCCCTAGTTCTTCAAAGGATTTCTTCGATTGAGCTAAATCCAAGTCCACATCCACCATCATTTGGTAAAAGCACCAATGGTAGTTTTTAAGGTTAAACTGTACGTCAATAAGCACATTTTCGGACGCGCTTTGAAGCTCTTTTAAAGACAAGGCCTTGGGAACCGACTGGGTTAGTTTCTTCTTGCAATCTTGAACTTTAACGGCGTCAGGTTTTTGGGTTGAAATAAGAATAAAAGTAGCATTTGCATCTTGTTTTTTGGGATGATGTAAACTTTTCTTTGGGTTATACCCTTCGTCGTCGACATGGTTTGATTCTGAATTTTGATTCTGGAAGGTTAATTCACTAGGCTCGTTTTTCGGAGTCAAGTTTTGAGCGCATCCGAATAGAATGAACAGGACAGAAAAATTGCTTACCATAGTCATAATCTTAATATCGGCTTAAAGTCATGCATCCGTGAGCACATCCTACCTATTTTTTTTGCCGCATAAGAAAATTACAATAAAAATAATACATACTCGGGAATTTTATGTTTTCAAAGTTTCAAACCAAGTTCGCGTTAGTTGCGGCCATAGTATTGATTGCTGTGTTGTTTGCGGGCTATTTTTTACAAAGCAAAATAAGTCGGCTGCTAGCGCACGAAATAAAAACTCATTCGCGCATTCTTTTTGAAATAAAAGTGATCGATGAAGCTGGTCGACCCGTCCAAGGCGCAAGCGTAGAAAAAGATGGCCAAAAGGTCGGAACAACAGATAGTTTTGGCGAATGGAGACGGTATTTGCAGACCCAATCGGGCTCGATTTTGCAGCTTAAAATATCGAAACAAGTCGGCAATCAACTTTGGAAAGTTGCAAAAAAATACAACGTACCGGAAGTGCGTAAGAATTTGTTCGCAGTCGATGATCAAGAATTACGAAATTTTGAGATTAAAACATCTTTAAAAGCTGCTAGGATGGAGGTCGTCGGAACGAAACCAGCCATTAGAGCTGCAAAATGGGTCTCTACGAAATAATAAATCTAGGCGAATACGATGAATTCTTCTGAGTCGGTTTGGAATGTCTTAATAACCGGGGCATTGCACAAAAGTTGTCTTGATGCTTTCCAAAGTTATCAGAAATTTAAAGTAACCTACCTTCCTGATAGCAACTTTGAAAAGCTTCTGCCTTATCTTGCAACCGTTCAAGCCTTGGTAACCCGAAGCGAACTTGATGTGGATGCAAAAATAATCGACGCATCACCGCAGTTAAAACTCATTGCGCGGGCTGCAGTTGGGGTCGGAAATATCGACATTGATCATGCCACCAGAAAAGGTATTTTGGTGGTCAATTGCCCCGGAAAAAACACCAATTCCGCTGCTGAATTGACCTTTGGTTTAATTTTAAATTTGATGCGCAAAATCCCAGAAGCCCAGGCCAAAGTAAAAAGTGGCGGCTGGGATCGGCATCGTTTTGCCGGCAACGAACTACGTGGAAAAACTCTTGGAATAGTAGGCCTTGGAAACGTAGGCCACCGAGTCGCGCGATTTGGCCAAGCATTTGAAATGAATGTTCTGGCGTATGACCCCTATATTGCACCTCATGTTTTTCAAAAACACTCGGTAAAACCCATTACCAAACTCGAAGAACTTATTCCGCAGGTTGATGTTCTGACCTTGCATGTGCCCTTAAACCGCGAAACAAAAAACATGATCACACCGGAATTGTTAGATCTTTTAAAGCCTACGGCGTTAGTTATTAATGCTGCCCGTGGTGGACTTTACAAAGAAAGTGAACTTCTTAAACGTTTACAATCGGGCCATATTCGCGGTGCAGGTATCGACACGTTTGAAACGGAGCCGAAACCTTTAACTGATCTCGTAGCATTCGAAAAAGTTTACTGCACGCCGCACATTGGAGCTTCCACCGAAGAAGCCCAGATTGCTATAGGCCAAACCGTTTACGAACAGGTTGTTAAAGCTTTTGAAGGTCACGTGGTTGATCATCCGGTTAATCTGCCGGAAATCGGGATTATTACAGATCCGCTGCTAAAGGTGTACGCGGTGTTATCAGAAAAGCTCGGTGCCTTGGTTGGTCAATCGATACACTTTAATCCATCATTAGTGAAATTAAATTACCGTGGAGACTTAGCAGGGACTAACCATAACCTTATTCGTTTAAGTTTTTTAAAAGGCTTTCTCACTCAAGTTTCAAATGAGCATGTAAGTTTCGTAAATGCTGAACAATTGAGAGAAAAAATGGGATTACGTTTCGAAGAAAAAGAAGACCCAACTTTTCATAACTACAAATCTGCTTTAAAAATTGTTGTTGAAGGCGGAAATAATGAAAGCTTTGCGGTGGGTGGGGTAGTTTTTGATAAGGAATATATGCGACTGTCGTTGATAAACGATTTTTACTTTGAAGTTGAGCCAAGTGGAACTTTGGTGCTGGTAGAAAACGAAGACAAACCCGGGGTAGTTGGTGATTTAGGTCAGTTTTTAGCAATGAATGGAATTAATATCGACAGTTTTGAATTGAGTCGAAACCGCAAAGGCGGCAAAGCCATGGCGGTCATTAAAATCGACTCGGATTTAGACAACGATCAGGTGCGATTAATGCAGAAAATTAGAAATGTCTCTCGGGTTAGTGTGATTCATTTATAATTTTTATCACGTTTTAAAATTCATCTAACCGACGAACTGAGCTGATGCCAAATGAAAAAAGGACAAGGCGACAAGAGAAACCTGACGAAGACAGTGCTATGCGCACGGCGAGGAGGGTTTTTCGTAGTCAACGCAGTCATTTTTATCATTTCGCATCAGATTAGCTCAATAATTCCGGCTGCCCCCATTCCCGTGCCTATACACATAGAAACAACACCATATTTTTGTTTGTTGCGTTTCATACTATGGCAAAGAGTTGCGATAAGTTTCGCTCCAGTAGCACCGAGAGGGTGCCCCAAAGAGATCGCACCGCCGTGTGGATTGACAATTTTTGGGTCGATATCGAGTTTTCTTAATACTGCCAAAGACTGCGCTGCAAATGCCTCATTTAATTCTAAATGTTGAACCTGCTGCATTGTTAAGCCCGCTTTTTTTAAAGCTAAAGGAATCGCCGCAATCGGCCCAATTCCCATAATTCGAGGTGGTACTCCTGCAACCGAAAACGATCGAAATTTTGCGATCGGCTGCAAATGATGTTTTTTAACAAAACTTTCAGAGCAAACTAAACAAAATGCAGCCCCGTCAGACATCTGGGAACTATTACCTGCGGTTACCGATCCGCCTGTCGCTAAAAATGCGGGTTTTAATTTTGCGAGATTTTCTAATGACGTATCTGGCCTTGGTCCTTCATCTTGCGAAATAATTTGTTTTTTAATTTCATTTCCGCCATTTTTTGTAGGAGTTCGAAATTCAACTTCAACAGGAATAATCTCATCCGTAAATTTTCCATCTTTAATTGCAAGTAAAGATTTTTGATGACTTTCCAATGCGAATTGATCTTGATCAGCGCGAGATATTTCAAAATCTTTTGCAACGTTTTCCGCCGTCATCCCCATACCTAAATAACTTTCTGGCATATTCTCCATGGCAATTCTGCCAGCAACAACCTTGTTGCCCATCATCGGAATCATCGTCATGGATTCAACGCCACCAGCAAGAATACAGTCGGCATTACCCGCCTGGATGCGGTCCGCAGCCATTGCCACTGTTTGCAATCCACTGGAGCAAAAACGGTTAATTGTTAATCCTGGAACGGACTCGGGCAAGCCTGCAAGCAGCGCAATAAAGCGTCCTATATTCATCCCTTGTTCGGCTTCGGGCATTGCGCAACCAACGTAAACATCTTCGATAAGTGAAAGATCAAACTTCGCGGTTTTTGCAAGAAGCCCTTTGATTACAGCGGCAGCCAAATCATCGGGCCGAGTTGAGCGGAAACCTCCGCGAAAAGCTTTTGCAATAGCGCTGCGGTAAGGTGAAACAATAAAAACTTCATTCATAATAAATTCCTTAGTATTTTAGTTTCTTAAAGGTTTGCCATTTTTAAGCATAAACTCAATTCTTTCGGCGGTTTTTTGCGATTGACACAATTCTACAAAAAGTTTTCTTTCGAGTTCTAAAAGATAATTTTCACTCACTGATGTCCCACCATCGACATTTCCACCGCAAAGAATTGTGGCAATTTTTTCACCAATCCAAGCATCATGCTCCGAAACCTGTTTTTGCTCTTTCATATTATAAAGCATCATCTTAAATGTTTGTACTCCAGGATCTCCTAGTACTTTTACCGCTACTTTTGGAATCTGCGGCACGTAGCCTTGACGTAGCATTTGCAAAACTTCGTTTTTGGCCTTTAAAGTCTGTTGGTCTTTACCAATGGAAATTTGTGTCGACCGTGGAAGAAGTCCCATTTCTACCGCCTCAAATCCGGAAGTTGAGGTTTTGGCCATTCCAATCAACAAAAAAGCTCTTTGTAAAAATCCAAACGCATCGACTTTTTCACCCTGACTCGCGTAGTCATACGCACGCAGAGCAAGCTCTTTTGTGCCACCGCCCGCAGGCAATAGTCCAACACCGATTTCTACGAGGCCAGCATAAGTCTCTCCTGCGGCATAAATTTTCGTTGCATGAAGCGCAACTTCACAACCACCACCCAACGTCAGACCGTGAGGACAAGAGACCGATGGAAAACTAGCAAATTTCAGCGCCTGGAGTGACCCTTGAAACTCACGAATAAAAATCTCAATTTCGGACCATTTCTTCTGCGCAATAAGACTCAAGATTTGCTTCAAATTTGCACCAGCTGAAAAATGCTCTCCTTCATTGGAAATAACCATTCCACCAAAATCTTTTTCGACTTTCTGCACGGATTTTTGCAAAAGATCCATTATGCTTTGGTCCAGTGCATTCATTTTGGAATGCATGACAAAACAGGCAACGCCGTCGCCAATATCTACTAAACTAGCCTGGGAATTCGCTAAAATTGTCCGTTTTGATTCCTCTTGTTTTTTAGGTAACGCAAAATCCCAAGCTTTTATCGCAAAGGTTATTTCCTTTCCCGAATTGGGCTGGGTTTCTTTGCCAACACTTGGGTAGAATTTTTTATCGCCAAAAGAATTCAGCCAGGGAATATTTGTTTTTCCCATTTTAGTAATAATGTCTTTAATGCCCAATTCTTGCCAAAGCTTAAATGGCCCCTGCTCCCAGTTAAAACCCCATTCGATGGCGTGATCGATTGACTGCGGTGAATCATCGGCAATCTCTTTGACTAAATGCGCAGAATAAATAAACGTATCGCGCATAAGGGCCCACAAAAATTGACCATAAGGATCCTTTTGTGCGAAAGCAAAATTTAAGCGTTCAGCCACTGTTTTGAGTTGCATCGCAGCAGGCAACCAATCAATTGCCGCAAGTTTTTGTTCGTCATAGGAATTCGTCTCAGGTCGGTAAACAAGAATTGTTTTGGTAGCACCTGTAGATTTTTTATAAAAACCACTTCCTGATTTTTGTCCTAAAAATTTTTGATCAATTAATTTTTGAAACCAGGGAGTTATTTTAAAACTTGATCGAAATGGATCTTTCGGATCTTTATCGTAAGTGTTTTGGGCAACATGTGCCAAAACATCAAGTCCCACAACGTCGCAAGTGCGAAATGTTGCTGAACTAGGCCGACCGACAAGTTTTCCGGTCAAGGCATCGACGGTTTCGAAATTTAATTTATATTCATCCATTAATTCGAATGTTCTTTGCATATTAAAAACACCGATGCGGTTTCCGATAAAATTGACGGTATCTTTAGCAAAAACAATGCCTTTGCCAAATGTGAATTCCAGCCAATTTGCCATCTGGCTAAGCAAGTCTTTGTCAGTATGACTGTGTGGAATAATTTCTAAAAGTTTCATATAACGCGGCGGATTAAAAAAGTGTGTTCCAAAAAATCTTTTAACTTCAAACTCTGAAAAATCCTTGGCAATTTCTTCGAGACTTATTCCTGAAGTATTTGAAGTAATAGGAATATGAGGAGGGGCGAATTCGAAAACTTTTTTAAAAATACTTCGTTTGATTTCTAATTTCTCTGCCACAACTTCAATCACCCAGTCGCATTGACTTAACACCGAAAAATCATCGTCAAAATTTCCTGGAATAATTAAATGTAAATGCTCCGCTGAAAAAAGCGGTGATGGCTTAAGCGTTTTCAAAACATCTAGGTTAGGGGTTTTTAAATCGAGTAAATGTGTTCGCACACCAGCCGAAGCTAATAATGCCGCAATTTGTGAGCCCATAACTCCTGCACCAAGAACCGCCGCGCGTTTAATTTTTAATGTCATAAAATATAAATTCTCCCACAACAAACTGTCGAATTAATAACTTGATCAGATTACGATAGCATAAAGTCAGGCCGGTGTCATGTGTGTTGAGATTTGTTAAGGATACTTTTGTCTAAAAAAACTTTTTTAAAATTTTCTGCATTGTTTATTATTCTGCGTTTTTTTATCGCAGCCTTAGTGCCCCTGGGAAATGACGAGGTAATTTACTGGGACTTCGGAAGATTCTTGCAGCTTAGTTATGTTGAACATCCACCAGGAGTTGCGTTAGTTAGCTGGCTCAGTCAGTTTCTTTTTGGCTGGCTCCATCCAAATCTTGGCTCACGAGGTTTGGTGATTTTGCTGCATTTTTCTACGTGTTTTATTTTGCTTAGCTGCGTAAAAACAGATAAACAGCGTGCGGTCTTATTTACCTTGATGCAGTTTGTTCCAGCATTTAGTCTTGGAAGTTTGCTTTTGCTACCGGATGCGGGTCTGTTATTTTTTCTTGCGCTAGTTATGTTGCAGGAAAACAGACAGGCCCCTTACAGTCTCAATGCTGTAGCAAAAACGTCGTTTTTAATCGGATGCGCTTTTTTATTTAAATACCATGCCGGCATCGTTTATGTTGTTTATTTGGGATTTTTGTTTTTGCGTAAAGATTCTTCGCAGAAGTCTTTTGTAAAATTTAAAGTCATTCTAATGAGTCTGTTGATTTTTACTGCGGTCATTTCCCCGGTCTTGATTTGGAATTTGCAAAACCACTATGCATCGTTAATTTTTCAAGGAAGTAGGGCGGGAGGAAGCTGGAATTTTTCTGGCTTTTTCAGAACCATCGCTGCGCAGGCTTTGCTATTAAGCCCTTTGTTTTTCTGGGAGTTTTTACGATCGTTATCAGTTCGCCAAAACTTTAAAAATCATGTCTACACGGCCGGTGGGACTTTGGTCGCCGTTTTTTCAATTTTGGCCCTGAATGGTCAGGTGCTTCCGCATTGGCTTATTCCCGGCTGGTGGCTCATGCTGCTACCTGTGTTATATTCCAAAAATCTAGAACTCAAATCTAAGCCCATGCGTTGGAATAAAGTTTTTGCTATTGGGATTACGTTCACGGTTGTTTTTTTTACCGCATTTCCACGAATCAGACAAATCATGGTTAGAAAAATTCTCCATAACAAACCCGGCGCATTTGGAGAGCTCACTTTTTGGCCCGAGATAACTAAAAACAGCTTCGTTTTACAGGCTTTCGAACAGTCGCAAAACACGGGTTGCAAAGAGCAATATCTGTTTTCTTATCGCTGGTACGAAGTTGCTCACTTAAGTTTTTCGCTACCTGGGCAGCCCTTTGTAAGGTCTTTGGCAAACGGCTTGGAATCAAATTATTCCCTGCGTGATCAAAACTACAAAATCCAACCTGGATGTTTGTTTGTGGTTCTCACAGAAGAAACTTTTTTGGACGACTTACCAAAACATATCGTCAAAAATTCTCAAATCCAGAAAGTTGTTTTGAAAAATCATCTGGATAGACCTTTTGTCATTTTAACGGGAAAAATTCCTGAAGAATTGCCGCCGAAAGTTGAAATATTTTTTACTCCCAAAACACCTGAGAAGTTATTTCAGCAATCAGAGATTACCGTGCAGAAAAAATATTCGGCGAATTGTGAAGATTGTTTAACTGATTTGAATGCGGTTCAATTTAAAGCGCAAAACCCTTTAAAAATTGGCCACGCTCAAAAATATTCAAACTACTCCGGAATTTTTCATTCGCATACGGGATTTTCAGACGGAAAGAAAACGCCCCGTGAAGCTTTTGCAATGGCTCGAGATTTGGCCCATTTAGATTTTGCTGCGGTGACCGAGCATCCTGAGTACTGGCTTTTTTCAGATTTAGGCAAATGGGAACAAATTGCCAAAATTGCCACCGACGAATCGCGCAGTAATTTTATTGCACTGCGCGGCTTTGAATGGAGTCATATTATTTCCGGGCACTACGTCGTACTCAATTCGCCAAAATATTGTGGGGCTGAAAAATGCACTAATTTAGCCGATTTTTATCGATGGTTAGAACTTTCCGAAAATAAAAACGCGGCGGCTTTTTTCGCTCATCCTGGGTTTTTAAAATCGGCCACGGAACTTCTGGAATTTAATTTGTTCGAGGGTGCGACGGACGCACTTTCCAAAATTCTCGTGGGAATGGAAGTCATCCATTGGGATGGTTACCGCCCTTTTTTAAAGGGTCCATTGAGGGGGAAACCCTATTTCGAAACCGCTTTGGATAAAAATTGGCGACTTGGCCCCATGGGTGCGCAAGATAATCACTCGGCAAATTGGGGAATGTCTGGGACAAATCGGACGGTGATTTTGGCTGAAAATTTGTCCCTAGAAAGTATTTTGGACGCTTTAAAAAATCACCGATTTTTTGCGACTAAAAACGAGAATTTGCATTTTAATTTTGAGGTTAAGGTTGCTGAGGTTTGGCTTCCCATGGGTTCTTCAACTGTCCTAAATCCAGATTTTCAGGAATTTTCTATTGCGCTTGCCGAACCCGACGATCAAAAAGCCGTGAGTCGATTGGAAATTATTTTAAACAGCAAAATAATAAAAAAATTCATTTTTCACGAAAACTTTGCAAATTCACCAAAACTTTCTGGAGAGATAACTTTTAAGCTTCAAACCATGGGCTTGCCTGCAAAAAATTATATTTTCGTTCGACTTTACCAAGGAGAAAATGAATTTTACTTCACCCAAAGTGCTCCGATTTTCCTAGACAAGAATTAAAGCGATTTCAGATGCCGTAACGCAAAATTCTTTACTGAAAATAGTGAAGCCGGCAGCAAGCTTCTTGCCAATAATCTTTGCCTGAAGTTAATGTACAGGCTTTCGGTAGGATTTTAGTACAGGCAGTATAGGAGGCCGGATTTCTGCATTGAATCTCAACCGAGTCGGAATCATTTAACCGAACGTCCTTGGTCTTTAAGGTCGAGACTGTTTTCAAAGCGCGGCGGTATTCAAAAGAAGGGTTAGTCATACCGCCTTTAAGTTTACAGCATGCCCCATCCCAGTTCCAACCATTTGACGAATGACAGTCCCCAAGAATTGTGCGGCACTGCTCCCAAGGTTTAACTCCTGCACAATCGACTTCGATAGGATCCTTACCGTTTACGGCACAGGAGTGACCGATTTCATTAACCGCGCTCTGGGCTTTTTTTACTTGAGGAGGAGCTCCCGCTCCACCACCAGACAAGCGGCAACACGCATCATCCCAGTTCACGCCATTCGTGCTTTTGCAGCTACCTAAGTTTTTCAAACAGGCATTATAACGCTCAAAACTAGCGCAAGAAACCTGAAAGGGATCGGTTGCTGCAATTCCGCAAACTGGTCCAAGCAGTTTTGCAACAGCTTTTGAGCGTGCAATTTTTTGCTCAGTTATCGTGGGTCCGGCTTTTGCTTTAGCTGGTTCATGGGTTTTTCTGCAATCCCACACATCCCATTTTTTAGAAGTGCAGACAACGCCGTCCATGCAAGCACGGTAGCCGGTGTATTTTGGATTGCCTGGATCTTCCCCAGCCACGCCACCGTGGAATCCACACGATAAAAAAGACTGATAGGAATTTTCATAATAATTGATGCTTTCGGGACCTGCACCTATGGGAAGCAAGAAGCACACCGCAGATTGAGATAAGTTTTTGGCTGCTTTTCCAGACGGATCTCTCAATCCAAACGCCTGCAAATTTAAAATCTCTTGTTCGGAAAATCCAAACTGCCGACAACTAAAATAAATTGATTTTTTTTGTTCTTCAGTGAGGTTATTGCAGCCACCTAAGCCGATTGAGCAGCCAAATTTTTTAACCTCACCCCAGACTGCTTTGCCGAATGCGACGATATCTTTACCAATTTCTTTGCCAACTTTTTCCACTTCGTCAGAGCATGATGTTTTTGAAAACACAACATCACAACTGCAATTGACAAAATGCCCAACCCCGCTTCCGGTTACGGTGTCAATCACGCTTAACACAAACTGCAGTTTTGGGTCATGCCCTTTCAGGTCAGCTTTGCAGCTTTCACCTGAGGTAATCAAACCCTGACTTTTTGCAAAAGCAATTGCTGCGGCCGCGGATCCAAAAATTACCGAGTACTCTGCTGCAACATCCGAACAGCCGAGATTCGACACGACGTTACCACACAGTTTATCAAAATCTAGAGCGGCATCCGCTCGCACCGGTGTCGATCCACCGCTTATCGAAATAAAAATTGAAACAACTATTGCGAAAAATTTCGATAAATTCGAAGCGAATTGATTCATTGCAAAACTCCCTGGTACATCTAGTCGGTTTGGAATAACGCTTAACGCAGACAAGTGAAGCTACGAATATATTGCAGCCCGGTCAATCACAATGTGCATTTTTGAAATCATATGAAATCAAGATCATCTAGGCAGGGATTTAAAGCGTTCCGCAAAATGCATAAGGCTTGAACATGCCATCCCTTCAGTCACAACTGGCGCTCGATCTAGGACCATAAGTTCGGTGGTAACTCGTAAATCCGCATGCAACAAGGCTTTATGAATATCACCCGGATATTTTTTCAATTCAGAGATCACAGAATCGGCCAAAAACTTTTTATCAGAATCAACTAATGAGGATTGCTGAATACGCAATGCAAGATCGGCCAAAGGCTCTCTTTCACCCGCTAAAAGATCTCGTTCTGTCGTGAGGTATTGAAATAGCGTAGATGCCTTGTCGAGACGCAATGAGGGATTGCTGCCTCCAGCGCTATCGCCGAAAGGTTGAATGCGAAGTAAATGCTGTAAATCAGGTTTTGCGATACCTTGTTTTGGACGAGCGTTTTCGCTAGCCAATTCTTCCACTATTAGTTGCTCGAGACGCGAAGTATTTAAATCGTCGTATTTCTTGATTGCACGTTCTCTAATCTGCTCTAAAATCTTCCTGCTTTCCAAATAGGATTGCGACCCGCCCATCTCTACATGTTCAATCCATTCTGTCATTAATCTCAATGCTCTTTTGTGATTTATTTTCTGAAGTACGATAAATATTGGAATTTGCATAACCGTAAGCGACGGAAAAAATAAAGCTAAACTTGATAACGTCTTTTGGGTCGTTGGGTAAATGCTGCCTGTGTCCGATGGCAGAATCAAAATGGTTCCACCAAAAATTATGGATAAAATCACACTAGACGAAAAAATGGGATAATAATCAAAATTAAATGTTGCATATACGTCAGCTAACGTTAAAGGTATAAAAGCACAACTCTTAAAGGATTGACCGTTAATTCCGCCATAAAAAGTGTTTGGTATATGTGCACGATCAAGAAGGTTCCATTGTTTCTTTGTATTTTTCAAATAATCTAAATCGTACTTCTGCTCATCATTCATTAGATTCACACCGAATTTATCTACTTCAGATTTTATTTTCTGCACATCGTCTTGAGTTATCAAACCTCGATCAAGTAATTTCTCAGCATTTGTAGACAAGGGCGAGCCAAATAGTAAATTTCTCGCAAGTTTATCATCGAATTCAAATTTACTCTTGACCCTCTCCTCAGTTGGTTCCCAAGGAATAAATTTCTTTAAATCTTCGACTTCGTCATACCCATGGGTCGTAAGTGCAGTGCTCAAATCTAAATAAGTCTCGGATTTTAGCAAAGCAGGTTGAATGCGGTAGGCGTACGCAATCTTGTTACTGTTAGTTGCCAAATCAATTTGAATCAAATTAGAAAAACCGAGTTTTCTATTGGATAATATAATCGGAGCCCCGTTTGATGCAGGCAGAATAACTCGCAACATTTCCTTGTCTGGCATGATATTTTGGTGTTGTTGCATTAAAAATAAAAGCGACCGATCACTTGCGTGTCTTACTTCTAAAAAATTTTTGGTTCCGACCATACTGGAGGTGATCTCAAATTCATCTTTTAGTTGAGTTCTAATTGGGGCTTCTAAATCAATACTTTCAGGATTCTTAAAACACTCGGCGAAGAGATGCCGATAATGTGCATCAATCCACTGTTGAAAAAGCGGAGTCTGGATTCCGTGAATCCAAGATCCAGCTTGCGGATTTGTTTCATAAAATCCTGACCGTTCCAGGCTCTGACGCGAAAATGATAGGGTCGAAGTTCCGGCTTCAGGCGAACGAAAGGAATAAAAGCCTGCATCGGGAAACATAGGATTTAAAAAATAACCAAAACTAAACGATTCTTGCAAAAAACGGTGGCGTTCAAAAGCCGGTGAGCGTGATCGCATGGTTCGAAGGTCGAAATTTTGCAACCGAGATGCAAAGAATTCTTTAGGTCCAAATTCCTTCTCAATCTTTTCGTAGGCATCCTCGAGGTAAGTTTTTGGAGCACTATAGCCTGATATGGAAACAAGACAAATAATCAGGGTAATGATATTTTTGGAGTATAAATGCATTGTTTTTACCATGGTAAATTTAAATCGCTGCCTCCTCCTATCATTAGCACAGGGCTAACGCATCTTAAACCTAATGATTTCAATAGGTTTTATGTGGCATAGTTTTGGGTTTTTAAAATGCTTTCAAGGTATTGCGTATCCATTCC
>JAYVPO010000138.1:0-20608 GCA_043757325.1 bacterium
CAATAAAGAACTTTTCTGCCGTCGGAAATATAGCGTTCATCACCCCGAAAATCCTGATCCATAATAGTTAAGGCGTATTTGGAATGAACCAACACACGAAGATGACCTATTTTCAACTGTATATTTTTATACAAATGAAAAACCGCGTCTTTGTAGGTTTCATAAGATTTTTTTCGTTTTCCTTCATAAGAAAAATCATCGGCGTAGTAACTGATATACTCACTCAAATTTCGGTCCGTCCAGGCATTAATCCACCCAAGTGTGTTTTTTCTAACTTCCGCCACCTCTTCCGGACGATTTGTTTCAGTCGAATCAGCTGCGATAACTACAATCCCTTGAAAAGGTTGTAGCCAATTCATAAGGTGAAAAACTTCTTCATTATGAAAAGCCACGCAACCCTCAGTTATTTTGGCTTCTTCGATGCGGCGATTCTCTCCGGCTCCATGAAGCCAAATTCCATGCCCGCTTTTTCCTTCATAATGATCAAAAGGATTGGGAAAATTTAGAGGGATAGCACCTGGGCCGTATTTATTTTTTGGAATGGTACCGGCTTGAATAGGCGACTGAACAAAATAAATGCCCTCGGGGGTTTTATTATCGCCTGATTTTTTTTTGTCGCCTTCCTTTTTTCCTATGGCAATCTTAAATTGGCGTAAGCTTTTACTTTGCGAAAAATCTTCTGGGAGTGTTTTTAAATCGGCGGTTAAAGTCTTTTTATCAACAGACAGAAAAATTGCTTCTGACTCCAATGCAAAAACTTTGCTTGAAAAAAAAGAAAGGTACGCGACGATCGCTAAATAGTTATTCAAAAAATTAAAACCTTGTTCTATCTATATACTATTATTTCTTTAACTAGATGAAATAGCAAACCTGGATCGTTTTTATTACTCTAAAATTCCTATTAATTCTTTAAAATAATTAGGAAGATCCAAACTTAAATTTAATTTTTTATGGTTCGCTGGATGATTAAACGATAATTTTGCCGCTTGAAGGTAAATCGGCACGTTTAAATTTTTATATATTTTTTGAAGTCCTTTGTACCCGTCTATATTAAAGCCGTATAAATCGTCGCCAAAAATTGGGCAGTTTAAGTATTTGGCATGGACTCTAATTTGATGAGTTCGGCCAGTGAATATAGCAATTTCAGATAATGTTATCGGGAGTGTAAAATTTCTCAAAACAGAAAAACGACTGATGGCTGTGCGGGAATTGGATGAAATTAAATCCTTAGACTCGACGGCTTTAAAGCGGGTGCGCCTTTTGGGGTCGCGAATTATCTCTGTTTCCAGGTCAATAACCGGTTGCTTCAGTCGTCCGGCGAGAAGTGCACAGTAAATTTTCGATATGGATTTTTCTAGAAACATTTTTTCGAACAACAAGTGAATGGCGTCGTTTTTTGCAATGATCAATAAACCAGAAGTCCATTGATCAAGCCGATGCACAATTCCTGGACGATATGGAAATACTGTTAAATCTTCCGAACGCGATAATGTTCTACCGGAATGTACCAGCCAAGTTATTAAATTTTCGTCTTTGTCTTCCGGGTGGGAGGCATGAACTTTAAGACCGGCTGGCTTATCTATAACAAAAAAATCGGCGTCTTCAAATACGATCTTTATCTCGTTTTTCATTAACCAGACTTATGGCTTTGTCCCGGATTTTTTCGCAGGTGTCATATCTGTTTTAGCTGCATCCACAACTTTTTGAACGGCTTGAGCTTCTTCGGAATCTGGCCTTTTCTTGACATCATCCATAATATTATGCCGGGTCGTGTAATCGTTTGTGCTTAAGATTATTTGCTTACCTTTGCGATTTTTTAAATTGAAAATCAAAGGTGCTTTTAAATTTGCAGTCATATTTTGTGGGTTTGATGGAACCGTTACAATAACCGAAACAACTAAATCTTCTTCGGCGGTAACTTCTAATTCGCTTACATCACTTTCGGTAGCTTCAACCAAATAATCCGTTTTAAAAAGTAGAGGATTGATTAAAACAAACGCGATGGCGCCATCTTCAAGCGATTGTAACCACTTAAATGGGGAATCTTTATCGTGATCTAGTAATACGTATTTTTTAAGTTCAGGAAAACCAATTAGTCCTGAAGGCAAAGTGATGAAATCATCTTCTTTTACCTCAATTGCACCGAATCTTGTGGTCTCAACTTTGATCACGACTAGGACTCCTCAATTAAAATTTTCTACGCTTTTTTAAATTCTACACTTTTTACGAATAATTTGGCAAGTGTGCTGATAAAAATTATTCATCATCGTCACTTGATGACTTTCGTCTAATCCACTTTATTTTGGATGCCGGGGTCTCCCCAACAGGCTTTTTATCCGAAAGCATTTTGCTTACATCGGTCAATTCAACTTGGGTTGACTGAGATGCGGCTTTGTTTTCGTCTAAAATCCTCTGGTAGACTTCCTCGCGATGTACAGCGGTATTTGCGCTTGCTTTAATGCCTAAGCGCACTTGTTTACCCTTAATCTGCATCACGATGATTTTTACATCATCGCCGATTGCGATACCTTCACCAACTTTGCGAGTAAGCACCAGCATACAAAAACCAATTCATTAAAAAGAGAAATAAAAAACTTCTATTATTTTAATTTTACTATAAATCCCCTTGCTCCGCAAAATTCTGACAACATTTTAATTTGTTAAATCACCAAGAAATATTATACGGTTTACTAAAACATATATTATTTACTGAAAGCTAAAACGAAATTTTAAATCTAGGCCCGTCTCGAGTTTAGGAGCCCTTGTTGTTGGTTCCGCGTTCTTTCGTTCCACAGCTCCGGTTACAAAAATTCCTTGATGCAAAGAATATTCTGACGTCACTTGGTATTTCGAAGCGTCGGCTTTTAATATGACATCTAGATCATCACCAAGATTAAGTGGCAGGTTAAATCTTGCGGTGGTTTTTCCGCTGTCATCTGGGTAAGTATCCACAAAGACCTGTTTCACAACTTTTTGACCCTGAAGATCAAAAAGTTTTTCCACCGGGTCATTTAATTGTCCGGCAAATATATTTAAAGCTTCGGATGTTGCCGCAGACGAGCGCGCATCTTCTTCACTAGGCCCAGTCTTTGCGGTACTCGAGATGGAAATTCCTTCTTTGGTAGGAAGATTTCCACGACTTAACAGCACCAGAACATCAACCTTTCGAATCGGTGTGCCATCTTGTTTGGTTGGAGGATCAACTTGAAAATCCACCACCGGATCGGACGCATTGCCAGTCACGGTCAAGTATACGCGGTACGATCCGACTTCACATAATGCAGAAATATCAAGATTGGGGTCGATTTTTACCGGATCATCAAAAATAACAAGTCCTTTTTGAATCTGAAATTCTCTCTTGTAATCAAATTTTCCGCGATTAATCGCAACTTCACCGCTTAAAAGAGGTGTGACATTCGTCCCCGTCAAGTGAAGATTGCTGGACAACACCATTTGCATATTACGATTAAGAATATTAATGGAATGATCTGCGACTACGGTTAAGTCAAAGTTTAAAAAAGGATCAATATTCGCAGTTGTCGATTGCGTTTTTTGATTTCTAAAACTATTCACAATTTCATTGCGCAGATCCACTTCCCGACTTGACCTTGAGCGCTTTATAGTTAAATTTCCTTCCATCAAATAAGGCGCATTCGATCCAGAAATAGTCACCGAACCCGATAAATTAGATTCAAAGCTTTTTAAAAAAGCAATCGGGTAGGTGAGTGAAGCCTGGTCGAAATCCACCATTAATCGGGTGGTTTCGACCTCTTGTGGATTTTCGTCGTCGTCTTGCGAAAAATGATAATATCCGGCCACTTTGACTTTTCCCGAACCTTTTAGCGCCGAAAATTTTTCGATTTTTACACCATCATTTTGTAACCGCACTGCAAAATCGATATCTTTAAATAACGGTCGTGCGTCAGCATACCCAAATGCCACTGGGAGCCATTTAGAATCTTTGGCTTCGGGCTTTTTTTGATCCGAAACAAGAAAGTTAATTTTCAAATCAGAGACCGGTCCGTCTACCGTGCCCTCGATTTTCATTTTGCCCGCAGTGCTTTCAAATTTCGGATGAAGGTAACTTAATACACTCATGTCGCATAAGCTTTTAATTTTAATTTTTAACATCGAAGGCAATTTAATCTTTTCAAAATCCACACGGAGATCTAAAAATTCACCCGTCAAAGTCAAAAATTCGTCTTTTGCTAGCTGCCAATTGTTGCGTGCAATATTTAAATGGACAGGTTTTTCTTGGATCATTTCAATATTTTTAACTTCGTCTTCACGTTCGGTAACAACTCGCAAAACGGAATCTTCCAAGGTTAATTTTCCATGGGAAGCCCACCAATCCATAAAATTTCCGTGCATTTCCCAAGAACCAGAAAGATAAAGAAAATTTCTGGGATCAACACTTAATAAAGAGGTTAGTACCGAACGTAATTCCAGTCTTTGAAAATAAAAAAACCATTCATAATCCAAATTATTAGAACCCAAATCCACCATTAGGCGACCGGTTAAAGATTGTCCGCTGTGACCAATACGTAAATCGGCGCGCGATTTATCAAGACTTCCCAATATGTGGACCGGTGCTAGTTTTCCGCCAAGAAAAGACAATTCTCGCAGCGTTAAGTCAAACGCCCCTGAAATTTGATTATTTTGTCTAATAAATTCCCCATTTATGTCAAAAGTACCGTCAACTTTAGCAGTTTCGAGATAAGAACCAATCAACGGAAGGGTTTGCAGGATTGGTTTCGTGGGGTTGGAATTTTTTTCGGTTTGTACTTTTAAAATAATTTTTTGACTTAGGGAAAGTCCTAAACTTTCTAAAGTATTACTTGGTTTTAAGATAGCAGATTTCGTAATATTCAAGTTTGAATTTACAACAAGCCCCCCCAGCTCAGCGCGCGCCGAGTTGACTTCTAGATCCTTCTCATTACTAAGAACTTGTGCGGTAAATTGCTCCACAATTTTTTCATTATCAAAACTAAAAGAATTAAGCTTGAGCTTTAGGTCTCCCGTCATAGCGAGCGGTTTAAAGATATTTCCGTGCAGATGACCGCGTGCCGAGTTGATACCAAATTTTATGTTTTTTACATCATAGAAAGCGAAAAGGTTTTGTAAATCCTGCGACAAAATATTCTCTAAAACCAAATCCGAATCAATGATCATCGTGCTGATTTGAAGCGATCCAGACTTTGCTGAAAAACGTGCCTGAGCGGGATCTTGTACATTTACCGTTTCCAAATCTTTCCAATTTACACTTTTACTATCTACTCGAATAAACCCCTTCATATCTCCCAACGGGATCTTTAGAATCCTCGGGCTTTTAAAAGAGAACTGAGTGTCGATAAGAATTTTTTCGGTTGGTCCATAAATCTTCGTATTCAGAAAACCAATACCAGTAAGAGGTACTTGCGAAAAAAACTCTCCGATTTGCAAATTTAATTGATCTGAACGAATGGTGATATCGAGACTGGTTTTTTTACCCAAGTCAACTTTTCCTCCGACTGCGATTTTTGACCTTGGATCGCCGGGCAAACACTGCAAATTTGTTCCATCTAACTTGACTGCTTTCACATCAACATAGACTTGAATGGTTGTCTGGCATTCGGGGCTTTTTGGAAAATTAGTTTTGGCATAAGGAGTGGCTGGCAAATCAAAATTATTGGCAACCGCATTTTCAATATTCGCAGATAAAAAAAACGGTGCGCCTTGACCTTTGATCGAAAGCTTTTTGCCGGTAAGTTGAAAATCTAAAATGTCAAAATTGACGCCAAAAACATCCATAAGATCGTCAAATTTCAACGCATCCGCGTCGGCCTCGAAGTCAAATTTTACCGCATCATCAAACCCAAGCTGACCGCGGGCTTCTAAAACCTTTTTGTCTTTGGGAGCTAATGTAATTTTTTCGAAAACAATTTTTTCTAAATCGACCTTAAATTTTGCTGCGGCATTAAAAAGTTTGAAGTCAAACATCTTCCCACTAGTTACTTTAGCTTCTCCCAAAACTTCTAAAGCTAATTTTTCTTTACTCGACACGGGGATTTTGACGGCCGCGTTGAATTTTGCTTCTGTTTTGCCGGAAGTTTTTTCAATGTCTAAAACAGAGCCTAAAACCGAGAGATCGCCTTTGGCTTCCCCAGTAGACTTCAACGTTATTTTTGAAAGCTCATTTACATTATTTAATTCTAACTCCGCTTTAACGTCGCTGTTGACATTTAATCTCGCACTTTCTAACTCAACAAACTCTGTGCCAATCGTTAACTCTCGCAAACGAAATTTGGAATTGAGCTTACCGTTTTCCAGCAGTGAATTTGGACCATTTTTTAAGTTGGCCCGCTCCACGTAGATATCAAGATCGGCTTTTTTCCAAGACTCGAAATTTAAATTTAAATCCAGACCTTCCACAGAACCCTCAAAAAACTCTGCTTTTAACGGAGGCTTTGCTTCTTTGGTTTGCTGACTGAACACAATTCGAGCATTGGTAACTTTAAATTTCGAAAGCGGAAAGTCAAACTTAGGAGGCCAGATAAAGGCCGTTGCCTTATTTGGATTTTTGTTTTTCAAGGAATCAAAAAGTTTTTGCAAAGGAGCTGGAAGGGGCCAGAATATTGCAAAATCATAAAGTTCTAAAATTCCTACACGAGAAGGAGCAAAAAAGAGAGCGAATAGGGAAATTTTCAGAGTGACTTGTGAAAGGCCCAGAACCTTTTCTTTTGTTCCAGAAGTGGCTAGACTGACTCCGATAAGGTCGACTCGAGGAGGAAGAAGCCCGACTTTAATCGACTGATATGATAACGTTAATTCAGCAGCCGACCGAAGTTGCTGGTTGACTCCAGCCTTTACAATCGAATGAACATAAGGGTTGTCTATCAAAACATTTAGAACTATATAAATGATCCCTGTAATGATGATAAACTTTGCAGCTTTTTTGCGTTTTCTGTAGCGAACTATATCCACTTTTTTTAACCACTTTTATGAGCCCGTTTTTTTATTATCGGGCACTTTGTCCACTTTTAGAAACTCATCCAAGGCATTTTTTTTCAATATTTTTCTTTGAATTTCCTTCGCCGGCGTGTTTTTTCGCGGCTTTGGCAACTTTTCATCAGAGACATTTTTTTCATTCGTTTGATCAATAACTTTGCCGCTTCTCTGATTTAACATATTTTTTTGCATTTTTTCAAAGCAAATGGCATTAATAGACGCCGGTTTGCCTTCTGATTTTTGCACAATTTCAAAAAGAGTGTCAGATTTAAAAGTGCGCTCTAGATTTAAGCCAACCGCTTTTAGATTGTGATTTATATAAGAGGCTGTTTCATCATGAGTAAATGGGGGCAGGGTGTACTGATAAGTCAACCTCATCATTAGCTGCGGCGGTAAAGTTAAAATCGCAGTATTACTACTGTCAAAAAAAAACACCCATGACAAAAAATTACTTACGCTGGATTGCAAATCCACGAGGCTCAGGCAATCTTCCCAGGCCGATCCGTTCATTAGCCGATGGGCACCATCTAAAATCAAACACACACTTTGCTCTTGCCGGCTAATCTTATCTAAATAGTCAAAAAACCCACAAAGATGATTTTTTAAACAGATCCGATCGAGTTTTTTTAACAGCCAATTTGGGGATAAAATATCTTCCGCGATAGTTAAAAATATTGGGATAACCGTTGAGTCTTCTAGAGCGTCATAGGTTTTACGTGCTAAAAAACTCTTACCGACTCCCGGCTCTCCTTGCAAGATACAATAAGTTCCAGGAATGCAAGCGGACGACAATAAAGTTTCGAAAACGGATTGCCGCTCCGGGCCAAAAATCACGGCGTTGGAAAAATCAGAACAAGCCAGAAATGGAATCGTTTCAACTCCCCAGAACTCTTTGAAAGATAACGAGAAATCCATTTTCTTTTTTGGCAACTCTTTCGTCATCCAACGTTTTCCAAAGCATCCCATTCGCTGGATGCTGTTTCGAGTCGAGCTTTTTTGGAAGGAAATTGATGGCCAAGTTCTACAATCCGACCGTTAGTCAAAAAAATCCGCGCTAAGTTACTGGCAAGATATTCGCAGTTAGGAGATTTTTGGATAATTTTCAAAAGTGCTTCGCCAGCTGCATCATAATCGCCAAGCGCACATTGACTTACCGCCAAATCAAAACCCAAAAACTGGGCTGATGGATTGCGGCTTCTAATTTTCTGCAAAAGTTTTAACGAAATCGCGTTTAGCCCATTGCGAGCATAAAACCTCGATAAACATAGCAGTAGATAGGGATTTCCCGGAAATAATTTTGCACTGTCCAGCAGCATCTTTTCAGCTTCTTTGAGGCGCTTTGAATTTTCCAAATTAAAAGCCAACAAAATTCTCGTATAAAACTGGTAGACCTTGGAAGTTTCGGCGCGGCTAACAAGGGTTTCTATCTTTGCGGGGCCAAATTGCAAGATATTCGCATCAAGCTGCAAAAGCGGGAGGTACATTGAATTGGCAAACCGCGACTGAATCGCCTTGAATGTGTCGATGATTTTGCTCGAGGTTATTGGCTTTATCAATGGAAAGACATTGTAGACAATTTTGATATCTTCGGCTTCTGCTTTCCAACTTTCTTCTAATAGCAAAATAATCGGCTTAAGCAAAAATTGTGTCAAATGGCTCACGGTCATAAAAATCTCAAAAATTGATTCTTTATTGTTGCCGTCGACTATCAGAGCTCCATAAGGCATCGTTTCAACAGTTTGCAAAAATATTTTAAAATCCGGAATGATTTCTTCGGTTTTCCAGCCATAAGCTCGCAGACTTTCGCGAAAATACGAACTCAAATTAGCCGATTGTGAGAAAATCGCAATCTTTTGAATGGGCCACCGAAATTTTTGCTGTTCAGCTGGTGTCATCATTTAAAATTATCACAACCCTGCTAGGCAAAGATTGACCGGTTTTTTAAAAATTCAGGTTACAATAGTGTTAACACCCAAAAAAGTGAGTTTTTAAATGAAAATTTTATTTCTTTCTACTTATGTCTTTCTATCTTGTAGTCAAAACGGCAATCACCGAGACGAAAATCCTGCGCCCGCGCAGGCTTTTGGGCTAATCAATCAAGCGGCTGTCTCCCAATCGATTCCCTCTCGCTTAATTTTAGCGGTGGGCTATTTGGAATCGAGATTTAATCTTGAACCTGCCTCAGCCTTTTATGAAATTCCTTCTCTGGAAAGCCCAGGTCGTTTTTCCACAGCCGAAAGACCGCTTATTTTGGGTCAAACTGTATTTGGAATTCCTTTGTCAAAATTGAGGTCGGATGGAGACAAGAAAAGCATAACATTTGAAAGTCAAATTAAAGCATACGCTCAGTATTTAAATGAACAGTTAAAAGCAGCAAAACTTGATCCGAATGCAACGACTGTTGAGCAAAAGATTCGCTGGATTTGGGAAATATCACGACTGCATCGCACCGGAATTGACGGATCAAAAGATTTGCGAGCTATTTTTGCTCGAGAGCTGCTGCAGATCTTAAATACCGGCTTTGAAGTCCCTTTGCCATCTGGTGAGCTTCTTAAATTGGAAAAAGAAAATCCTCCGATCACAGAAGATAAGTACCCCCTTGATATGCAGCGCACGTTAAGAATTTCCTCGACTCGCGGCGAAATTCGTTCGGCATTTTTGTTAAGTCTCGGCAGTTTGCAAAAAGAAAAAGTCGAAAATAAACCAAAAGGAATCATTGTTATTCATTGTCCTTTTTCAATGTCCGCTTGTTTAGATATGCAGAACAATAAAATTGACGACAATATAAAACTTGCAGCCCACTATGTTATTCCGCCAAACGACGATCTCATTCCTGGTATTGTACAGACGGCACTTCACAAAGAGGCGGTGCCTTTTTTGGATGAAACGGGCGCAGTAAAATACGCGACCAATTCGGTCGTGGTCATGTTGACAGGCTATTCTGGGGCAATTACTCACGGCGAACGAAACCCCGCTTCGCCAGATTGGTTGAACGAAAACCAGCTGCGACTTTTGGGCGGAGCGGTGCAGTCGATTTGTGAAGCACTGGCTGATTCTGGGGCAGTGGATTTGGCCCAATGTAAAGCTATTTCTAAAGACCGCATTATTGATGCGAACCCCCTAACAACACACGGCGTTTATTTTAAAAAGCAGCAAAAAGATTTTGCAACATGGGGTGATATTGCCGATTTTGATAGCGTGCTTTTCAATCCTTATATTGCAGATCGCAGCCAACCGTTTGGGGATACTAAAATTAATTTATCAAAAGCGGATCGAAAATATACCGCCGGGCAAAGCATCGATTTTTCGATTAATTTTCAACCTCGTGGGCGTCGAATTGAAATTGAGAGAATGGTGCGCTGTGCGGGTCGTGGCGGAAAAGTCGTGTGGGATCCGATCGTAAATCGTGATGTCCGCAACGAAACAAAAACCGATTTTAATTTAAAAATGTACGATTCGGGACCTAACGAAAATGGCCAGCAGTTTATCCGTGTAAAAGTTCTGGGCGAGGACGGATCTTTTCTTGGCTGGTCTGTTGAGGGTTTCAGTTTGCAAGGTTACGAAATTGGAAAAAACACGGTTCGGTCAAGAAGCTGTGAATAAGGTTGGTGTTCTTGATATCACTCCGTCGCGAGATCAGGATCAAAATCACATTTAAGTCAAAGGCGAGGCAAAAGTCGAAGGCGATGAATCACGCATTGGGTGATGAATAGCCACGAAATTCCTTAATAGAAAGTAGATTGGCACTGATTTGCGAGTGCCGATATTTTGTTGGTAGCAGTTAATACAATTTCTTTTGCTAAAAGTGCAAACTTCTTTAAGCTCGAAGGGCTACGTGATTTTGTTGCAGCAGTTGCAAAATCGGTGACCGATATTTCGTTAGTACTAAAAACAGCTTCTAAATCTTTAAGTACAGTCTCGTTTGAAACACCAGGTACTTCAGCCACGCTCACGTGCATTTTTCGAGAAGGAAGAAGTCTTGATTTAAGGTATAAAAGTGGTTGTCCAACCCAAACAATACTGCCCAATGCGAGCATGGCATTAGTATGATGACTTAGAAGGGTTACCGCCATAACTTGGGCGTAAAAAGAATACCCTCCATTAAAATAAGTTTGCCAATTTGGACTCATGTAACCTTTTTCGGTTAAATTTCTTAAAGCAAGTCGTCCAGGAGCACGAGTACCCCAAGTCAAAGCTCCTCCAGCAATAATCCAAGCCCAATCTTGTGGCTCAAAAAAAGCTTTTTGATTTGCGGTTGCTGACAACCAATCAACAGTACTTCCCACTGATCTTTGCAAAAATCGGTAGCCTAAACCAAACATTGCAAATCCAAATACCGACGCATTTATCACATCATTTTTTCCGATAAGGCGTCCCAGCGAGCCAAATTTCTTTGGCCAAGAAGTTGAAACTGCGTCAAATTTGCGATCATTTTTAATTAATAATGCGTCCGCAATAACATCGATTGCGCCTAAGGCCACACCATACTGCCAAGTATAAGGACTTAATGTGCACCAAGTCACTGCGGTAAAAGTTCCTCGCGCATAAGGAACATACCGAGCGTATTGAATATAGTTTGCCTCAGAACCAAGTCTTAGCACTTGTCTCGAAAATCCGGATGCCCATTCTTTTAATAAACGCACCACTTTTAAGTTGTGCGCTACTGCTTCGGTTTTTACATCAGCAGAAATATTTAATTTTTGAGTATCAAGTTTTTGCAGTTCGGCGTTTTCAAATTTTGCTTTCGCCTCGATTTCCGCCACATCTACAGGAAATATCACAGCGTCAATTCGAATAGTTGGACTGGCTATATTTTCTTCAAAAGTTTTTTTTAAGCGCGCCGTCAGATCTTTACTTAAATCGCTTGGCACCGCAACAAGCACCTTCATCTCGGTAATTTGAGAATCTAAACTTGCGTTGGCATCGGCTAAATCTTGTAGAGTAAGCTTATCGGCAACATCAACTCGCGCTGTCTCATAGGACCCGTCGTCATTTGTTGTAACTACAATTTGCGTGAGCCCAGAAGCTCTATCCGTGGCATAACTCAAATTTAGAAAACTTATAAAAACTAAAAAACTTAGTGCTATTTTAAGCATTGCCCCGCTCCAAAAAACTGTCTGGACGGCCAGTCTACAATATTTGAATCAATTCTTCCTCTAAAATTTTTAGCTCTGATTCAAGTAAGTCCTTGTTATCCGACAATTTTGCAGCCTTCATAAAGTCACTTCCGGCCTTCTCAAGGTCCTGATTAATAGAAATAATTTGTAGATTTACAGAGTCGATTTGAGTCTGCAAAGCCGCAATTCTTTTTTCAGATTTTTTTGCATGACTTGCCTGTTTTTTTTGCAGTTTTGAATCGTTCGCAGGCTTTTCGGTATTGATTTCTTCAGGTTTTAAAACATTTGGAAAGCCCGCTACTAATGCCAAGCGCTCATAATCGTCAAGTTTGCCTTCAAAAAAACCATGTCTTCCATCTGGAAGCATCGCAAAAACATGGGTTGCTACTGAATCAATAAAATTTCTGTCATGACTTACAAATAAAATTGAACCTGAGAAGTTTGCCAATGCTTGTGCCAAAATTTCGCAAGATGATAAATCCAAATGGTTTGTTGGTTCATCAAGTAGCAAAAAATTCGCCCTTTTTACAAGCACACAGGCAAGTCCAACCCGCGCTTTTTCGCCACCTGAAAGTACTTTTACTTTTTTAAAAACATCAGACCCTTGGAACAGTAAATTTCCAAGCAAGCTTCTAACTTCTCTTTCGCCCTGGTCGCGCGCGCTGTCTATAACATTTTGCAACACAGTATCTTCAAGTTTTAAAGTGTCAACCTGATCTTGAGAAAAATACGCAGCTTCAACTTGATATCCAAGATCTGCCGTGCCGCGTAAATGATTTATCTGGCCGACAATGGATTTTAAAAGTGTGGATTTTCCAATGCCATTTGTGCCGATAACAGCCACTTTTTGGCCGCGTTCAATTTCTAAATTAATATTTCGCGAAAGCGGAACGGTATAGCCGATATCAAAATCTTTTGTTTTTAAAACCACACGTCCAGACTTGATGGGTTCCGCTAATTCAAAACCCATGGATGCTAAATCGCCTTCGTCCGTAAAATTTGATTCCATTTGCTTAAGCCGGGCAATCATTTTCATTTTACTTTGAGCTTGGGCAGCTTTTGAAGCTTTGGCGCCAAAGCGCGTCACAAATAATTCCAGTGACTCGCGTTTTTTGGCCAAAGTTTGGGCTTGTGCAGCGCGTTGTTCCTCGTCGCGTTCTTTTTGTTCAATAAAAGCGGTTAAATTTCCGACATAGGGTGTAATTTTGCCGCGCTCAAGATGTAAAACCATCGTGGGAAGCCGCTCAAGCAGACTCTTATCGTGCGACACAAATAGCAACGTACCTTTAAATTGCGAGAGCCAATTTTCCACCCAAACAAGCGCTGGCAAATCCAAGTGATTTGTTGGTTCGTCTAAAATAAGAAAATCCGGGTTGTTAAGAAAAACTTTTACCAACTCCATTCGCATGCGCCAACCGCCAGAAAGGTCCGCTGTTCGAGTCTGTATCCGCGCTTCGTCAAAACCAAGGCCTTTAAGATAAGCCGAAGCCTTTGCCTCTAGTGTGTAACCGTCAACTTGCCTGTAGTCGTGATCGATTGTTTCGAACTGCGAAAAATTAAAATCAGAATACTCATGGGAAAGTTTTTCTAGGGCGCTATGATGATTTTTCGCCAAGGTTTGAATAAATCCGGGTCCACCCATGACGCATTCATGAATAATATTATCGATCGGGTCTGGATTGGCTTCTTGCGGCAAAAAACCAATTCTTGTATTTCGCGGCACAATAACTTGGCCGTCGTCAAAGTTTTCTAGCCCCGAAAGAATATTTAAAAGAGTTGTTTTTCCGGCACCGTTTGGACCAAATAAAGTAATTCTTTCATTCACTGGAAAATGAAAACTCACCTGGTCAATTACCGCCCGGGTACCATAAAATTTCGAAACTTTTTCAATACGAATCATATTTGAATCACAAATGTAGGGTTAAAATTTAGCTGTGGTCGAGATTATGCCATAATTCTGATAGATTCCGAATTCAAAAATGGCATAAAAGATCCAAAAATAAACAAAAATGACGCTCATCGAGCCTAACGTATGGCTTTATACAGAGATATTCCGTGATCGAATCGAGAGTGCAAAACAAAAGCCTTGGAAGCGAACGAAATATTGATTGCAGGCTCCGTCCCAGCGCCTGTCAAGGCAACAAGTAACATTGATTTTTCATCATAATGACAGCCACTTGCAGCGCTTTTCAGGATGTATTTTAAGGCGCTTGTTTTGTAAGCTGGATCAGGAAATGTCTCAAAATCCGGAGACGGTTCGAGAACCGCAAGAACCTTTTCCGTTTCACAGATTAAATTTAAAGTATTTAAAATATCTCGGTAGCTGTATGTGCGATTCGACTTTAATCTGTCTAAGCGCACTTCCGTAAAAATAACTCCCAAGGCACAGCCTCCGGAAATAACCCAAGTGACTTTTGCAGAATTATTACGAAATATTTTATTGACGCTTGATTCTAGGACATATGCCCACGGATAGGTGAAAAAAATCAACCCGTAATAGAAATAATGCGGACCGCCGATTCGGTGATTTAAAGATAGAAAAAATAACCCCATAAAACAAACCGTCGACAAGGTTAGAAATAAAAATTCTTGAGAAAAAGATAACCGCTTACAACGGTATTTTTCTCGTGCGAGGCCGACGAAAATCAACCCAAATCCAAATGCTACAATCTGCCGCAAAACTTTGGGCGAATTTTCTGCCGGGAAAAGCCCAAGAACTTCTACAAATTGGTACAAGGATTTTTTTGCGGCGCGAAAACCTTGAAATTCTGAAAGAGAATTTTGAGAATGGTGAAAAATATTGGCAAAAATCGCGCGAGTATTTTCAAAATTCGTAAATAATTCGGCTAATAAGTACGGCACAACAGCAAAAATTAAAAATAACCAGGTTTGAAGGTTTACTTTTTTAGAATCGTTTTTTACCGATAAAAAATGTCTAAATATTGCAAAAACTAAAAGGATTACACCGACTATTGCAGTCGCATGCAAATGCAGTCCTGTAAAAAAAACACAAAATAACAACACAAGATTATTCAGGTTCGGCCGAGCTTCAAAACGCAAGTAAAAGTACAAAGTCGACAAAGACGCTAAAGTGATAAAATTATTCACCCACAATTGCTGCGCTTGCTGTACGAAAAGATGAGATGAAAAAACAAGTCCCGACCAAATGAGTACAAGCAAACCATGACCCCGGATCAGAAAAATCTTAAAAATTAGAAAAAACAGCGTGCAACATCCCGCATAATTCAAAATACTACACACAAAATGAATTTGATCTGGGTCGAGACCAACGTTTGTTAAAAACGCCAATAGTGCGCTAAAAATAGGCCCCAAGTTATACACTACCGGCACCGTCTCCGACATATAGGGCCCATAAAACGCTCTGACTGAAGGAATTTTAATAAGTGTTGCAAATCTTACAAGCTGATCTATCTGATCGCTTTGGAAGTCACTGTGACCAAAAAAACGCAACGATAATATTCCGCCGCTAATAAAAGTCATCATTAAAAATAATCGCATCGCTCTAAGAATTTGAAAGTAGCCAAAGCGTTTACGCATCAATAAATTTATTTTCATGCTCAATTTGAACTTTTTCAGTTTTTAGTTTAGCTTTAATCGTTACGACCATCAAAATCGTCTCCGGATACTGGACTCTGACCGTAACTTCCACCATTTCGCCAGTTATTAATGCAGAATTATTTTCTAGAATAATTTCGTTTTCAAATATTTTACAACTGCCTTTTACAACATAAATAAAACAAATATCTTCGACCAAAATTAATCTCGATAGATTTGCCTCTGAGAACAATAAACATTGGACTTTTTGAGCAAGTAACTGTGAGCGTGTTATAACATTAAAATCGCGAGCTACAGGTAGTGTCAGCTCACAGCATATTTTTTGATCTCCTTTAAAGAAATACGGTTCAAATATTTTCAGCTGATAAATAAGTTGTGCATTTTCGTCGAAAAGATTTAATTTTCCGCCGTCAAGTTGAGTGATGGACCGGTCGTAATTCTGAAATGTAGAAAAATGATTTGAATTTTCTATTGTTGCTATGCTAACCCGCCAATCAAAAGATGTTAAATCTGCATCGAATGGAGATTTCCAAAGTTCCGATGTTTTTCCAAGACCATTCAGCCATTTCGATGTCTTGTACTCCGAGGCTTTTAAAGATTGATATTTATACGGCTTCATTTGCTTTTTTATTTTTTTAAAAATTTAAATTTCCACGTAACATTACCACTTAATCCCAATCCCCGTGAAAATAAATTTTCTTTAATTGATAAAAGGCAGCAGAGCTTGGCGCGCAGGAAAATTCGCTTTCATCATTTTTAGTAGCGTATAAGTGCCTGCAATTTTGCGATTTAGAAAAATAAATTCGCGAGGTGGAGAGGTAATTTTAAAATGCGTGAGCAATTCAAATGATTTTTGCACGGCGCGTTTTGGTAAGTCACTGGTTCCGAAGTCGAAAGGCTCGTCATTTTGAAACGGAGTCAATGTCAATTTTAGTAGTTCGAATATCACATTTAATGAATGCGATTTTTGATTTTTTTGCTCAATAAGCTTCATCTTTTCAGCGGTTTCCAAGAAAAGTTCATAATCATTAAATAGCGCGCTTTTTACAAGTGACCTATAGCCTTGGATAAAAGATTGCGAAAACGTTCTAACCGCGCCGAAATCAATCAGAGTGACGGTGTTGGTTTGCGGTTCAAATAAAAAATTACCGCCATGAGGATCTGATTGAATTTTATGCCAAACAAAAATCTCGCGAAATAACAGGTCCAAAAATTTGGGACCTATAATATTTTTCTGGTCATCGAGGTAATTTGCAAGCGTTGGATTATCAATATGAAAACCCGGTACAAATTCAGTAGCCAATATTTTTCTGTTACAATAGTCAAAAACAGGTTTTACTACTTTAAAAAAAGAGTCCTGCTTAAGAGCATCGGTGAAAAAATTAATATTTTTCAATTCTGTATCAAACCGCGTTTCGGCCTTGAGCATACTTGCAACTTCGGCAAAAATTTCGTCCGTGGCAACCGATGATTGGTAAATTCTTGAAGCAGTTAAAAAGAACTTCAAAAGCTTCAAATCGGATTCTATAAAACGTTCAATTTTCGGATACTGGATCTTCAGGCAAATTTTTTGGCCGGTTTTTAATTGTACTGCATCGTGAACTTGGCCGATAGATCCCGCGGCACGAGCGGTCTCAATTATATTAAATTCTTCGAAAAACTTAACATTGAAATTATCTTGTAAAACTTTTGCCATCAGCGGCCAAGGTTGTTCGCCAGAATCGTACTGCATTTTACGCAGTATTTGATTAGCTGCCTCAGGCAAAATATGCTCACCAAGAACCGAAAATTGCTGCCCCAGTTTTAGAACTGAACCTTTCATTAAAGAAAAATCTGTGCCGACAATTTCTGCAATTTGGGCTGCGAATTTAGACGAAAAAAACGCTTCAGCCGAAAAGTTTTCGCTTCGTGCCGCCTTTAAAATTCTACTTATCTTGTAGGCCGACCCAAGCAGCATTGACGACCTAGAAAAAAGGCTGATTGGAATAGTTTTCATGATCTTAATTTTAATGCATTAATTATAGGTTTCATACGTTTAAATGGATTTGATCGTTTCAAAGTTACTGCAAAACTCCCACTCATTGAAAGATACTTTTTTAAAATCCACGATTCGTGCTAGCTTATTGTCTAAGGAGTTTTTTTTATGAAAAAAATTTTAGTTTTTATTGTTTCTTTTTTGTTTGCAGTATTAACTTTTGCGGAAAGCGCTTTGAAAGTTGGGTCAGAAGCCCCGAGTTTTAAACTTAAAAATCAAAACGGCGAAGAATTCGATTTAGCTTCGCGCAAAGGTAAAGGATGGACAGTTTTATTTTTCTACCCAAAAGCAGGAACTCCGGGCTGCACCACAGAAGTGTGTGCCTTTCGCGACGCGATTAAGGAAATCACATCAAAAAATGCCCTTGTCTACGGAATTAGTGTGGATACAGTATCAGCTCAAAAGAAGTTTCATGATGAGCATAAACTTGTTTTCGATCTGCTTGCCGATGAAAAGGCCGAAGTCGCAATCAAATTCAAAAATAAAATGTCACTGCTAGATATGGCTAATCGAACGACTTTTATTTTAGACCCGGATTTGCATATCAGTAAAATTGAGGAGGACGTTGATCCAGCAGCAGATGCGAAAAAAGTTTCCGAAGATCTGGTAAAATTGCAGAAAGAATATCTCAATAAGAAAGTTCCAACCGCTGTTCCGAAAAAAAAATAATTTCCAACTACGGTCGTATTACTTAAACTCGATTCTCCTGTTGGAAAGCCAAGCGTTTGCGAAGTTATTCTTTGCCATATGCAACTTACGATTATGGCGTCAATTAAACTATCGAGTCTCTGACACCTAGCCGATTCGCGGACCTTCAAACAAGTCTGAATAAAAACTAAAAATTTAATTATCTTTCCTTGTCAGCGGATTGCTTTTATGGTATATCCCCTCCACCTATTTCAGGACTTTTTCGTATTTATTTTAATGATAAGGCTGGCCAAAAATCATGAAAACCCTCCAAACAACCTTAAAAACCCTTGTTTTATTAATTCCACTGAATACTTATGCAATCGATTTTCCGGTAGAGCCTATTAATGGTATGCAGAGTGCTATCGCTTGCCAATCAGCAGTTGTGGGCTTAAGCGAGCTCGAAATGGCTCAAGTAAAAGCGTTTGCACAGAAAGCCCTGGGTGATCTTGGCCAATCCGGCCCTGTGGACCAGTGGCACGAAAAACTATTTGTCGAGCTACAGACATCTCTGGCAATTTCAATGCCTGAGGGTGACGCTGCTGCGCTAAATGAGGCAGTCTCCACTCTTGTTTTAGACCGTGAGGGTATTACGAAATACAACAAAGATTTAAAACAATTAGTGCATGACATCGGAGCTTCTAGCGGAAAATCCCTAGGCTCGAAGCTACTCAGCAAAATTAATATATGGTCGCCTCGCCAGCCGGATGTGAGCGTTCGCGAAGAATCGGTGAAAGGAATTGAGATAAAAGTTGATGGGCTAAAAACATCTTGCGAAGGTAAACGCTCTCTAGCGATTTCCAATGAAGCCAAATGGTCGAGGGCTTACTCGGCAATGGAGAAGCAAGGAAAAAAAATTGGTTTACTGAGAGAAATTTTCGAAGGCGAAATTGCGCAAATGGACCAGTCAGGACTCGACAAAAATTCGATCGATTACGTCCTGGTGCGCCAGTATTTAATGGCAATTTCCGAACTTGAAGAACAAAATGCTGGCTATCAGTTAGTTATTGCTCAATATTTGGAACGCAATCGTTTAGTCCAAAGCCAGCACGGAGCACTTCTCAAAGTCATGCGTATTAATCTTCCACCCAAGCTGATGAATTTGCGAATGGGTTTAGAATCAGCAGATTCGATGGCAGTTGGAAATGAAACTCTTGAGGCTTTGAGCAAAGTTGATGAGGTCCTTAATAAAGTGAACCTAGGCTTATCAAAAGATGTATTGGATCAAACTAAAAAAACTTTGGAGCTTTTACAACGGGGTGCGAAAAACAAAGATGCCGCGGCCATAGCAGGTAATCTCTTAAATGCAACGACAATATCTTTGACGGCTTTAAAAGTTGAAGAAAAAGCTCGAGCAGCTCGAATTGCTGAATACCGGAAAGGAACTCAGGCAGCGTTAAACAACTTCCAACATCTGCCAAGTGCTTTGGTGGGAGTAGCTATGGAAAACAATGCAGGCATTCCGACGTTGCCGGGACTTGAGAAAGTGTCGGAGGACAAGAAGCCCAATGATAACTCAAAAGAAAAACCAGAATGAAATACATCCTCAAAGGACTGACAGCTATAGGCTTTGTTGGTTTGTCAAGTCCTGGCTATTGTGCAGAACCCATTGGTGGGTTATTACCTGCGCTTCCGAGTGTAACGTGTGAAGGCACTTTCACAATGTCACCGTCTGCAAAATCTTCATTAAATCTACCTGAAGTTGAAATTCCTGCACTCGAGAGCAAAGACTTGAAGGTAATTTTAAATAGGATTAGGAAAAAATATATGGGCACCGCTCACAAAGTGGGAGTTCTGCTTCCGTCATTAGAAGGAACGGTTGAATTAGAAAATTTCTACCCGAGTGAAGGTAGCTCGATGGTCTTAGTACGAAAACTTGAGAATGCCGTCCGGATCTATCGCAGAGGATACTCGGGATTGTCTGGGAGAGTCGAAGTCAACGGCGGCCAGCACGATATCAAAGGTGCTCGTCAGATTATTTTACGTAACATCTCAATAACCTCCGGTAGGCTAACCTGAGATCAGCTGAGTGATTTGAGATTTTTTAGATTTAATCTATAGAAACCTTAACCGGCTAAAGTTTGTCCGTGCGACCTTCTATTTCCAGTAGCTTGGCGGATGATTTCTGCAAGCTGCGCAATGTGACCTGCATTTGCAATGCGGTCTTTCAAAAATTCCCAGAATGAGATTTTAAGCTTGCGACAAG
>JAYVPO010000139.1:0-5371 GCA_043757325.1 bacterium
AAGAAAATAAATATAAACATCTTTATAATGGCGGCTCCAATCTTCATATATTTAGCATAAACGCTTTTTTACTGATTGAACACAATACAAATTCTCGGCATTAAATGTTCGTCAATTCTTCAAGGTGTCTTTTAATTTTCTCAGAATTCTGCTCACTCTTTGACGTGCTGTCTCAGTCGTTACACCATACTTTTGCGCAAGCTCTTCGTAAGAGTCCTCTTGCAAAAGACGATCGAGCAAGATTTTAGTCTCTTCCCGCGTCAGTTCCGCGCATATTTCCGAAATTAAACTTTCAAGTTTTATGAGAGCATCTGCACGATCTGAACTTGCAAGATTCTCACTTAATTCATTTACCATCATTTCTTTATTTTTCATTTTTACTCGCAGATAGTCGCGCAAGCAATTTCTAGAGATGGATATCAACCAGACAATTGCTTTCTTTGAGGTGTCATAGGTTGACACATACTTATGAATTCTAAAATATGTTTCTTGAAAGACTTCATCTGCTTCATCAGCGGCTGATAAATAAGTTCGTAAAAAATTATATATAAATTTATTAGTCCTTTTATAAAACTCTGTGAATGCATCAGGGTTACCTTCGCGGTAAAGTTCCAATAATTTCTCGAGCGGCGTACCGCCTAATTGATAAGAGAAAGTCATCTGATTACCACTCCTTTCTTTTGTGAAGAAAAGGTTTTTCTCTGGATCCAAATGACCATCGAGGAAGAATCTTATTAAAGATTTTTGCAATAATATTAGTTGCGGAAATTACGGATATCGTCCAAAAGCCGAGACTTAAAAGCCCGTCACCATGATGGCCGAAATAAATTAAAACAACGCCGAATCCTGCAAACCACGCAAGCACAGATAAAAATCTTTGGTGTGTAATCACTTTAAACTGCAGCGCAGAAGTAAAAAATAATCTCAAAATCAAGGTCGGAAAGACTGCATACATTGACCCACAGATAAGTGCGCAAGATATAGGACCTAGATTGTGGTGGATTTTATCATTCAGTATATCTGCAAATGTTGTGATGCCAATGCCGAATTGTCCGCACACTAGTAGCGAGAAAATTCCACCGAGTATCGTCGAAACGCCGACTCTAGTTTGCACACTTATCCAGGATGGATTGAGGTCCTTCATCACTCTCTCGGTGATGACCCCTTCCAACTGTTTAGGCGTTTCGTAATTCATTTTTTCACCTTTTTTTTAATTATAAGTCGGATCAGTTAAGTGATTTTTAAAAAAATAATATCCATCCCGGTTACATCGAGTAATGGGTCTTGAGAAGTCAGTTGCTACAGTGAAGTACTTTCGATGTTTATTTTATGTGACAGCTTCGAAAAAGAATTCTTGTGATATAATTTACTCAAAGGAACACCATGCGTAAACATCAGACAATACTCATTATTTTACTAAATCTTTTATCTTGCACCGAAATATTTGCCCATGGTGATCACGCCCATTCGGCTGAAACCAGCGGAAAAAATAAGTCGAAAAGTGGCAAAAGGTCGGACGAAGATATCAAAAGTTGGGCGTTTTCTTTGGGACTTGGATCCAGCATATCAAAGCCTCTCACCGATCCGCCGACCACGTCTGCAAGTCTCGCATCGATAACAACTTTTGGGGTTCCTCAGCCAACCTATCAGCACGAGGGCCACGACGGAGGAGGAGGTGACACAAGTGGTAGCGGTTCATCTGCAAGCTTCTCGACGTATTTCTCAGCCGGTGTTGCCTACCGAATGTCAAAGCAAGTGAGCTTAAATTTAAATTTCGGCTACATATTTTCTGATGCCGACTTAATGGATCCATCACTGGGCTTATCTTACTCTCAGCCTTTTGCGAAAAAAATTTCGCTCAATTACAACGTTAACCTTTCGGCACCTGTTTCAAAATCAAGCCAGAATCAATTTAAAATTACCACACTTTCTATAAGCGCAGGGCCTCGCTATGCCGTCACAAGCAAATTTTCAGTAGGACTGTCGGGAGCACTATCTATGACGTGGTATTCCAAAACTGTTATTGTGGACGAAAAAAATATAAGTCCGATTCCAAGAGAAAAAACAGCCTTGCTACATGGCGACGACGAGCCCGGGCACGCACCCGATGAGCCTGTTCCACAGAGCACAGGCAATCGAGAATTTAACCGCTACGGTGTAAAAATGTCTGCCGGATATAAATTAGGAAAAGTGCGGCTTGATTCGAATGTTGGCTTTGCCATGATTCAGAAACAATTTGGAGCTTCTTACTGGGGATTAGACGCCACAATTCTTCAAGTGGGGTACGAATTTTAATCGCTTTTCGGATTTGGACTATATCAGAGAAACAAAAAGACTTTTGCCGAACTTAGGCCATTCTAAGTGTGAAAAAACGACACACGATGGTTCATGGATGAGTCAAATTCATGAGTGTTTTCAAAACCAATATTTAATGCCCTGAAAACATGCTCCCAATTTGGCAGAAAGTTTTTGTCAGAGAATCTTGCGATGAAAGCTGCGCAGTTGGGATTTGTAAAACCCTATTGCAGTTACCAGCATAATCAGAAGAAGTGTTACCTGCCTGGCTTGAGCTGTCCGCTTTAGGTGTGAGCTTTGCGTCGTCCAAAGGCGGTGTGGAATTGTTTTTATTCAGCGGCGTGGGACTTTTCGAAGGATTCGGAGACGAATTGTTTGCGATATTTTTCCATTGATCATTTGCGGTAATATCTGTTCTCAATGCCAAAGCTTTCATTGAATTCGCATCATCTTCTGTAACTTTTTGCGGGTGACTTGGTCCACCGGCCATCATCGCAGAGGAAAGTTCTTTGTTATCAGTATTGGTTGATGAACAGTTTGCGCCAAATTTAGCCTGTGATAAATCACCTGACCCGTACCTATCACATTGCATCCAAATGTGCCCTACTTCGTGGATATTGATGTCCACGGCCGTCACAAACTCCTGCGAACAGTACACAATTGTAAAAGTTCCCTTGCCTTCAGGAAATGTATAAGCTGCCACTCCTCCACCGCATGTGCTGTTAGAATCCGATGTGGTTAAAGTTATCTTTACGTCCGCTTTACTGTTACAGCTCGTGTCGACTTTAATAAACTTGTCGCGACCGATTGGAGCGGCCCATTCGAGAATGGATTTTT
Source organism: bacterium (assembly GCA_043757325.1). Lineage (GTDB taxonomy): Bacteria > Bdellovibrionota_B > Oligoflexia > Oligoflexales > RGVZ01 > JAYVPO01. Next base: position 3,133 of record JAYVPO010000139.1, read on the forward strand.
TCACAATATCTGCGGCCTTACTGGTACTTTCATCTGAGCAGATGGTGACGGTCTGATTTGGCAAAACCTCGGCAAGTCCAAATCCACCGAAGTCGTCAAGTTGCGCATATTTTGTGTCTGAAGAGGTGGATTGTTTTTTTACGCAACTGGATCCAAAATGTATTATCGTCAACAATAAAATAGTTTTTCGTAACATATGTATGCCATCCTCTAAACAGGGTTAGCCATATATATCGGCATTAAAGCTTTCAAAATTGAGTTATTATTTTGGAAAAACAAAGGGTGCTAAAAGGCTAAGAATTCAGCGTAGCTATAGGGACGATAAAAATTAAAAACTAGGGAATTAAACCTTTTGTGGGTAAAAAAATCCAAACCTATCTAATGTGGTAATTTTAATTGTTAACGGAGGTTGAGAATCTATGACGGTGCGATTTCTTCTCAAAACTATCTTATCTGCGTTGGTAATTGCTTTTGCTTCGGAGTTGTCCGCCAGATCGCGCTTCATAAGCGCCATTCTGATTTCATTACCTTTAACGTCAATTCTAGCGCTTACGTGGATGCATGTAGACGGGCAGACGTCCCAAAACATCTCTCAATCTTCAAAAGAGATACTTCTTTTCGTGCTGCCTTCGTTAGTTTTTTTTATCGTGCTGAGTCAGTTTTTAAACTCAGGATTTACGTACTGGCCGGCGCTGGTTTTATCTTGTTTAATTACCGGCCTCGTTTATACGTGCTATGTTTACTTCAGAAATATTGTCGGATTGTAAAACATTACTCGGTTACAATGATACGCCCTTCGATCATCTGCATGCCGCATGTGAATTTAAATTCGCCAGTTTTGTCTGGAGTGATTTCGATCACAGTTGTCTGAAATGCCGGCAGTGCTTTTGACACCCCGAAATCCTTAATTAACACACTGCTGCTACAGCTGCTTTTTTCTTGGCGGTCAAATTTTAACTGTGCTTTCACACCTTTTTTCAAAGTAATAACATCCGGTGAATAGCCATCTTTTACGACGATATTCACAATCTGTGGGCCAGCTGAAGGAGGTGCAGTCGGCTGAGGCTGAGGTGTCGAAGAAGGAGGATCTGTGGGCTGTGGCGGAGGCGTTGAGGGGCTTTGAATATTACTAAAACCTGCCATAGTTCCATCGTCCGTAGGAGTAAGTGAAATGGATTTACTAACTGTGGTCTTAGTCCCAATATCTGCACTTGTTAAAGATGTACCGTTCGGGGTAGAGACTTTGTTGGATAAAAAGACCGCGTCTAAACTGTCCGTTGCTAAAGATCCCAATTCCACCACGATGTTGTAGTCACAACCCGACGCGATTTTAGCGGTAAGTTTTCTGTCGTTTAATGCCGCAACCTTTTTGAAGTTAGTCGGGTTTGTGCAAGAATTAGTAGCTGCCGGAGTAATTTCTAAATTATAACCGGTTAACTTACTGAGAAGATCTGCCGGCATGCTGCCGTCACTTGGCAAAGACATAATAAAAGAGCTGTCACTTGTTGACCGCTGTCCGATGCCAGGGCCGCCGTTATTACGTGCTGACTGGCATGCTGAGAAAGTAACGCCGAATAAAACGATTAAAATAAAATTTTTCATTGAAGGCTCGCTAACTTGTGGAAGATATTTTCGGTTCTTATTAAGAATGAGAAGCAAGAAAGGTGCCGTGAGTTAACTATTGTTATATTGTGCTTTTTCAACGTGTTAGTTCACTATCCGTAAGTGTAGACTGTCTACCTTCTTAACACTGTCAAGATTGCGCATTTTTAAACAAGCCTCAATTGTTTTGGTATGTAATGCTCGTTGTTACAGGGGCCGCATTCGCAAAGCTTAGATACATATCTATTTGTTCGGTAGGCGGATGGTGGCCACCAAATAAGCCTACGTGAAACTCTAAATTTGATACGTCAATTTCTAGATACAGTGAAACGGTCGAAGGTGGAATGCGCAGGTCGCCTGCAGTTCTCCAGTAAAACCTTGTGGCGGAATTATTTCCAAAGAGGTCTGAACCGACGACTCTATCCATCGCCCCACCCGCCAATATCTGCTGATCTCTAGTTTTAAGTTTGTAGTTTAGATTGTTTGGAACACCGCCGCTTAAGTAGGCGTTGTAGTCGAATCGAATTTCATTTGTTTGAATGTATTTTTCTCCACCCGTACAGTTTTTCAAAGACATTTCGAATACAACAAATTGGTTTGGTTTTCCATTTAAAATGCTCTGTGTCAGAGTACGAGC
>JAYVPO010000140.1:0-20403 GCA_043757325.1 bacterium
TTTTTGGAAGTTCTCAGTATTGTGCCACGACCGAGCCGAAAGGTCATTTGAGGGAGAATCCTACTATGGCTCGCACACAATTAAGTTTCAAAGAAAGCCGCATGTCTGAGAGGCATATTCTGACTGGTTTACTTCCAGGAAAATTAACTTTTTCTAAAACAGAAGTCACTTGCCGACCAATTGATATTTCGCAACATGGTATGGGCGTGCTTATTTCGCAGAAATTAGCCGAAGGGACAGTTGGGTTTTTGGATGTTGGAAGCGTGAAGATTTCCCTTAAAATTCAATGGGCGCGGCCTGATTTTGGAAAGCACGATCTCTGGAGATACGGACTGGTGTGCACAGATCCTTCACAAAATTTAATCGAAATATTTCGTTCGTCGGGGTGTTTGAGGGAAGTGTAGGGAAGAGAAGGGAGGGAACAGAAGAGAAGAGAAGATCAATGCAGCTTAGTGGGAGATCCCTTCGCTGAGTACAGCTCGGGATGCGTTAATGTCTTCCGCTCCTGCAGTAATTATCTTAATTAATTATTGATTTCAATAGTGGTTCATGCCAAACATAAAGCTGATTAATTATTGAGATTTTGATTCCATGTCCATTTTGCCAACCGATGTCCAAGCCAAACTTGCGGAACTTTATGAGGTTGAACTTAGCCTCGGTAATATTCTGCCCATCAAAAACGAGCAGTGGTTCACTCGAGACTTTGGAGAGCTTGTCCAAGCCAATAGAAAAAAGAAAGAAAATCCTAATGACTTCAATTCTAACGAGCAACTTGCAGAACTTTTGTTTCGACAAATTGTCACTACGCTAATGAGAGCGGGATTCGCCCCTGATCAAATTGCCGACAGAATAAATGAATTTCTTCCCACCGGAACCCGCTTGACGTTTTGTGATACAGAATCGGTTTTGGAAGTTTTACCTAGCTAAAAAACGGCGCCGTTTCGAAATCTTAAATTGTTTCATGAGAGCGCTTAAAAATAAAAACACAAATGGCGAAAAAATCAGTCCAAAAAATCCAAAGTTTACTTTAGAACTTTTAGTTTTATCAACCATGGCACAACCGTAAGTTTCTTTCACATCACCATTGTAAACCGCAGGATCTGGATAGAGAAAAATAGCGCCTGCTTTATCGTCAGCTCCTAAGTACGAAGCTTTACCGGAATTTCGTGAGTATCCCATAATGGCGCCATAATTGGTATGCGGGTGACCCAGACCTACACAGTGCCCTATTTCGTGAGTGATTGTGAAAAGCGCACTATCTGCAGACACACTTTTATTTGACATACTAATATCGCAGTCTTCGATGAAATTGCTATCGTCTGGGATGTAGGGGCTTGCGGCTGCAGCTTGAGATAAATTGCTGCTGGACTCCGTCACGATGCTGTTGATTTTGTCATCTTTGGAAATTTTAGCTAAGTTAGGTCGTGAGGTGTCGAGTTTTAATTTTAAGTAAGAACCATGGACATCACTCCACCGCGCCATAGCTTGCCGCAACAAAACTTCCATCAGTTGCTTGTCAGAATAGTTAGCAAATTCGCCGTTATTAAATTTATCTTTTTTAGATATTTCTGGAGCTTTGCCATCCCACACAAAAATAATCTCAGGCGCCAAAGGAGTGGACGGCAGCGACGCCTTTTTTTTGGAAAGAAGCACGAAAGAGAATGCGTTTAACGAATAAAAACTTAAAAATACAATAATGAATCTCACCACCCTCACCACTCTCACTACCTTCACCTTCCAACCTTGCAAATTTCGCTGGTGCCAAATGAAAAAAGGACAAGGCGACGAGAAAAACTCGACGAAGACAGTGCTATGCGCACGGCGAGGAGGGTTTTTTAAAGTCAACGCAGTCATTTTTATCATTTCGCACCAGCGATTAATTGCCGAAATCATAACTCACCCCAACTCGCATAGCATAAGGCGTCACCAAACCATGCGAAGTGACACCAATAGCCTGTTTTAATTCCGCGTTAAATTTAAAAGTTTCCCCACGGGAATATCCCAAAGCCGCGTACGGCCCAAGACCACCACCATTTGCACTGATCACAATTCCACCACCAGCACCTAAATAAAAACCCGCCGCCGATTCCGATCTTTTACCAACAAAAATTCCTGGAATAATCGAAACGCTAGTTTCCCAATTTGAAGACGTAAGCCATGTCACATCGGCGTCTACCAAAGACGGTGGAATTCCTAGCGGATTTGTTCCGCCATTTCCAAGTGATCCCGGGCCTAAACGTAGTGTCAGTTCGCCCGCCAGTAAAGTATTACTAAGCAAAATAAAAAATAGAAAACATCTTTGGAACCAGCTCATAGTCGCAATCCTAACCCAAGCGATATGGTTTGCTTGCGGCTATTTGCTAAAAATATCGCACCATTTGGCCCAGCAAGAAATATATGAGAGTCCCAACTAAATTGCAAAAGTATCGGCGCCACGGCTTCAATTCGAATGTGGACACCTGCCACCCCGCCTAAGTTCGTATTTATTTCCGCATCGTTTTGCGTCGTATCATCAGAAAAGCTAATTTCTGTTTTCTCGCTTAGTCCGGCAATCCCAAAATGCGCAAAAGCCCAAGTTGTCGAGAAAACGGGGAAGTTTTTTGCGCCAACTAATAAATAGCTTGTTTCCTTTACGGGTCCAAATTTTCGACCCCAACTATAAAACCGTAGAAAATATTCTTTGCCAATTCCAAGATGCGAAGCAAGCCCCGGACGCATTCGGTCGTCACCTTCTTCTATAATTGAAGGTCCCAAGGCCAATTCGAAGCGCCCCTCGGCCTCGGCACTGTTTGCTTTCAAGCTAAACCCGAAAAACACGATCATAAAGAAAAAAAATTTACGATTTCTCAAAACAATGTCAACCTATAAAGTGCATTCGAATCAACGGGCTATTACAGTAGGTTACCATGTTAATACAAAATTCCAAAAAAATATTTTTTTGTCTTTTAATTCAGTCCAGTGCAAGTTTTGCAAACGATGAGATCGAAGATGATTCTGAAGTAGATTTTGACAACATCGAAAATGAATATGAAACCAAAACCCCAGAAAAGGCCGTAGGGATTTCTTTGGGAGAGGCTCATCCTTGGCAGCTTCTGGGAGTTAATTTTTTAAGCAATTTAAGCAACCATCTAAGTTTAAATTTTTTTTCCGGAGCTGGTTTCTTTTCTCAAAATGCCGCGCAATTACGAGGAAGTGAGTTTGAGAGCAGAGCTTTTTTTTCAACGATAGGAACGGAGCTGCGCTATTTCCCATCAAAAAGATTTCCCATATTTTTAAATATGTCTGGAGCTTTTCATTCTATTGACGGCAAAGTGTCGCCCCGCGCTTTTACTGTAGAAGACAAACTAAGTTCTGGTCAGAATTTCCTGACGTCAAGGTTTCAAGCCCAAGCTTTGTCGTTAGAAACGGGTATTGGATTTAGTTATGAGTTTTTCGAAAGATTTTTTTTGGATTGGAATATTGTTAGCGTCAAACATAGTTTTGCCGGAAAAATCAAAATTGAAGATACCGTAGACGACCGAAGCCACGCCGTACGTGTTTTTATTGAGTCCACAAGAATATTTGGCATAGTAAACGTAAGTCTTGGTATGACTTTTTAGGACTTTTTTGTGAGTCATGTATTTTTTAACATCGCCGATTTTATAAACTCCCAAGAATTACCAGCTCCAGTTCTGATGATTCTTCCAACTCAACTGGCTTGCGATCAATTACGAGCAAAATTACAAAACAAAAATTGTTTAATCACAACGATGGACGATTTGTGTTCGACATTTTTACATGCAAGAAATCTCTCCACTCCGGTCGAACCATTTCCATCCAGCGTAATGGCGTATTTATTAAAAATAAAAATTCGATCACTGAAAGTGACTCACCGCCTTAAAACCCTTCACGAAAGAAACGTCAACGAGCTTTATTATTTTTTCCAAAGTTTAAAACTGCATCATGTTGCACAGGACTTTGAAAACAAATTGACCTTGGCGATTGACAAATTTGTGACCAAAAACGACCAGCAAACAGACTGGCTTAAGCTCCGTTTGAAAGAAATTGTTGAAATCAAATCGGTGTTTGATTGCATTTCGAAAACAGATGAGCGCTTTATTTCTAGGGCTGAACAGCGCCAACAAAAATTTATTGAAGTAACCAAGCTTATAAAGATTAGTAATAAGAAAACAAATGATTTTTTTGCCCAATTTGCATTGTGCTATTTTGTGGCTTTTCAAAGCACCTTACCGTTTGAATTGGATCTCTATACAATGTTAGTAGAGCGATTTAGTTTCAAAGATTGGCCCTTACCCGCCATTGACGCGCCGAGCCATGTCAAATTAAGTTCCCACGAGTCTATAGATCAAGAAATCCACTCTCAACTTGTAAAAATTAAAAAACTTGTGGGTACAGGCGCTAAAAATATTGCCGTCGTCCTTTCCGATGAGAACAAATATCTTTTAAGAATAAATAGTCGATTGAAAAAAATAAATTTAGCTTCTGACACTAAACTTAAGGAATCCACCAAACACGTTCCTAGTATTAGACTTTTTCTTTCGGTTATTCATTACAAACGCCATCCGACTGAAGAATTGCGCTACGTCCTGCTCCAGACTCTCGACATGCTGGATTTGTCTCGCCGAGAATATGCTAGAATTTGGCAACAAAACTGGCAGGAAAAGTCATTTGATCACCTGGTAATCGATCACCCCTTGATGCAGTTAATTTCCGATTTCACTGTAACAAAAACACAAAATATTAAAGAGCTGCCTATCATTCTTAATAAATTATGGTGCGAAATAGAAAAAGTTTTTCCTGACGAAAAGAGGGCGTCGCTATTAAACCCCAAAATTCAGAAAATTTTTTCACTTTTGGGAGTATTCAGCGAACTTCAGATGGAGGACACGTTTTTAGAGTTTATCTGTGATGAAATTGCAAAACTCGAAGTAGAAATGCATTCTGCACCAGAAGCTCATGTTAAAATTCTAAATTTTATCGACGCGCGCCTTGGTCAGTTTGATCACGTTTTTATTCTAGGGTGTACGGATCAATTCCTGCCAAAAAGAAAACCTTTTAACGCTCTCATTCCCGAATTTTACAAAGCCGAGCTTGGGTTGCCCAAAAGACTTCATTTACAAAACCTTGAAGCCGAAAATTTTATAAATCTTTGCGGTTTTAACAAGCATGTCGAACTGTCGTTTCCAATCATGGTAGCAGGCGTTAAGACAACCCCTACGGCCTATTTAAATTTTTTAAAGTCACCTGTTTTAGAAACTGTAATAGCACCTAAAATTCGCAAGACATGCGGGTCTGATACAGAGCAGTGGTTTGCGGACGCAGTTCACAAACTAACCGAAAAGCTCTCAGCCACTTCGATTCAAAGTCTTATTAGTTGTCCGCGGCGTTTTTTCTATAAAAAAATGCGGCTTGAACCATTTTTATTTTTTCAGGATCAAGCGGCATTAAAAGAAGGTTTATGTTTACATGAGGCAGCTGCAAAAATTATAAAAAACCGCAAGAACTTTGGAAATTTTTACTTAAGCAATCAAGACCTGGGTTTTCTGAAGTCAAAATACCAAGATGTTAAGCCGGGTTTTTGGTTTGATTTTGAGAATGACCAGCTACCGGCATTTATTGATTTTTTAAATGAACGATTTAGCCTCACTGCCGAAATTCAGCTCGAGAAAAAATTTAAAAACTTTTTTGATTTGTCGCCAGATTTTCGTGAGATTTTAGTTGAAGGATTTGTGGATTTTGTATCGTTAGAAGAAACCCAAAACGTCGTAATCGATTTTAAACGTAATAGCCATGCCTCAAGGCCCCAAATCTACAAAGGCTTAGACCTACAACTTGCTATTTACGGTACGGTCATTCTGGAAGAATTGGGTGGCGAACAGCCGATCCAAATTGGATATTGGTCCTTTGCCCAAAAAAAATGGACCGAAGTTTTTTCGAGAAAGAATATTTCTGCGGTTAAAGAAAGTTTTAACTTACTTAAGTGGCGATTTTTAGAACTTGCAGAAACAAAAACATTTCCTATTGATACTTCCAACTGTGGATTTTGTGAATACGCGGCACACTGCCGAAAGCATGATCAGCTTAGATTTTCTCAGCTGTCGCGGCAGAGGTATCTCGAGACACACTTAAAAGTCTTTGCCGAGGAAAAAGCACCTTGCCTTTAGACCCGCAAAATCCGTACCAAAGTTTTGTTGTGAGTGCTTCAGCGGGTTCTGGGAAAACCTACCAGCTTGCACAAAGATATCTTCACCTGGTTGCAAGTCACTGCGATATCGATAAAATTTTATGTCTGACTTTTACCAGAAAAGCCGCCGAAGAAATGCGCTCGCGGGTCATGGAAACAGCCTTGGGATTTCAGTCTCTACCGGAATCGAGAACGGAATTTGAATCCAAATCTTTAGTTTTTTGGAATGAAAATGGCGGCAATAATCAACAGCCATTGTCAGCTTTAGAAACTTCCGACAAAATTCTTTCAGAATTTTCAAGTATCGACATTACCACCATGGATAGCATATTTCAAAGGTGGACAAGTCAACATACCTTTGAGGCGATGCTGCCGATGGCTTCGGAATCACCCGCATTTATTCCAGACTATGCAGCCGCGAGTATTCTTACAAGCTCCGTAGAGTGGAGTGAAATTTTCAACGCAGCAACTGCGCAAACAGTCAAATATCTTATCGAACATTTGGGTTTGAAAACCTTAAAAAATACTGAAATTGCTAAAGATTTTTCCACACAGGATTTTCTTAACCGCGCTGAAGGAATTTTAGCAAATGAATCTTTTATCTGGTCACTTGAAGCATCAGATTCAATCATTCACTCGGAAAAATCTTATTTAAACGATGTTAGCTTAAGCGCACTGTCTATTCAGATCTTGCCCGAACTTTTGGCAATGGTTGATGACTTAAAAGATTTCCCCGAAAAACAAAATTTAATTTTGCAATTGGAACAAGATCCCAAAGACATTAAGATATTACAGCAGATTATTTCGCTAAAATCATGCAACTTACAACATAGTTTTCTCAATAACCGAAGTAAAATTCGGGCTGAAATCGCTTATGAAATCAAGCAGATTTTTGATCAAATTTCCATTTACCAATCAAAATTAAGACAAGCCCGGTCTGACTTATGTTTTGAAATTTACCGTTTTTACCAAAATTCCCTACAGAAGATAAAGCACCGAAAAAAAGTTATCAATTTTTCAGATTTAGTAAAGGGTGCTTATCGCATCTTTCATCACGATGAGAATATTGGAGCACAATACCAAATCCAATGCAGCATTAGACATTTATTAATCGACGAGTTTCAAGACACAAGCGCACTGCAGTGGCGGGTTTTTGAGCCTTTGGTTAATGAAATTCTGTCAGGCAATAGCATTCAGTACGAAGATGGGCAATTTGGGAGCTTTTTTTGTGTGGGCGACACAAAACAGTCAATATTTGGCTTTCGCGAAGCCGACGCAAGTATTATGCAAAATTTGAAATCGGAAGCCGATGGTGCGTTACTGCAAAATATTGAGTTGGACCGAAGCTACCGAAGTTGCCAGGGAGTTCTAGACTTCATAAATTCGGTTTTTAAAATGATGCCTTTGCAAGATTTCCGCATGCACCAGTCGGCATTTGATAATAATAAAAAATCTGAAATTAGGTTTTTGAGCGATGAATCAAATTTTTCTTTGGAAAGAGAATGTGAACTTATTGTCGAAGCTCTGAATGAATTGACTCACCAAGGAGTTCCACTGGGTAACTGCTGCGTTTTGTTTCCTTTTTCTACGGATTTGAATGTTTTAATTGAGGCCTTTGATCGTGGTAATATTTCATACAAAGTCGAAACATCACGCAGCTTATTTGAAGAATCATCGGTTAGTGATTTAGTTAATTTGATCAAGCTTATTGTCTTTCCTGGAAATTTATCTTCTCTGTGGGTTCTCGCGAAATCGCCCGTTTTTGGACTGCTGGATTCGGATCTTAGCCAACTTTTTGAACTTGACGAAACTTTGCAATTCGATCGTTTAATGCATTTGTTGCAGAATCATTCGCCAGAAACTTTTTCTACTTTCGAGAAGTTGTTGACTCATTCTGAGCGCTTTTTTGGTTTAGAGTATCTGCGCGAAGTTGTTGATTTTATGAAGTGTTCCTATGACCCAATTGAATATATTTATTTTGAAACGATTTATGATCTGGCAGTAGATTTTTACAACGACAGCGCCGGTAACTTACTTAGTTTTTCCATGCATCTAGAGAAACTCTCACGCGACAGTAATTCCAATTTGAATATTCAAGTTGTAGATAAAAATGCCGTGTCTCTGATGACAATTCACAAATCCAAAGGGTTAGAGTTTGAAATGGTTTTTGTGATGGATTTAATGCGCAGCTGGGCCCGTTCAGACCATTATTGGATTAAAGATTTGCCGGGCAAGACCATGCATTACGTCGGTACTAAAGCAGAATTTGAAGGATTGGTTGAAGACTTGCGCGTTGTTCAGTCACAAAATATTGCAGAAGAAAATCTTCGTCTTCTCTACGTAGCATTGACTCGTGCCAAAACGAGCCTGTTTTTATCTGGCCATTTGGACGCACGAAGTAAAAAAGTCGGAGGTTATTGGGAAAATTTGTTAGCAGCAAAAGTAGAAACCAAAGGATTGTGAAATTGTTTGTATTGACTCTTAACCTGCATTATTCAGAAGTTAAAGAGTGTCGCAACCCACTCCACGATCTAACGTCCTATCCATTTCGAATTTAGGATCCCACGAAGAGAATCTTTCTGTTGTTTCCAGTGAAGACACTTCCGAGCGGAACATAATATTTTTACTGACCAAATCTTCACAAAATTCATCGATTATTTTGGGTGCATGATTTAAATCATCCAAAACATTGATACTCTCACGAAAAGTTTTTTTCCCAGGCCAACCTTTTGCATACCATAGTAAATGCTTTCGCATACAAACGGCTCCGGCTGGGGAATTTTTATAAGTTTTGTTTTGCAACGAGAGATGATTAAGCACGACCGTTCGCCACTCATCCACCGAAACAGGTATAGGCTTTTTGGCCTTAATTTCGCGAAATATCCAAGGATTTCCCAGCGCACCACGACTTACCATCACGCCATCGACGTTGGTTTTTGCAGCCATAAAATCCACATCGTGACAGGTAAAAATATTTCCATTACCGACTACCGGAATTTTAATTTTGCGCTTAGCAGATGCGATTTCTTCCAGTGAAACAGGTTGAGCATAGTCGTCGTTTCGGCAGCGGCCATGAACCGTTAGCCAGTCAGCCCCACCATCTTCGACCGCTTTTGCCACAAAATCGGTGTTGATAGAGGCCCTATCCCAACCAATTCGGATTTTGGCAGAAAGTGGTTTTTGGGTGGCATCGCGGGCCTGTTTTACGGTTTCTAAAACGCGTCGTGGGTCGCGAATAATTGCGCTTCCGCAGCCTGATTTGACAACTTTTTGAACCGGACAGCCCATGTTCAGATCGACCGTGTCAAAATTAAACTCTTCAAGTATTTTAATAGCCTGCGCGGTTTCTTCAGGAGTTCTTCCAGTTAGCTGAACACCTAAAAATGGCTCGTCTGCAAAGCGCGCGCACATTTCTCTTGTGCGTTGGCTTGCGTAAGTCAATGCGGTTGCCGACAGCATTTCTACGTAAGTTAAATCGGCTCCTTGTTCTTGACAGATTTTGCGGAATGGGTAATCCGATACCCCTGCCAAAGGTGCCAGAAAAACATAGAAATCTTGATTTTTGATTAGTTTTTTTAAAGTATCCACAGTGCTTAGTAGTTAACCTATTTTTTCCAGGCCGCCAAGGTATTCTCGCAGCGCTTTGGGAATTTTAATCGAACCGTCCATTTGTTGATGGCATTCTAGAAGCGGAATTAACGTTCGAGGGCTTGCGATAGCTGTGTTGTTTAATGTGTAACACATGCGTGTTTCGTTTTGCGAGTCTTTGTAACGAAGTTTTAACCTGCGCGCTTGAAAATCATGAAAGGTCGAACAACTATGGGTCTCGCCGTAGTTCTGCCTTGAAGGCATCCAGGTTTCGATGTCGTGTTTTCGAACCTGGCCTTGACCCAAATCTCCGGTGCACACGTACACCACCCGGTAAGGAAGCTCGAGAAGCTGTAGAATATCTTCAGCATTCTGCAAAATTTCTTGATGCAGTTTTTCACTTTGTTCCACCGACGCTGGTGCGATAATCACCTGCTCTATTTTTTGAAACTGATGCACCCGGTAAAGACCAGATGTGTCTTTTCCATAAGTTCCGGCCTCGCGTCTAAAGCAGCTACTCCAAGCCATCATGCGAATAGGCAGTTCGGCGTCTTTTAAGATCTCTCCCGAATAAAAACTCGTCAATGAAACTTCGGCGGTACCAACAAGTGCTAAAGAATCTTTTTCGACGTAATAGGCTTGGTCTTTTCCGGTTGGAAAATACCCTGTTCCAACCATGGCTTCATCTTTTACCAAAACCGGAACCGACATGGGTTGGTAACCTTTTAAAACCAGTTGATCGTAACAAAGCCTTAAAATAGCCTGTTCCAATCGTGCACCCATTCCAGTTAACACATAGGACCTTGATCCCGCGAGCTTTACCCCTCTTTCAAAGTCCACTAATTTATGTTTTGCACAGATGCTAATATGATCAAGTGGCGTGAAATCAAAAGTTGGAATAACACCAACTTTTTTAACTTCCACATTTTCAGAGTCGTCTTTGCCAATAGGAACATCCGTTCTGGCAGGTGCAGGAACAAGAAGCATCAGCTGATCGTAGTCAATTTTCAGATCTTTTACTTTTTTTTCTAGGGTTTCCGATTCCGCCTTTAAGCCTAAAACTTTTTGTTTCAAGAATTCTTTTTCTTCAATTGAAGCTTTCGGAATCTCTTTAGAAATTCTATTGCGTTCGGCAAGAAAATTTTCTAGCTGAGTTGTAGCGGCTCGCAGATCGATGTCAAGTTTTAAAAGGGCATCGATATCAGTAGAATTTCTTTTATCTCGAGCGCCTTTTTTTACAGCTTCTACATTTTCGCGAATAAATTTTATATCGAGCATGCTTTAATTCTCTTTGTACATTAAACCGGGGATTTTCATTTTCTTTGCAACCGCAACATTTAAAGCCTCACCATATCCGGCATCCAAATGGCGAACCACACCCATTCCTGGATCACTTGTCAGTACCCGTTTTATGCGCTCTCGAGCCGCGTCAGTTCCATCCGCAACAATCACCATTCCAGAATGTTGCGAATAACCAATTCCAACGCCACCGCCGTGATGAAGGCTCACCCAACTTGCTCCGTTGACTGCATTGATCATAGCATTTAATAACGGCCAATCCGAAATCGCATCACTACCATCTTTCATGGCCTCGGTTTCGCGATTTGGAGATGTCACACTTCCGCAGTCTAAATGATCGCGACCGATTACAATAGGCGCCGAAAGTTTGCCTGTTTTTACTAAGTCATTAAATAAAACACCAGCGATTTCTCGTTCGCCATAATTAAGCCAGCAAATGCGTGCTGGCAATCCTTGAAATTCCACTCGTTCTTGGGCGGTTTTAATCCAACGATGGAGTTTTTTATGCTCAGGAAATGCTTTAAGTAAAGCTTCGTCTGTCACTTTTATATCGTTCGGATCGCCGCTTAACGCCACCCAGCGAAAAGGCCCACTACCCGCACAAAATAATGGCCGAATAAATTCTGGCACAAAACCCAGAAAAGACTTCTCATTTTTTGAACCGCCTTTTGCGGCCTGCGCACGAAGATTATTCCCATAGTCAAAAACCTTGGACCCGCGCTTTTGACATTCCACCATTGCGTCCACATGCATTGCCATAGATTTGTACGCCAGAGTTTTGTATGTCTCGGGATCAGAATCCGCAAGGATTTTTGCTTTTTCCACCGAATACCCAACTGGAATATATCCGTGAAGTTCGTCGTGAGCAGAGGTTTGATCGGTTACAACATCAGGGATAATATTTCGGCGTAAAAGTTCAGGCAAAATTTCTGCCATATTTCCAACAACACCGACACTACGTGGGATTTTTTTAAGTTTAAAATGCAAAACTTTTTCAATTGCTTGGTCGAGATTTTCTGCCATCTCGTCTATGTATTTTTTTTCTAGACGTTTTTTAATACGTTCCGGATCGACGTCCACTCCAAGATATGTCGCACCAGCGATACATGCTGCCAGAGGCTGAGCGCCGCCCATTCCCCCAAGGCCTCCCGAAACAACTAGGCGACCAGCTAAGTCACCTCCGAAATATTTATCACCGCAAGCCGCAAATGTTTCGTAAGTTCCTTGTAAAATTCCTTGAGTGCCAATATAAATCCACGACCCTGCCGTCATTTGGCCGTACATCATCAGGCCCTTTTTTTCGAGTTCATGAAAGTAATCCCAAGTGGCCCATTTTCCGACAATATTGGAATTCGCAATCAACACTCGCGGTGCATCGACATGGGATTTAAAAATCGCCACAGGTTTACCCGATTGCACCAATAGCGTTTCGTCGTTTTCTAGGTTTTTTAGACTTTTAACAATCTGATCATAGGCTTCCCAATTGCGAGCTGCTTTTCCTGTTCCACCGTAAACAACCAAATGTGCCGGATCTTCCGCAACTTCTGGATCTAAATTATTCATGAGCATCCGTAAGGCTGCTTCCTGAACCCATCCTTTGCACGAAATTTTAGATCCTCGGTCGGCTTTTATTATCCGCAATACATATTCCTTTTACAAACTTTTGGTTATGGTTAGTATTTCTGACAAAGAAATATTTTTCTGTTCGCTTTGAGTTGTCATATTTTTAAAGCTAAATGTTCGCGCGGTCTTTTCGTCTGGGCCAACGGTGATGACGTAAGGAATTTTAAGTCGATCCGCATGCCGAAATTGTTGTGAAATTTTAGATTGCAAACCAAGCTCGGAAACGATCTGCAAGTTTTTTAATTCCGATAGAATCTCACAGGCATAATCAAGAACAGAACCGTGTGTGTAGGCAATTAAAATTCTCGTTTTTGCATGAACTTGAACTTGAGGCACATCTTCTAAAAACGCCACGAGACGATCCACCCCAATCGACCCACCTACGCCGGGAATATTTTCTTTCGAAAAACGGCTTACTAAATTATTGTAGCGACCTCCGGAACATATGGATCCGAAATTCGATTGCGAAGCCATTGTGGTTTCAAAAACAATTCCGTCGTAATACCCAAGCCCACGGGCAATTGTAAAATTTAGTTGATAAGAAATATTAGGAAATTTAAAAAACTTTTCCAATAACTCAAACGTATTTAAAAGCCTTTCAAAATGCACATTAGAAACTTCTGTTTGCAATGTCCGTAAAGAATTAACATCAGCTTTGCTTAGCTGTTGAATGAAATTACCACTGGGAATTCCGAATATATCCTCGAGAAGTTTAGCGACTTTTTCCTCGGGAAGTTTTCCAAGTTTGTCCAGTGCAATCAAGGCTTGTGGCTCTTTTACAGGTTCAAAGTGCTCGCCATAAAAACTTTTAAGCATACCGCTTAAAACGGGGCGACTGTTGATGTGAAAAGTTACGCCACCAAAATTTAAAGCACTTAGGATTTTAGCAAGATTCGATATAACTTCAATGTCAGACGCTTCGGTATCCGAGCCGACAATGTCTAAATCGCACTGACAAAATTCTCGGTAGCGGCCTTTCTGGGTGTTTTCTCCTCGCCAAACCTCGCCAATTTGAAGACGACGTAAAGGAAAGGTCAAACGCCCGTGATTTTCGGCAATATATCGGGCGAAAGGGATAGTTAAATCAAATCTGAGGCCAACGTTTCTTTCGCCGTGATCTTTAAATAAATAAGTCTGCTTCTCGGTTTCACCGCCTGCGTGACTTATTAAGATTTCCGCATACTCCAGTGCAGGCGTTGCAATTTCTTCAAAGCCAGAATCTTCAGCCACCTTGCGGGCGGTTTGCCAGATTTTATTGCGAATTTTTTGAACGCTTGGTGAAGAGTCGCGAAAACCTTTAAGCGTCCGGGGTTCGATCTGCATATGA
Source organism: bacterium (assembly GCA_043757325.1). Classification (GTDB taxonomy): domain Bacteria; phylum Bdellovibrionota_B; class Oligoflexia; order Oligoflexales; family RGVZ01; genus JAYVPO01. The sequence goes on from JAYVPO010000140.1 coordinate 14,022, forward strand.
ACAGATTGTAGTTTAAAATAAGTTTCTCAACTAGAGCAATATTTGCTACCGCAAAATGATAAAGCGATTAAAGTTTTTTAAGTTCTTGTAAACGCTGACGCGTCATTGATAAAAGACAGCCTTTGATATCTAAGGCCGCGCCGGTCCCGGCTTCGGGATCGGCATAGTAATCGCATTCTGCACCGCGAAATTTCACCCAGGCTTTTTGAGCTTTTTTCAATGCGTTCTGCTGAAATTTAGTCTTAGATTTCATCGTCGTTTGGTATTGGGTATTCAACTCTATATCCGCAGCTTTTAAGTCTTCGGTTGCACAATCCAACATCTTGCTAGTGACCCCGCCAGATTCTGCGACACATTTTTCGGATTTGGTTTCCGCAATTTTCACCACTTGAGTAGCTGTCTGTGCCGAAATTTGCCAACCTGATAGCGCCAATAACAGAGCAATCATTTTAGCTTTCATCCTTGACAGGATTATTTTGGTACAACTTATTCATAAGTTTTGTGTCTTTTTTAATCAAAGGCCGCGGAGGAAACCAGCTGCTTTGGCTATCAAATGCCCACAACGAATCACCCCGGCGCATCCGATCGATAAGTTGATCGTTATGCGCCGCGCGGCGATCACTTAAATTGAGGACGACAGTGTTCTTAGGCTTAGAATCTTTTGAATTTGGCATTTTCGTATTTTCCCCGAATGTTCATTATAAACTCTCTTTCGGAGATTCTAGGTAACATTTTAATCCCAAAATCAAAAGGTAAAAAATCTAAAGCCTTTAACTACCGCTTAATAGCGGTAATGATCTGGCTTAAATGGTCCTTCTTTTTTAATTCCCAAATAATCAGCTTGATCCTGAGATAAAGTCGTAAGTTTGACTCCAAGCTTTTTTAAATGCAGCGTCGCAACTTTTTCGTCTAATTCTTTTGGTAAAACATGAACACCCACTGGAAATTTTTTATTCTCAGTCCAAAGTGCAATTTGCGCCAAAACCTGGTTGGTAAACGAAGTCGACATAACAAAACTTGGATGCCCATTCGCGCACCCTAAATTAACCAATCGGCCCCGAGCAAGTACAATTAGCTCTCGACCTGATGCCATCACAAACTTATCAACTTGAGGTTTGATGTTAATTTCTTTAATGCTTTTTTGTTTTTCAAGCCAGCCAATGTCGATTTCGGAATCAAAATGTCCAATATTACAAAGAATCGCTTGATCTTTCATCAGCCCAAAGTGCTTTTCGGTAATGACATCTTTACAACCCGTAGCTGTGACGAAAATATCAGCTTCGGCGGCTGCAAGCTCCAGGGTTGTTACCTCAAAGCCTTCCATAGCGGCTTGCAGGGCACAAATCGGGTCGATTTCAGTGATTAAAACCCGCGCTCCAAAACCACGCATGGATCGTGCGCAACCTTTTCCTACATCGCCATAACCAGCAACAACAATAGTTTTACCCGCAATCATCACATCGGTCGCACGTTTTAGTCCGTCGGCCAAAGATTCACGGCAACCATAAAGATTATCAAATTTTGATTTTGTGACAGCGTCGTTTACATTAATGGCCGGAACTTTTAGCTCGCCACGTTCGAACATTTGATAAAGTCTGTGTACGCCCGTTGTGGTTTCTTCGGAAATTCCTTTAAGTTCTGTCAAAAGATGAGGGTGTTTTTTGTGCACCAGTACTGTTAAATCACCGCCATCATCTAGGATCATATTCAAAGGCTTGCCATCAAACATTAAAGTTTGCTCGATACACCATTCGTATTCGGCTTCGGTTTCGCCTTTCCACGCAAAAACAGGGACACCCGCTTTAGCCATAGCAGCCGCTGCTTGATCTTGAGTCGAAAAAATATTGCAACTCGACCAGCGAACCACCGCACCAAGCTCGATAAGTGTTTCGATAAGCACAGCTGTTTGGATTGTCATATGCAAACAGCCAGCAATGCGAGTTCCTTTGAGTGGTTTTGATTTGCCAAATTCTTCGCGCAAAGCCATTAGGCCCGGCATTTCTTTTTCGGCGAGTTGGATTTCTTTGCGGCCCCATTCCCAAAGGCTGATATCCTTTACTTTGTAATCGTGATCAGAAGTTGTGGCGTGGGATTGGGATTTTGTAGAAGATTTTGCGGAATCTGTAAGCATTATTTTTATTCTCCGTAATTTGTGTTTTCAGCTTAGATGATAAACTAGTTTTGGCGTACAATCAAAGGACTTATGTAGTTTAATCTCAGTCTTGCCTGATGCATCCGACTTGTATCTAGACGAAGTTGTTTTGCATTGTTTCAAAATCGATGTTAAGTTTTTTAGAATGAAACGGCAATTGAGAATATCTTGAGAATATATGGACACTATGGAAAGTACTGACGTAATGGCAAAGCTAACTTCCCTTTGCAAAAGGCGAGGTTTTGTCTTTCAAAGTTCTGAAATTTACGGTGGTTTAAAATCCTGCTACGACTATGGCCCGTTAGGAGTCGAACTAAAGCGTAATATTGCGCAAGCATGGTGGAAAACCATGACTTTTGAGCGTGACGACATCGTCGGTCTTGACGCATCTATATTAATGCACCCAAAAGTTTGGCAAACATCGGGCCATGTGGGTGGCTTTTCCGACCCCTTAGTAGACTGCAAAAATTGTAAAGAGCGCTTTCGTGCTGACAAAGCACCCCGCAAAGATCCGGGTACGGCAATTGAATACCTGAAAAACGGCAAAAAGTCCGACGGCATTGTTAAAAATACCGTGGGACCGCAAGGCTATGTTTGCCCGGTGTGTGGCGGGTCCGAATTAAGCCACGAACGCCAATTTAATTTAATGTTCAAAACCAATATCGGACCAGTGGATCAGCTCAACGAAGCTGCTCAAGCATTAGCTGGCAAAAGTCTAACAGCCGACGAAATTCGAAAAATTCTCGACGAATACGGATCAAAAACCGCGACTTACCTCAGACCAGAAACCGCCCAGGCGATGTTTGTGCAATTTTTAAATATTCAAACTGCAACAGCCTTAAAAATTCCTTTTGGTGTTGCCCAAATTGGAAAATCTTTTCGGAATGAAATTGTTGTGGAGCATTATATTTTCCGGTCGTGTGAATTCGAACAGATGGAAATGGAATATTTTATTGAACCCGGCACACAAAAAACCTGGCTTGATTATTGGAAAAATGAGCGAATCGACTGGTACAGGCAATTCGCCCACGGCAAAGATCATTTCAGATTGCGACAGCATGACCGCGATGAATTAGCACACTACTCGGACGATTGTTTTGATATAGAATACCTATACCCGTGGGGATGGGGTGAAATCGAAGGAGTTGCTTCGCGCACAGATTACGACCTCACAAAACATTCCGAAGGATCGGGCGTCAAACTCACCTACTTTGACCCGCAAAAAGTCGACCCGGTGACCGGAAAAGCTGGCATGCGTTATACGCCCTATGTTATCGAACCCGCCGCTGGTTTAACCCGATTACTTTTGGTTTTCCTATTGGATGCTTATACCGAAGAAAAAGGCGTGGACCATGAAGGGAAGGAAAAAATTCGTGTGGTTTTAAAATTGCACCCACAGTTTGCTCCAATTAAAGCGGCCGTTTTGCCTTTGGTTAAAAAAGACGGTCAACCCGAATATGCGGAAAAAATTGTCAAAACATTGCGCAAAAATGGCTTTAAAACAAGCTACGACGAACAGCAATCAATCGGTAAAAGATATGCTAAACACGACGAAATTGGCACACCATTTTGTTTGACGGTGGACAATCAAACTCTAGCAGATCATACGGTGACTGTGCGCAATCGTGACACAACCGAACAAACCCGGATTGGAACAGATCAGATCGTAACATTTATGAACGATCATATTCCAAAGTAGATATATATAATGAGCATGGAAAAAATCTCCATAGAAGTGCCCATTGCCCTGCAAAATTTAGCTGCAAAGCGAACGGTGGCGATTGGCGGTAGTGCATCAAACGGCATTTTGACTTTAGAGTCTTGTGCACACCAGAAAAAAACTTCTTTGCGTGTGGGTGTTGTTCTTTCCGGAGGGCCAGCACCGGGGGGACACAACGTCATTTGGGGACTGCTTGATTCCTTGGAAGAAGTCGCTAATAACGTATGCTTGTTGGGTTTTTTAAAAGGTCCAATGGGATTATTGAAAAATGAATTTAAAATCTTAGACAAGAATTTCTTACAGCCCTTCTGTAATTCTGGCGGATTCCATATGCTTGGAACGGGTCGTACGAAAATTAATTCCGTAGATCAGCTGGAACGGGTTTATGAAGTTTGTGTCCTGCACGATCTCGACGGTCTTGTGATAATTGGCGGAGATGACTCGAATACCAACGCTTGGCACCTTGCGGAGTTTTTTCGCCAAAAGAACTCAAAAATTGCGATTATTGGAGTACCGAAAACCATCGATGGTGATCTTCAGTATCACCCATGGCTTGAAGTTTCTTTTGGGTTTCACACCGCTACGCAAGTCTACTCCTATCTTGTTTCAAATTTGATCCAAGACACCGCAAGTGGTCAAAAATACTACCATTTTGTGAGACTGATGGGACGCAGTGCGAGCCATATTACCCTCGAAGTTGCGTTACAATCTCACCCGACTGTGGCCCTTATCTCTGAAGCAATCGAGTCTCAAAGTTTATCCTTGAAGGAATTAGTCAGCAAAATTGCGGACGTGATTGTTGAGAGATCGCTGGACGGTAAAAACTTCGGGGTGATTCTAATTCCTGAAGGCCTTTTGGAATTTATTGCGGATTTTAAAAATCTTATTTCGGATCTCGATAGAATATACGCGAGATCTGAAAAGGAATTGGACATTCATGCGAACTTTATGAAAGAACTTCCAGAAGATAGTTTGCGTCTTTTTACCGAGCTTCCTTTGAGCATTCAACACGAATTATGCTTCGAACGCGATAATCATGGAAATTTACAGCTTTCAAAAATTGAGACCGAGAAATTTCTGGCAAATTTAACTGCTGCAGAATTAGAAAAACGAAAAATCAAAAATCAGTATCCAGGAAAATTTACAACTCTTGCACATTTTTTTGGTTACGAAGCTCGCGCAGCTCCGCCGTCGTATTTTGATGCCAATTATGCATACGCTTTAGGAATGAATGCTGGTGTTTTGATTAGAGATTCACAAACCGGCTATCTTTCCTGTGTGAAAAATCTTAAAAAATCCGTTTCAGATTGGATTCCAATTGGCTTACCTATTGGCCATTTAATGGAGGTAGTGCATCGCCAGGGCAAAAATTTAAAAGTTATCAGAAAAGCACTGGTAGACGTAACAAGTCTTGCCCATTTAGAGTGGTCGCATATGGATCCTATTTTGGGTAAAAAAACCTTGCAACAATGCTGTGACGAACGCCGAACCAACCTGTTTTCTTGGGGAGTAAGTTATTTATCTGATATCTCCAATCGCCCTTTACTTTTGCCTGGAAATTTTCCGAGTACACTTTTACAAGATCGAGATCCCAACTCATGAGAACCAAAAAAACTAGCACTCGACCGTCAAATTCAAGTCCCAGTCAAAATCGCCGACCACCGCCCAGCCGAGGAGGCGGACAAAAAACTCATTTCGACAAACGAGAAGACCAGGGTCAGCGCCGGCAGCCACCTGATCCGCCAACCTCCGTGGTTGTAAAGGTGACTGAAGAAGATAAAAAACTATTGCTGCGCAAGCCAGACCCCAGGAAATATGGCGTGGTATTTTATGAAACCTTAGCAGAAGCTCGCTTAAATCTAACCGGCATCACCCAATTAGCAAAATCGTTCGATCAATTGAATATTGTAATCAAAGCCGAAGGCTCTATGGACGAAGCTGACCTTAATGCGGCCGGCAAACTTTTTTGTGGAGCTGCCTGGTACCTAATCCATGAGCGACGTAAAATGGATGGATTTTATCCAGCTTAGCTATTATATTTCCTTTAGGGCTTAAAACTTTAAAGGGGATTCACAGTGAAGGTAACTTTTCTGAAAAAAATGCGCAACTCTGCGCGAAAATTCTGTTGCGCATCGATTATTACATCTGTTTTTTTTATCGCAACCGGCCGCGCGGATGAGATTTTGAGAGATGCGGTTCAGCTTGAAATCGGCTCCCAGGATATGCAGTCTGGACTTGCGAATCTGTCTAAAACTTTAAGCCAGAAAACTTTGGGCGGTTCGATTGATCAGAACTTCGAAACAAAAGTTTTGCGTGTTCCGTTAAAATTTTCCGGGATGACTTATGAATTTAAAATTAAATCCGTTACGGGAAATTTCAAAGACAACCAATTAGAAATTTCTGCCGAATTATCTGATCTAAAAGCTATGATCGGCAAAGTTAACGTTTGGTCAGATCGATACTTGTGTGAAAACATTCCCATTACATCAAAAGAAGGCAGCATTCCTTTT
>JAYVPO010000141.1:0-5292 GCA_043757325.1 bacterium
ACGCAGCCCCCTAAAAAGACGGTTATTAAAAAAACAGCGTCGAAAAAAAACGACGTTGGTCCTGAAAAGATAAAAGGCAAGGTTGCTTGGCAAAAAGAAAATGGCAAATTTATTGGCCTTGAGTTTTCCAAAATTTCCGAAGCCCAAAAAAAATCTCTTGAGGGGTACTTAAAAACATTATTAGTACCTTGAAAGAGCTTGCTAAAGTTGCCGCATTCGTTGGAGCCGTGGTATTGCTGGCCGAAGTATATGCATTTGGCGCAGCGATTGTTAACAAATACTGGATCAGCGCAGGAATCATTAATTGTTTTTTTGCCTTTATGTTTTTGCTGAGAAATCCCGAACAAAATTCTCGGCTGAAATTTCTGTGGATTGTAGCTCCAGTACTTCTGGTCGTAGTATATTTTGTACCAAACCCCAAACTATTTGCCTCATTAACTTTGATTCCCATTGTTGAAGAACTTGCTTTCCGAGGGTTATTTAGAGATTTCTGGATCCAATATTTCGGGCGATTTCTTGGTACCTACGCCAGTGTTGTTTTTTTTACGTTGGCACATTCTGAAATTACTTTTGCCAATCTTCTTAGTTTAAATTTTAATATTTTTTTGGGGCCTTTTTTGCTGGCTGTAGCCTGTGAGTTTTTAGTTCAGCGCACAAAGTCTTATTGGCAGGCAATTTCTCTGCATGCGTTTTGTAATCTAACCCCGGTTTTATTTATATATCTGGATCCGCAACAGGTTACGTGGTTAAAATGGCTAAACTTGCTTTATATGAAAAGTGATTTATGACAGAAGAAACATCTAAAACTTTAACCAAAGAAGAAAAAATAAAACAACTTATCAAAGTTGTGTGTATCTGTAAGGGGATAAATTTAGGACGAGTTTTAAAAGGACTCGATGGAAGTAAGACCGTAGCCGATGTCAATCGCAAAACGGGTACCGGTTCAGGCGGTTGTCGTGGAGAACGCTGCGGCCCGCGAATCCAACTTTTGCTGGACAAAAAAAATCAGCTTGTGGACTGAACGATATATTCTACAGCCATTGTAAAATTCTCTACTACTTTAATGGCTGAAGTATGATCTTTTGCATATTCACTTTTGATCAGGATTCCATTGATTCCGGCATTTTCAGCGCAATCTATATCAGACGAGCGGTCGCCAATAAGAAAACATTTTCGAGGCTGATAGTTTTTTAAGTCAGGCGCAATCATTCCAATTCCGGGCTTTCTACATTCACAGATTTTTGTATATTCTGGAACGATCCCCTGAATATGATGTGGGCAGTACGAAAATTTTTTTATAAGAATATCTTCGCTTTTAAAAATCTTTTCCATTTTTTGATGAAACTTGTTCACATCATCTTCGGAGAAGAGGCCACGAGCGATTCCAGACTGATTGGTAATGACAAAAAGATCAAACTGATTATCTTGAAGTGTTTTTAAACCTGTCACAATTCCAGGTAAAATTAGAAGATCATTAAGTTTATAGGTATAACCCGTATCAGCGTTTAATACCCCATCGCGATCTAACCAAACGGCTTTTTTCGTCATCTAAATCATCGCAGCAATTTTTTCGTAGATCCAGATACGATCTTTCTCCAAAACTACATAAGGGGAGCATTCTTTAAAAATTTTTTTATAAATATCATTGATTTGTAGGTTATCTTTTCCTGTTGCCAGTAAAAAGTCTGCTTCTTTTATAAGCTTTTCAATTTTCCAAAAAATTTCTATTGGAAATTCCACGTCTACAGCTAAGTAATCTCGCCCGGGTATTTCTTTTTTTTGTTTGGCAAAAAATACTGGTCGCCCACACATCAAAGTCTTTTTGATCATGCTACTTCTTTTTTGGAGTGGAAGCGGATTTCGATTTTGTTGTTTTCGCTGCTGGCTTTTTTTCGACAGCTACTTTTTTGGTCGTTTTCTCTACAGATTCTTTTTTTGTTGGTTTTTTTTCAACCGGCTCTTTTTTCGACGAGGGCTTTTTATCGTGCTTAATCATTTCCGCTTTTTTGTCAGGTTTTTTTAACTCCAATGCGGGATCAGGTTGTGCTTTAGTGTGGGATTTTTTAGCGTCTTCTTTTGTCGGCTTAATAACCTCACCCTTTAAATCAGAGGCTTTAGGATGGGCCGGCACTGTAATGGCGGCAGGTTTTACCTCAGATTGCACTTTTTTGGTCTTTTCCGTGATTTCAATTTCTTGAACTTTTTGGTGAACTCGTTTCCAGAGAGTGTGATCCTTTCGAAGCCAAGCTTCGAGTAGTTTTCTAGCTGAGCGATTTACAAGAGCTTCGTGCAAAAAATACGCCACGAATTCTTTTGGCTGTGCTGCTTTTTTTAATTCGACTACATGGTTTGGTAAAATGAGTAACTCAGATCCCCGAGCTCGCAAAATTAAACTGTCTTCGATCGCGATAATTTCAACTTCTAACACTGTAACTAACCTCTTTAAAAATTTTACATTTCCACATTACTATCTACTTCTTAGTTTTACAATGGGCTTCATTTCCGACGAAAAAACCTTCGGCCTCGAGCCCAGCGACGGCTTTGTGACGTGATCGATAAACCGAAAAAGGCAGTTTGGTTGCAGCTGAAACTGGGCCACTGCTTTCCGGAATGCCGTAACCTACAACCGCCTTCATAAAAAAACTGCTGAAATAGCGTAGTATATTTTGTAAGTCGTCATGAATTTCAGGATGAAAGACAACGTTGGTTGTGTCAATTAAAAGATTCCACCTGGAATGCCACTGCATCAGATTATTTACGATCTTGCTTTTCAAAATTTCAATTTGTTCCTTGGTTTTAATTTCAACTTTTTCGGAAAAATTCAATTCTAGGGTGTGCTGAGAGAAGTGGTTTTGAATGTGAATTGTAGATCTAAAATCGGTGCTAGCTATATTTCTTGTCGCAACGCGAATCCCCAAAAACTGTGCTGCATCTTCCGCGGACTCGACGCAATCAAACGGGAAATTATCAGGAATGATTTTAAGCCCATAAACCACACTTTTTTTAAGGAAAAAACCCTCAAAAAATCTTTTCATCTGGACGAGACTGGAAGTCAGTTCAGGCGAAACGAACGTTATATTTGTGCCGTCGATTAGACATTTATACGGGCTATGCCAGGATTTTAAAGCCTCGAGCCATTGCTTTCTCCAAAGCTGCACATCTACTTGATTTTCAAGTGATGAATTAGACGCTACAACTTGTTGCATAATTTTTTGTTGAAAATCGTTTTCGACGTTGATATTAAATGCCATGTTCTAAAGTAAATTTTCTAAGAAAGTTTTTAGAGTTTCAAAATCGCGATTACCAATATATTTTTTATTGTTAATAAATAACTCTGGCGTACCGTTTATTCCAACGCGATTTGCTATCGAAATGTCGTCTTTAATTTTATTGAGAATATCTGGTGAACTGAGACATTCTTCGATTTGATCGGCGCGCAAACCTGCCGATTTGCCCCATGATTTCGCATTTTCCAAGGACGCATCGGCTTGCTTTTCGAAAGCTAATTGATGAAAATCCCAAAAATGCCCATAACGTCCTGCGCATCGGGCGATCTTTGCAATATCACAGGCAAACGGGTGTATAGGATTTTGCATGGCAGAATTACAACTTTTATCCAAAGGAAAGTTTTTAAAAACCAAAAGAATTTTGTCTTTGAAATTATTTGTGAGTCGCTCTAAAACTTTAGCCATAACTCCGCAACCTGGACACTGGTAGTCGGCAAATTCTACAATGGTCACTTTTGCGGTATCGCTGCCTTTGCGATAGTCTTCGCCAAGCCCTACGTAATCAGACTTGGATATACCTAAGTCCAAAGGTTTCATTTTCTTGGAAAAATCGGTCTGCCTGCCTGGCAAATCAAGCATTTCATTCGGCAGCTTTGCGACGGGTTTTGAAACTTGGAATATCCCAATACATAAAGCCACGATTATTGCGGACGTAAAGGAGCCTTTGGCTGCTGCATTAACAGAAAAAGGAAAAACTTCGGCGGCTAACTTCCTGTGGATGAATGCGTTGATAAAAAGAAACACGCAGCTCAAATAAATCCCTACACAAACAAGGCAAACACTTCCAACTTTCGTTATCGAAATAACTGCAAGAACAGCACTCGATACGACGCCGATTAGAGCTAAAACATTTGCTGCAGGAATGTTTTCTTCGGCCGAAGGCCTTCTCGTTAAACCAGAGAAATAAAAAACCAAAAGGCTCAAAAAAAACCCAATTCCCAGCACCCCAAGTGGAACGCCAAAGATTTCACTGTAAATACTTGCTGCAACCTTATCACAGCTAACGCTCGAATTTATGTTACAAAAGGCATCGGTGCTACCTCCTTGAGATTTCACCTGAAGATGATGGTAAAGTGAATATCCCGAAAAGCACACTCCAACGAGGCTTACAAAAATTCCCATTTGAAAAAATGTTTGAATTTTTCTAGGAAGAGATTGCGCACTATTTTCAGGTGTTTGATTCATCGCTGTTGATTGTCTTATAAAAAAAACGTAATTTCAACTGGACAGATGATCCGTGATGAGAAATCCGCTCAGAAAATTTAGGGATCTTGGGGATCTTGGGGAATTTGGGGAATTTGGGGAATTTGGGGATATAGCTCAGTTGGTAGAGCGCTGCAATGGCATTGCAGAGGTCAGGGGTTCAACTCCCCTTATCTCCACCACAGTCAAGAGTATTTGAACCCAGGTTTGAACAAAGCCCCTGAGTCACCTCCAGAGCTTTTGCTTTTGGGGTAAGGATATGATTTTTACCAGCATAGTAATGGATTTTTAGTTCAGACGGCGCGATTTCTACCTTATGGATTAGTTTCGTCACGATTTTATGCTTGTCTGTAGCTGTCTGAGCTTTTGGAAGTCCGTTTTGTAAAAAAGTTAGATAACCTTCGTAGTCTTTGAGTGCAGCGGGCATTTCTCTGTGAACTTTGACTTTGTTGCGAAGGTCTTCAGAAATTCTAAGTTTATTCTCTTGGAGCTTTCGCATCTGCTGAAAAATTGGTTCCGGCGATACTCCTTTGGGAATTTTAGATAAATGTTCAGCCATGGCGTCCAATTGATTTGAAAATGCACCAATTTTTTCTTTAAGTTTTTCGACTGCATTGTGCTCAGGGTCTTTAGCATAAATATTTTGTGCTTCAGAAATAATACTTTCTGCTTCAGAAATAATACTTTCTGCAAGCGTCGGCTCTGATAAAAGTCGAATAACTTCTTTCCAAACCACTGGCTCAATTTTAGTAGCAGAAACGCGGTGCGGTTCACAAGTAAAGTCTTTTTTCGCAAGGCATGC
>JAYVPO010000142.1:0-58227 GCA_043757325.1 bacterium
AATTTGTGGAATTTGAAATTTCTGTGATTGCATTAACAATCACTGTGACTTACATCAAAAATAAAATCAAGCGTCAACCGGAGGTTATTGAGATGTTACTATTTTACGCGATAATTATTTGATTACACTAGGTTTGGAATCGCCAAATATTCATACAATTAAAATTTCTGAAACCAAGAATATTTCAAAAAAAAATATTTTTAAATTTAATCAGCCTGTTGTTATGGCCCTAGCATCCCATGAAAAACTTTTGTACATATTCGAATCAAAAACTAATAAGTTAGTGTCAATCGACGTTGACTACCCTCTTGGAATCAACACAGTTCCGTTTATTTTTGCCGATGATTCCTTCGGAATCCGTTTAGACTTGGCAACGATATTTGCAGAATTTAATGAACCTGGTTTAGAAATTATTTCGCCGGAGGACAGTTCAGATTTATATTTTTTAACTAAGGGGCGTGAAAAAATATATCGACTTAGTCCGCAATCAGGACAGTTAAAATTAATTGGCCAAACAAAACAGCTGCCTGTTCACCCCGAACTAAAGAACTATTTGCATTTTAAAGCCGCTGGTTCGAGCTCGAAAGGTAATCTTCAATACTCGTATGCCCAAACGAGCTCGGGAAAGTTAATTTTCTATGTAACCGATTTACTCTTTTTTGACAGCAGTTTTATCAAGGAAATTGAAATCAGCGAAGAAGTAACTTCGGTAGCAGTTACTGATGGTGGAACCACAGCGTTTGTTGCAACCAAGAGTCGTGGATTGATTCTTGTTGATTTGAAAAACGGAGTTGAAATTGGGAGTCAAGTGCTCGGGAGCTCAGGTCAAGTTGATCAAGTTTTGGTAAATGACAATGGTGTCGTTATCTACGTTCAGCCTTTTGGACCAAGAACACGTGTTCACGTTGTGCGAGTCGTGCCACTTCAAACTATATCGCACCAAAGTGGCCTCGGCGAAAGGCTCAACGATGTAGCGCAATCTGACTCTTTAAGCAGTGAGGATAGTGCACGGATAGAAAAAAAACTTAAAGCACTTGGTATACGAATTCCCGAATCCAAAAAAAATGCGCCAAATAACTCATCAGGATCTAAGCATGGAGTCCTATGGCGGTTGTGGCAGGGAACTGGCGGAGTTGTTTTGCGTGTTTTTTCTGGTAATCGTAAGGCTGATGCAACTCAAATAAACATTAAGTCCTCTGAAAAAACAGATTACGAGCCTGAGAAACTTCCTGAGATTCAAGCTTCAGAAGAATCTGAAAGTCAGAATTCCTTACTTGGCAAAGAACTTTCTACGCAATTCGATGACATTGCAAAAGCTATAGCCTTGATTCGCGATGCATTATCGGCTCTCGACAAAAAGATGAAACCAACCATGGTTTTACTGGAGGACTATACTAAGTTGTCCGGTGTAAAGCTTACAGTAAATATAATTCCAGCACTAAGTACAGATATGGAATATGCAAATAGAATTTTCGGTTTATCAGTTGAAAATTTTTCAAAAATATTAAAATTAGAATTAGATCTTGAAAAATATATTTTAGAAACCAATCAAAACCGTGCTCAATTGCTTGCCTCACACGATCAGACAGTTGATCCTCAAACCCGGATTAATTTAGAAAATCAGATGGACGATATAAGCATTAGACTTGACGCTTTAACGAAATGTCGCGATCAACTTTTTGTTTTTAAGCAGTCACTACTTCTTTCAAAAACAGTGTCCTCAGGCATTATAACTAAACTTGATGAGTTAAAACGCGCTCTCCAAACTCACGTAGCAGTTCAGCATCCTGAAACTTATTCCGACGAGCAACTACATATACTAATCATGAAAATTAGTGGTATGACAAGGGGCCAGGATGAATCATCACCAGAATAACTAACGGAATATTTGAGGTGTGATAAGCCTTAATAATTTCCTGCGATTTCGTAAAGCTAATTTGTAAAAAAAACGGCATAATTAATTAGCTTATAGTTGATTTAGAAAGTTTATGCTCAAGAACTTTTCCTTTGTTAAAACGCGTCCATTAATAAAAGTTGGTATTTTATCGGGAATTTTATTCGTTGCGATTTTACTTTTAGTGCCTTGGGTTTTTCTTCTTAAAACTGAAAAGATCCACGTTACCAGGCTCGATGCGTCTGGCAGAAACTTCGAAGAAGATGTCGGGCCAGCCACAAAATCATGGACTTCGTACCAACGAATTTCAAAAAGCTTTCTAAACGCCGTAATCGTTGCTGAAGATGGTCGTTTTTTTGAGCATTTCGGAATCGATCCGGCCGAGATTTATCACTCCTATAAAATTAACCAAAAACGAAATCGCTACGTGCGAGGGGGCTCTACAATTACCCAGCAAGTTGTCAAAATGGCGTTTTTAACTCGCGAGAAAACAATTATTCGAAAAATGCGCGAGGTCTTAGGCGCTCTTATACTTGAACTTATTTTGACCAAGGAAGAAATTCTCGAATGGTACGTCAATCTTACGGAATTTGGCGGCGGAATTTACGGCGTGAAATCCGCAGGTTATTATTATTTCAAAACAAAACCCGAACTTTTGACAATTGACCAAAGTCTACTTCTGGCAAGCGTCATACCGAGCCCTAACAAATGGTCTAAAGGTTTGCGCCAAAAATCTTTGACCGATTTCGGTCACAAACGTTTTGCAAACCTTGCAACGAAAATGCTGCGTCGCAACTTCATTTCTAGAAAGCAGTGGGAAAACACCCTGCTCTACGGGAATTTTGGTGGGCCCATAAAAGGATATGAATCTTTAAAACAACCTGAGATAATTTTGAAAGACGACGAACTTATCGAAGATGATGATCCCGACGAGGATTTTATCCAACCCCAAACTGAGAAAGGACCAGAATAATGTCAGTATTCAAAAATGACTGCCTAGCAGGCGAAGTTTTACTTATAACAGGTGGCGGAAGCGGCATAGGTTTTGGAATTGCCAAGACTTTGTCTGAGCACGGAGCAAAAGTTATGCTTTTCGGCCGAAGAGAAGACGTTCTTCAAGAAGCCCACAAAAATATCGGCGAGAATTCTGCTTATTTTGCAGGAGATGTTCGCAACGCCAAGGATTGCGCAGGGGCTTTGGAAGCAACGGTAAAAAAATTTGGCAAACTTAGTATTTTAATTAACGCCGCCGCCGGGAATTTTCTTTGTCCACCAGAACAACTCTCTGAAAACGCTTTTAAAACAGTTATGGATATCGATACCTGCGGCACATTTAATATGTGCAAAGCTGCTTTTGAAAGTCTAAAGAAAAACCCTGCATCGGTGATTCTAAATATTTCGGCAACCCTGCATTACGCCGGAACTTATTTTCAAGCGCATGTGGCTGCTGCCAAAGCCGCCATCGACGCATTAACTTTAAACCTCGCTCAAGAATGGGGCGAACACGGTATTCGTGTGGTAGGAATTGCACCCGGACCGATCGGCGATACGGAAGGTATGCGCCGCCTTGCTCCTGGCGAAGCCATGCAAAAAATTGAACGCACTATTCCCCTTCGCCGCATGGGAAAAATTTCTGATATCGCGGAAGCCACGGTATTTTTGTGCTCTAGTGCGGCGTCTTATATTACCGGTGAAACCCTTGTAGTAGACGGCGGCCAGTGGTTTTCAAGACCTCCGATGGTGCCTCGAGCTATGGTCGAAAAAATGCTTGCAATGAGAAATTAACACTGAAATTAAAAGCCAACTATGACCATCACTTTCTTGAAAATAGTTTTAACTTCACCGATCACTTGGATTTTCTTGGTTTTTGGTTTTATTGTCGGAAGTTTTCTGAATGTGTGCATTTACCGGATTCCGAAAAAAATCTTTTTTTCCAAGGCCCGATCGTTTTGTCCGCACTGCCAGAAACCCATTGCCTGGTACGATAATATTCCCTTAATAAGTTATCTGATTTTGCGCGGGAAGTCCCGCTGCTGCGGCCAGAAAATCAGTGCGCAATACCCGCTGGTAGAATTTTTTACGGGATTGCTGTTCGTATTATTATACTGGAAATTTCCATTTGTTAGTCAGCTGTTTGTTTTTTTCCGCATTGAAGAGCCGCAACTTGTGCGCTTCTTGTACGCCGTCTTCTTCAGTTGTATTCTACTTGTGTGTTCGGTCATAGACCTTCATCATATGATAATTCCTGATGTTTTAAGCATTCCAATGATCCTTCTTACGCCTCTAGCTGTTTGGATTCATCCGGACCACGATGCCCGAAGCGCCTGGATTGGATTGCTTATCGGAGGTGGACTATTATACGGGATTGCCTGGTTATACTGGCTTATTCGTAAGGAGTATGGCATGGGTATGGGTGATGTAAAGCTTCTTGCGGCGATTGGCGGCTGGCTTGGTTATCAAAGTATTTTTCCCACGGTAATGATCGCATCGATTTGCGGCAGTTTGGTCGGAATTTTTATGATCGTCTGTTACGGTAAAAAATCCTCCAAATCGCAGATTCCGTTTGGGCCGTTTTTATCCGCAGGAGCATTTGCTTATCTTTTACTGGGTCGAAAAATTGTGGAAATATTTTTTTAATGATATCCGATGCCCTTTTTAAAATTCAAGGCCCGCTTCTGCAAATTTGGTCCGAGCAGAATTTTAAGTCTTGCCTTAAAAAATTAATCCAGCTGGTGCATTCTTTGGAACCAATTAACGCCGTATCATTTTTTGATTACGATCAAAGTCGTAAACTTCTTTTTTCGCAATTTTCTAAAGTTGCGGATGAATTTTTAAAGAAAGCGGAATTATTAAAAAAATCAAATTTAGATAAACTCTCACTTTTAGAAATTTCCGAGCGTGTTTTTTATTTTGATTTTGAATCGGGATTTTTACTTTTGGAATTTACTGAAGAACCCAAATCCATGGACTTATTGGAATTTTGTTTTTTGCAGACAGCCAGTGTTTTAACCTGGCAGAAAAAATCCAGCGAAGCCGAAAAACTAGTGTATCGCGATGATTTAACTGGTGTTTTTGGATATAGATATCTGCAGGTTGCACTTGAACAAGAACTTAAACGTTACGCCCGATTCGAAAGTCCTTTTTCGATTATATTTTTTGACCTAGACGGATTTAAGCAAGTGAATGATCAATACGGACATTTGGCAGGCAGCGAGGTTTTAAAACAAATCAGCTTGGTGACGTTATCTTGTGTCAGAGATATAGATATAGTGATCCGTTATGGCGGAGATGAATTTGTGGTTCTTCTGATTGGCACAACGCAAATCGGCGCACAACTTGTGGCGGAGAGACTTCGCTCTCAGATTGAAAAACACATTTTTAAAATCACCGCACAACTAAATATTCAAATTACCGCATCGTTGGGAATAGCCACTTGTCCTCTCAATACCCAAAGTAAAGAACAGCTTATCCACATGGCAGATAGTGCGATGTATGAAAGTAAACATAGTGGCAAGAACAAAATATCACTCGCCAAAAAAGGAGTACTGCCTAATGCAACCCAAACCGCCGAGCGCTAGCGAAGTGCAAATGACCGAATTGGTACTTCCGCAACATACTAACGCTGTGGGTTCGATCTTTGGTGGAGTTGTTATGTCTTGGGTTGATATCGCGGCAGCAACCTGTGCAATGCGGCATTCAGCTAAATTAGTTGTGACGGCCTCAGTCGACACCCTGCATTTTTTGGAACCCATACGACTTGGCTGGATTGTGTCTTTAAAAGCGGTGGTGACACACGTTTTCAATACCAGCTGTGAAATTTCCGTTAAGGTAACTTCAGAAAACCCACTTACAGCCGAAAGTTATTTTAATGCGGAGGCCTACCTTACCTTTGTCGCCTTAAATAGCCATGGTCAACCAACTGCGATTGGCCCACTCGAATTAAAAACCGATGCCGAAAAAAAACTAAGTCTTTCAGCCATTCAGCGTAGGCGGTCGCGCCTTCTTTTAAAAGAAACCTTAAAGCAAATCTGAGCTGAGGAGTCGTCAATGTAATTTCTCAATAAACTCCGGTTGACACAGGAGTCAATTTTCTGCGGCGGGTTAAAGTTCTCTCGACTTGTCATCTCCACGTCTGTCCTCTACATTGGCTTTTTTGTTGCCCTTGCCTTTGGGGTGATCCTGATTGTCTCCGGAAGACATCGCCCGGAAGACATTGCCATGCGGCTTTGGTAAGAAATGCCAGAAAAACTTGCTATATAAACATTAAACTGGAGTCTCGATATTATTAAAACAACGCATGAAGAAGTGAACGACAAACGCCACTCGGCGACAATCAAGATCACCCTAAAGGCAACGAAAAGGCCAATGTCGAGGACAAGGACAGACGTGGAGATGACAAGTCTAGAAAACTTTAACCCGCCGCAGAAAATTGAATCCAGTGTTAACCGGAGGTTATTGAGAAGTTACTCGTCAATGAATAAATTCATTCTACTTCTTTTTATGCTTCCCACATATTGCCAAAGCCTTCAGGCGAATGATTTTATTCCGCCAGATGTGAAAGATTTTAGTCATTTAGAAATGAAACTATTGACCGTGGGTCTTGGAGAAGATGTGTACGCCCGTTTTGGGCATACAATGATTCGAATTATCGACTCAGAAAATAACTTAGACTATGTAGTGAATTGGGGTATTTTTGATTTTTCAGATCCCTTATTTGTCGTGAAGTTTTTTTTGGGTAAAAACCTCTACCGTATGGGATTTAGTGGATTTGAACGGCAAATTGCTTACTACCGTGATTTCGAGCCGCGGCCCATTTGGCAAGAAGATTTCGTTATAAATAACACGCAAAAAGCCGAACTTTTAGGCTTGATCAAAAAGAACGCCCTGCCAGAGAATATTTTTTATCTTTATCAGTATTTTCTGAATAATTGCTCTACTATCCCTAGAGATTATCTGGATCAAATATTTCACCAAAAAATCAGCCATGCTACCAAAAAGCAAATCGTAGAGCGGCGCTATAGGGACTATGTTTTCGATTTTTTGTCTCTAAATCCCATTGTCGGCTGGGCACTGGATATCGTCTTCACAAGTTTTAACGACGAGCCTTTAAGCGCCTGGAGTGAAATGTTTTTCCCGCCAAAACTTAGTGAGCACTTGGCTACGCTTGGCATTGTGCGCAATAAAGTTTTAATTTTAGATGCTGCGGAGCCCCCTTTTCCACCACCAAATCCCTATCCTTATTTTAGCCTTGGTTTAGCCGGTCTGTATTTAGCTTGGTATCTGACCAAAAAAGTTCGCCTGCTTGGGTTATGGCTTGCCGTTTGGGGCGCACTTTTTGGATTCTTGGGAATCTCGAGCAGCATTCTTTGGGCATTTACAGAGCATTTTCCAGCCTACCATAACGTTAATTTGCTTTTGTTTTGGCCGATTGATTTTGTTTTTTTATTTTACGGCCTAAAAATACTTTTCAAAAATAAAATCGCCTTGCCGAAATATTTTTTAACCTATTTGCACCTGCATTTAATAACTGCCGGAATTTACTCCGTGCTTTGGATTTTTCATGTTTTTAACCAAAATATTTCTCGGGTAGTAACTTACTTACTTCCATTGGAAATTCTGAGCTTTGGTTTTTTGGCGTTATACTTAAAATCAGTGAACCGTAAAACTTCCTAAAAAAAATAACCATGACAAAATTTTCTCGTAGTCAATTTGAGAAGGAATTTAATCTTGTAATAAGCAAAGACGACGAGTCTTTTGCGCTATTTTTAGAAACAATGCGTCCTCAGATTTATGACTTTGTCTTGCGGATGACTGGCTCCCAAAACAAAACAAGCGAGACTTGTGATGAGGCTCTCAAAGCTGTTGGCCAGTTTCGTGCGCAATTTAAAAGCCCAGGTGAACTTTTAGTTCAAATTTTAAAAACCCTCAAGAACTTTAGTTTAGATGCTTGGGCCGAGGATACAACTCAACTAGAGCCCGAGATTATTTTGGATAAAAAACTTGCCGCAGAGAATCTTGCGTTTGAAGCTTTGCTTTGTAGCCTAAGCCTTGCTCAACGTGAGGTGATTGTTTTAAAATTCCGGTTTCAAATGACAGATTCCGAAATCAAAAAGTTTAATCCAAGCCTGCAAGATATTCCCGAAGTGCTGCATTCCATCGCTCGAAAAGGAAATTTAACGCAGGACGTTTTAGAACAAAAAAGCCGAGAATTAGAGCTGTTTCCAGCACCACCTGTCGCTGATGATATCACTCATGATTTAAGCGTGATGATTGGATCGGTGAAAAAATCAGGCCAATCACTTGATTACTCGAAGCTTCGAATTTTTGTTGTCGTATTTTTATCATTTGTAGCGGGTTGTGGGGTCATGTATTTTTTATTGCGTCAGCCATAGTGCTGTATGCGCGGTCCTTGACTGCTTATCCAGCTCCAGTTGCTTGGGACTTTCCCTGTGTGGTTTTTCTTGTCACGGCGATAACTATTAAAATTATGATTTGCAAATGTGCATTCAGGGCTTAAATCAATCTGCTCGGCAGAAATGCCGTTGCCTAAAATCTGCAGCATGGCGCATACTTTTAAATCAATAAACCACCGATCATCTGCGTTATTTTCAAGCCAAAGAGACTGCCGCGCCTTTAAATCTTCGAGCTGTAAAAATTGAGCCATGACTTCAGGACCGATTTCGAAGTTTCTCAAACTGAGACAAGGACCGATAGCAAATAGTAGTTCGGTTTTCGCAGGTAAAAAACCACACCGCAAAAATTTGGGGATAATTTCCGCACAAACACCTTTCCAACCTGCGTGAATAGCAGCACAAAAGTTATGATCTTTGGAACCAATCAAAAGTGGCATGCAGTCAGCGGTTTGAACGGCACAAGGATTATCTTCAAAAGAATAAACTCCGTCGGCCTCAAGTGTCGAATTGAAATTCACCAAGTCCACATTCAACGAAATATCGCCATGGACTTGTTTAGCAAATCGCACTGTTTCCGGGGGCTTTTCGTTTTTGCCCCCAAAGGCGTGCAGAATATGAAATTTTTGCAAAAGAGGACTTACTACTGACAAAAAATTTAATTCGACTTTCGCAGCGACACAAAAGAAAAACGACCTTGCCGCTCAATGCGGATCAAAATCCTATCGCCTGCGTTTTTTGTCTGTTTTTTGAAATCAGAGGCTTCACGAATTTTTTTGCCATTGACTTCAATCACCACATCTCCCGGTTGTATCCCAACACGTTCGGCATCAGAACCTTCTTTAACATCAGTTACCACCAGGCCGTCTTTGCTCAGAAAACGAAATTTGTCACGCAACGCACTTGAAACCGTCGAGAGATCTAATCCCCAAGAAAATTCTTCTTTGCCTTTTTTATCTTTGGAATTATCCGCAAGTTTATTGTCATCGGGACGCTGCTCAATTTTTACTTTGAAGTCTTTTTCTTTTCCCTCACGTAAAACTTTTAAATCGATAGTTGTGCCGGGCGCTGTTAGCCCTACTGCGTTTGACAGATCAGACGGTGTGCGCACGTTTTTTCCTGCGACCGCAATAACAACGTCTCCATGTTTAATTCCCGCTTTATCAGCTGGGCCACCCTCGGAAATTTCACTGACTAAAATACCGGTGACGTCTTTAGGTAGTTTAAGCGCTTTGTGTAGCTCGTCTTCGATTGGCTGCATGCCAACTCCCACATAACCGCGCACAACTTTTCCCACGTTGATAATTTGCTCGGCAATTTTTTTCGCAAGGACCGATGGAATCGCAAATCCAATTCCGTTGTTGGCACCACTTTTTGAAAAAATCGCAGAATTGACCCCGATAACTTTTCCGTACGCGTCAAGAAGCGGCCCACCGCTATTACCAGGGTTAATCGCTGCATCGGTTTGGATAAAATTTCCCAAAGCCGTAATATCTAAATTTCCTCGACCAACCGCCGAAACAATCCCAAAAGACACGCTTGCTTCCAGGCCAAACGGCGCTCCCAATGCAATGGCTATGTCGCCTTTTTGAATTTCATCGGAATTGCCTAATGCCAACTGGTCGAGTCCTTTACGGTTAAATGCCTTGTCTTTAACTTGAACGATTGCGACATCCGTATTTTGATCGCGCCCCACAATTGATCCTTGTTGGGTTTCACCGTTAGCAAACTTTAATTGGATCTCATCTGCATCTTGAACCACGTGATTATTAGTCATTATATAGCCGCGTTCAAGATCAACAAAAAATCCCGAACCAAGTCCGCCTTCTCGGCGTTCGGAAGGAGCGTTGCCGCGACCTCCTGGTCCATTACCGCCGCCCCCAGGAAACCCGTCTCTTCCACCGCCGCCGTGAGGGCCATTAGGGCCGCCGCCACCAGGACCTTGACGTCTATAATCTGGACCAAAGAAAAATTCAAAAGGATCCACATAACCTGCTGGCAAACCAGTTTTTACGTTTTTGAAAATCGAGACATACACCAATGCTTTTTCTGATTCAGAAGCGATCTTTGCGATAGCTCGAGACATTTTTTGCAGAAATACCACGTTTTCGTCGTTAATTTTTCGTGAATCCGAATTAGGTAGGTTATAGGCAAATAAAATCTGTGAAGAAAAAAATCCAACTAATAGAAAGGGCTTCAAAGTCATATATTATTTCTCCTTAAGTGTGAAACTTCAATTAAATCATCGGCAATATGAAAATTGAATGAATATTTTTTTAAACTTTTAAATCCGTTCGACTGGTTGACCCGCCGCAATCCAATCATTTAGGCCACCCATATTGCGAGCAGTGATATTTCTTGCGTTTAAAATGGGGATCAGACGCGACACTCGGCCGCCAGATTTACAATAAAACACCAGGGTCTTCTTAAGGTCCAACTCATTCAAAGCTTTAGATAAAGCCTCTTCACTTGCTAAAATCTCACTTAGTGGAAGCCACTGTGCACCTTTGGCTTTTCCTTCACGCTCTAGTTCATCGCGTTCACGAATATCCACCAGAGTTGCTTTTTTAGACTGAATCAACGTAACCGCCTCAGCCACTAAAATCCTTGTGGAATCTGTTTCTTTTTGTGACATTAATTCTGGCTTGTTGGACATAAGGGTTTTCCTTTTTCAAAAATTTACAATCACGAGGCAATCGTATGGTAATATTATTTAGGAAAATCGCAAAAATAATTTTTAACTGTGGGAGGTAACCATGCGCTATGTTGATGATCTTATTGAAAGTAACTTTCGCTCGCTCAGCCAAATTCTTCAGCTCAGTATTGGCCAAAAGGATATTGTGGAAGAAGATATCCGTGCGGCGCTTTTGGCTGAATCCCTACCACTTTCAGAAAATCCATATGTGCATCAGCTTAGTCAAAGCAGCGAGTCTTTCATTTCGAAAATCATGAATTCGGTAGATCGAGATATGCTCATTATCGTTAAAAAGATCTTGAAAAGTGTGCGTTATGCCGTCGTGACCTATTATAATGTTGTGCGAACTGTACCGATTTCTCAACCGGCATGAAAATGAAAAAGCGGTCATTTCTGACCGCTTTTTTAGTAATGTCTCGTTACTGCATTGCGTGAAAAAACCTTGTAAACTACTGAATCTTTGCCATATTGGAGTCTTTTTGTGTTTTTTCCATACCTCTACTTATTCGACCATAAATTTTAAGATAAGAGTGACTATGATTTTCTCGATCAAAAGCATCTAAAACCAGGACATCGTCATTGCTTCCCATGTCAATGTGACAATAAAGTTGAGGTTCTGTTTTTAAGCTTACTGGATTGAGGCCGTATGAAAGTGGAATTATGATTCCTTTAACAGTAACCCGAATTACGCTTTCGGAATTTTTATCTTTTAAATCCACAACATAAACCTTGCCCGAAGCATAACTGTAGTCATCATTTGCACCTACAACTTTAAAATCTTTGAAATTGACTTCTTTTGATGTTGAGTTATGAAGGGCGGTTTCAACTTCTTGGCTTATGCATTCTTGCCAATCACTCCACTGTGCCTTGGTATCTGTTTTAGGAACTATTCTGCTGAAAGCCACCGAACTACAGGCGATAATCATCGTAACCATTAATTTTGTCATGTTTTATCCTTCACTTGTTTTAAGTTTATTCAAATTCAAGGCCGACGTTATTGTTAGTCTGGCAGAATGTCAACAGCCAACTGGACGGTTAGATAATAGAAGTCTGCAAACAAAAAATAAAAAAAACCGGATCGATTTTTAGTCCGATCCGGTTTTTTTTCTAGCTCTGATAGTCAGTTTTAATGATAGTATTGTGTTTAATTGGCACAGTTAATTGTAGATAACCTATACCATTTTGAGACATTTAGTGTGCCATAATAGGATAGTTAAGTATATAATAGGGATCTTATGCCTCATACACGCGCGCGCTATATACTCGATATCATATCGAAAAAACTTAATTTTCAACGAGTTGTTGTGATCCAAGGCGCGAGACAGACGGGTAAAAGCTACTTACTCCGGAGCTTGGCTGCTAAAACCGGAGGATTTTTTAAATATCTGACTTTCGATCAAGAGACGCAAAAATTATTTGCTGAGTCAAATCCTGAAACATTTTTAAAGCAACATCAAGACGTTAAAACGTTGATGATCGATGAGGCTCAGAAAGTTCCCGCGATCTTTGACGCGGTAAAATTCGCGGTTGATGAGAATCGAAGGCCTGGAATGTACATTCTTGCAGGATCTACTGAGTTTTCAAAAAAAACTCTAATTCGAGAATCTTTAACGGGACGCGTTACAGCGGCACGCATGTACCCATTCACAGCGTCTGAAGCGTTGCAACTCCCTAACAACACAAAAGATTGCAGCGTGAATTTTCGGAAAAAGTGCACACGCTCAGATTTTCTTCGTCATCTTTTTCAAGGCGGAATGCCTGGAATGTTTTCAGTACGTGACGAAAGAGAACACGAGCAACTTCTAAAAGATTGGCTCGAGACGACAGTTTACCGCGACCTCATGACTTTACCTAAAGTGAAATTGGATCCAAATCTTGCAATGCAAATTCTAGAACGAATCGCTACGCTTGAGGAACCATCGGCTTCGCACATAGCCAAAGCACTGCGCCGGGATTTGCGGACGATTAAAAAGCATCTCGACGCACTTGAGATTTTGTTTGTCCTGCATAAATTACACCCCCATCCATTGAGTACAGGCAAGCCAATTTATTTTTTATGCGATGTTGCATTAGCGCGCTATTTTGAGGCAAATTTCGCAAAGCAACTTTACACTTGGGCCGTTCAGGAAGCTTTGGCTCGTCAGACGTGGTGCAGCAATATTAAGGAGAAGTTGTATTTCTACCGCACTGCAAGAGGCAGTTTTATTCACCTTATAGTTGTATCGAGCTCAAAAAAAATCCTTGCACTTAAAATCATTTCAGTAGAGCGTGTAACGGAATTGGATCTCATTATTCTAAAAAAATTTGGAGAAAAAATGAGTGATTTGACATGCACTTTGAAAGCACTTGGCCCCCTCGAAATGACATCCGGAACTGTGGAAGTCATTCCATGGGAAGATTTTGTCTGAATTTTCTTAACGCAATATAAAAGATAAATTTACACAATATAATTTCTGAGAATAGTAATATACTCCAGGTTTGTGGCTCGGTAGTTAGATCAGTCTTTTTCCACGGTAGGAATTTGATTTCTTGTCGGTGATAAGTTTTATCTTTGCTGATAGTCTTACATATAAATTTCTCAGTTTATTTTCGAGTTTTTGCAAACTTGATCAGTAAGGTAATGTATTTTAATTACCTAATGTGCCGTATTTGGAAAGCGAGAATCTCATTACTAACTATTTTTTAATATTATTTTTAATTGCGCAAATGTCTGGTTGTCGCAAAAAATCTTCAGATGATCAAATTGAACCTGAAGAACAAAACACGCGTAACAGCAGTATTTTTAGCTTAAACTTTAAGACTAAATTTGCAGAATTTGTGGATGTTTTGAGACGCGGGGCAAATAATACTATCTGGATCGCACACTCAGGAAGCAAGACTTTTGCAAGTTCACTTTCGGGTTTGCTAGAAAACCGAAATATGTCGGGGGAGATTGTTGAAGGAAGGCAGATTGATTTGCAAGACAAATCAGTTGCTGATTTTTTTGTTAGAGACGACGGTAACTTAATCGCTGCCGTTTCTACCACGGCAAATTCTGAGTTTAAAGAACTTCTGCTTAGCTTAATGCTGTTCGACGCGTCAGGGAAATTAATCAGAGAAAGGAAATTGCAAGATTTCAGCTTTAAAAACCCTGATGGCTATAAATGTAATTTTGAGACTGTGGAGAAGGGGTTCTTAACTAAACATTCTTTTAGTCTTGCAACTTTTAAGTCCAAAACACTTTTGCTTACATACAACTGTTTTTATTCAAGATTGACTTTGCTAAGCGAGTCACTTGAGGTCGTATGGTCGAAAGATATTACCGGGCAACTTACAGATCCCTTGCGCGCTTATGGTAGTACCGGTCTGGTTGTCACTGACGAAGGAACGATAGTCGCAATGAATAAAATTAATCAAGATGATTTAGGCGCATTTAACTTAAAATATTCGACTAGATTAAATGCATACGGAGAAACAAATATTTTGGTACAGAATTTCGATATGAACGGAGGGCAGCTTCAAACTGCGGTTGTAGGCACGAAAATTCATGACTCTTTTGCTACGGCGACTTTGCAAAAAGACGAATTATACATAGTCGCAAATACCCAAGTTGCAAGAGCTACGTCGGCCAAAGACACTCAAGGGGACATTCTTATCACAGCTTTGAAGCTGCCGGGACTGACTCAAATTTGGCAGAAAACCCTCGATGTTCAAGACGAAGATTTTGCACGTTCCTCTACAATTATTGATGGAAAGTACCTTGCTGTCGGTGGTGTGACGGGGTTTCTTCAAGTGCAAACTGGCAGCCTTACAAAATACGGTGATGCTTTTATGTTGCTCACGGATTTAAAAGGCACTGAACTCAGTAGAAAAATATTTGGCACTCCCAGACACGACAGCGTGACGAGTATTCTCGATCTCGGTTCGGAGAATATCATGGTTGGAGGCTATAAGGATGGACCTATCACTCACGATGGCGACACAGACAAAACTCAACTTCACTCGTATGGATTTGTTGAAATTTTTACGCTAAAAGATATTTTTAAAAAATGATCTAGGTCTTATGCAAGGTGCTGGCGCGTTCGTCAAAGACGGGATATGCGAAGGCGCATTCAGTTTGCCGTGAGTATATAAAAAAGTAGTGGATTTTAAGTAGTATAGTCGGTTGAAGTTGCAGGAGTGTTTTTTTGAAGAGTTTTTTTATTATATCTTTGATTTCGTTTTTTTTAATAGCGTGCAGCTTTTTAAGCTGGTCGCAAAAGAATAAAAAACAATCTGTTCATGCATTTCGTTTGAAACCCGGCCAGGATCTTAGGCTTGAAATTGAGGACTATGTTAAAAAAAATAACATCGAGGCAGGGTGGATTATGACCTGCGTTGGTAGCCTTTCCAAGTATGCGTTGCGATTTGCAAATAAAGATGGGACCAGTTCTGCATCAGGCCACTTTGAAATTGTCAGCGTCACCGGTACAGTTTCTAAAAATGGCTCGCATATTCATATAAGTATCAGCGATGAAAATGGCAAAACGATTGGCGGGCATTTGGTTGCAGGTGCCACTATTTATACCACTGCCGAAATTGTTTTACAAAGTAGCGCCGATTTTATTTTTGAAAGAGCAAAAGATGGCTCGACTATTTGGGAAGAATTGCAGATTAAATTTCTATAAAATCACGTTAGATCGAAGTTCATGATTTTAAATGAGACGTCGTAAAATCGCTTGGCAAGCTGGCTTTCTTTAAACTTAGTTTTCAATTCAAATAGCAATTGAAAATAAAAAAACCGGATCGATTTTTAGTCCGATCCGGTTTTTTTTTCCAAATATCAACCGCCTCTTAAAAGTGACAATGCAATTTCAGAAGACTGATTTGCCTGAGACAAAACAGCTGTTCCAGCCTGTTGCAAAATTCGGTTTGTGGTTAATTTTGCTGTTTCTGAAGCATAATCCACGTCACGAATTCGACTTTGAGCCGCCTGTAAATTCTCATTGGAAATATCAATGTTTGTAATCGTAGAATTCAAGCGCGATTGAACCGATCCCAAAGTTGCTCGGTACTCGGCCATTGAGTCTAACGCGGTATCCAAACGATTAAAAATATCCATCGTTCCATTTGGTCCTAAATCAGCCGCTCCACCGTCCATTGACTCAGGAACGATTTTCAAATCATCAGCCTTGGTAATACTTTCCAATGAATCTTGTAGCTTTTGAACGCGCTCCAAATTAATAGTAAGTAAGTCTGGATCTGTTTCCAAATCTATATTTGGTTTATTACCATCTGCATCGTTTCCGCGGTTTGTGGCACCGACGAAAATCTGCAAAGGTTTTTGGTTTTCTGCTTTTAGAACTTTCGAACCGTTAAATTCTGTACCTTCAATAATCCGGCCCACTTCAGCTTTTAACTGGGTGAATTCCTCGTTCAAAAAAGATCTTTCGCGGTTTCCGATGGTATCGGAAGCAGACTGCGCGGTCAATTCACGCATACGAACGATAATGTTTGTTGTTTCGTTTAAGCCACCTTCTGCAACCTGAACATACGATATAGCATCGTTGGCGTTTCTTTTCGAAACATCAAGAGCTCTCGTTTTAGCTCGAATTCGTTCGGAAACCGCAAGTCCAGCCGCATCATCTGCCGACTTGTTAACGCGTTGTCCCGAAGCTAATTTCTCGTAACTTTCTGACAGTGCTTTTGTACTTTCTCCCAACCTTCGTTGTGCGACCAGCGAACTTACGTTTGTTTTAATCCTTAAACCCATAAAAAATTCCTCCTTGTTTGTTTAAAAAACTTCACCATGAAGTTTTTTATTTCTTAGTTCCTCAGCAAACTCAAAACTTGTTCTGGTGCCGCATTTGCCTGTGCTAAAACAGACAAGTTTGACTGCATCAAAATTTTGTTTTGGGTCATCTTTGAAGTTTCTTCCGCAAAATCCACGTCTTTAATGCGGCTTTTAGCGGTTTCTTTGTTTTCAACAGAAGTTGAAATCGAAGTGATTGCGGAATCAAGGCGACTTTGAATCGATCCTAAAGTCGAACGTTGTCCGGCTATCTGATCAAGTGCTGTGTCGATTAAATTTAATTTCCCGACAATATCTTCGCGACTCGGAGTTGCGTCTCCAACTGCATCTGCGCCTACTTCACTTTTTTTACCTAATCCAAGTGATTCCGTTGAGATTTTTACACCTGCAAGGTCCATCATTAAGGTGTCCGCGTTGTCTTCGATGGCGGAAGCGTGAGTACCAACTTGAATAACAAATTGGTTTTTTTCGTTTTTCGTGTCGAATATTTTGTTGCCGTTAAATTCGGTTGTGTTGGCTATACGATCGATTTCGTCTGCTAGCTGCACATATTCTTTGTTTAGAAAGCTTTTTTCACGGTCACCGTATGTGTCTGTTGAAGCTTGAATTGCAAGTTCACGCATCCTTATAAGGATGTTTGACATCTCGTTCATGCTGCCTTCAGTTACTTGAACCATTGAGATTGCGTCGTTTGCGTTGCGTTTTGCAACGTTAAGACCACGGACTTCTCCGCGAAGAGTTTCGGAAATCGCCAAACCTGCAGCATCATCTGATGCGCGGTTAATGCGGTAGCCAGAAGATAACTTCTCAAAGCTCTTTCCGACATTTCCATTGTTTTCTGACATCCAGCGTTGCGCTGTAAGAGCCGGCACGTTCGTGCGAATACGTAAACCCATAAAAAATCC
This sequence comes from bacterium, assembly GCA_043757325.1. GTDB lineage: Bacteria > Bdellovibrionota_B > Oligoflexia > Oligoflexales > RGVZ01 > JAYVPO01. The sequence continues at coordinate 17,675 of JAYVPO010000142.1, forward strand.
TCCTTGACGTAGCGTTTATAGACTCTTAAATCCTTTTCAAGAGCCGCAAGTTCAACCATGAGCTTGCAAAGTACCCATCGAGTTTTTGGTAAAAAGCTTTAGATTTTTTTTTGAAAATGCTAAAAAGCAGGTATTCTTAAACGTTGTTCAAAGGTTATAGAGACTTGTATAAAGATATGAAATTATTGATGAATTAATCACTTCGGCGATTCAACAGTCGATTTTAAAATATTTTTCTAAAAAGCCAAAAATTGTCGTTGGCCTGTCAGGTGGACCGGACTCGGTGGCACTGGTTCACGGACTTTTTGAGTTAAAAAAACGAGAACTTATTCAGGATTTGGTCCTTGTACACGCTAACTATCATTTGCGGGGGCAAGATTCAGTAGACGATCAATTATTTTGTGAGGAGTTGGCTTCAGCTTTTGGTGTGAGAATTTACTGTCAAGATTTTTTTATCGAGAAAAATTCATCTCATATTCAAAAAAAAGCCCGCGACTTCAGAAGGAAATTTTTACAAGAGATTGCTCTGCACGAAAATGGAACTGTCACTCTCGCACATCACCAAGACGATTTATTTGAAACGGTTTTATTTCGGTTGTTTCGCGGCGCAAATTTAAAAACACTTTTACCGTTTAAAGAATTTGATGGAATCGTGTGGCGGCCGCTTATCAATTTGTCAAAACCCGAAATTTTAAATATTTTAAAACAGAACAATATTCCATTTCGTTTAGATTCTTCCAATTCAGAAAGTGATTATAAACGAAATGCTCTGCGGCATCAGGTCATTCCGCACATCATTAATGAATTCCCAGATGCTAAAAAAAAGATAATGGATTTGGCGCAGTCGGTTCAAAGTTTAGTGGAAGTTTTACTGCCCGATCTTTCAGAAACAGAAGATCAGCTAGTTATCCCAGAAAATATACCTCTAGGCGTTTTAAAAATTTGGGTGTACGAACACATCCAAAAACGCCTGCCCGTTTTTCATTCGGTTTCTGAAGAAATTCTAAAAAACATCGTCGAAAAGTCGGATTACTTTGTAAATATCAGCGATCATCTTTCGGTTCGAAAATCAAATTCTTTATTGCAATTTATCAAGTCGACTGTTTAAATCGAGCAAACTCTTAGAAAAAATTTGGCCAAAATACCAAACATTATTTTCTGCAAGTTGAATTTTGTCAGATCGCTTTGACAGGTCTGAGGCAAACTTGGTTTAATTAAGTAGGAAGGTCACTAAAAACTTATGCTTGGTTATTTACCGCGGATTTCAATAGGGATAATGCAAAATCTTGTTTCGCAGGTTGCGCTGACCGAATGGCACACGCAGAGCTTTCGCGCTTTTCCGCTACTTGATTCCGATGATTTTTCCATGCTAGCCGCGCCAAAGTACTTGGAGTTTGCTGCAATTGCGGGGTGGACACATGCTTACCGTAGTGGTTTTTTGGGAGCTGGAATAAAAGAGCAGTGGTTTGTGGTGAATCGACGCAGTTATCTGGAACTTTTTAGACCGGTCAAAGTTCTAAAACCTTTTACCATAAAAACAAAACTTGTAGCGTACGATAAATTTTCTACCATTCGTTTCGTGGAATTTTATCAAAATAAAAAACTGTGCGCGCAGTCTTTCATGCAGCATGTTGTGGTAAATAAAAATCTTGGAAAAATTCCCACCGCCGAATGGGTTTTAAAAACCGGCGAGAAACTTCAGGCTTTTGGTCCATACCCAGAAGAGTGCTTGAGCTGGAAATTTTTAGACAAAAGATTAAAGAAAAAACTTTTCTTGGTTAAAAAGGAGCCGTCTTTTCCATCGTCATCCCTCGGGAACCCTTTATCAAAATGAAGTAGTCGGCATTTTTATTCAGCAAAAGTAATTGGCTCTTAATTTCGTCGTGAGTTTTAAAATGTCGGAAGTTATAATTATTGTGGATTCTGGCTTCATCTAATAGCCAAAGCATTCGCGGTCCGTATAACATAACTTCACAACGTTCTGGAATAAGTTTAAACAAATCACGGTGGTGACGTTCTTCGTCTGGTCCAAGTTCAAGCATATCACCAAGACAAAAAACTAGGGGCTTGGATGTATGACTGGCCGCAAATTTTAGTGCAGCAGACATTGACGATGGGCTGGCGTTGTAATGATCCAGGAAAAGACTCCATTTACCTTTCTCCAAAAGCTTTGAACGCCCGTCGGGACTTTGAAAATTTTTGAGTCCGCGAGTAAGTTCTTCACGATCAAGGCCCATACCTAATGCAACACTCAAGGCCGCAAATAAGTTCTGCGCATTATGTTCGCCAGGAAGAGCACAAGCAAATTCCATAGACTTTGGTTTAATAACACTGACTTTTTCCTTTTCGATTTTTGCATAGAAGTCTGCTCGTGAATCGAATAAGGAGTAGGTTAAAGCATTTTTCAAATTCTTTTCGATAAGCGGATCATCTAAATTAATAAAACTTACACCACCACCATTTGATGTTTTTTGAAGTAGAATATTCTCTTCTTCAGCTACAGTTTTTAAGTCACCTAGCTGCAGCAGGTGTTCTTCGGCAATTTTGGTTAACAAACTGTGTGTAGGGTTCACAAGTTCCACATGAGCAAGCATCGCGTTTGGCTCATCAATGCCAATTTCAATCACTGCGGCTCGGTGGTTTTCGTTTAAACTCAATAATGTAATAGGAATTCCAAGAAAACCATTTTGACTACCTTGCGTTTTTAAAACGCTAGAATATCTTCCGGTTAGAATTGCCGCGAGAAATTCTTTAGTGGTGGTTTTGCCTACACTACCACCCACCGCAATGATCGGAATGGAAAATTTTCTTCGCCAAGCATAGGCAATATTTCGAATGGCGGATAGGGTGGAGTCGACATAAAAAACAAATTTTTGAGCAAGATTTTGCGTGGATTTTTCACAAATCACAGCCAAGGCACCTTTTTCAAAAGCGCGTTCTATAAAATCATGGCCATCAAGGTGGTCCCCTTTGACCGCAATAAATAAGTCCCCGGGTTCAATTTTTCTGGAATCAGTAGTGATTTTTGCGAAAGTCATCTGCGGTCTAAAGCCCGTTGTTTTTATAAGAGCGGATTTTAGACTCGCTTGGACAAAATCGGTGGTAAAATTCATTGTAGGCTTTTCTCGTGTAGAATTGCTTGGGTCGCCTGGTGAATTTTTTCCACGCTTACCTGGTTAAAGCATTTAGGGTCATTTAAGCAAGATTTTTTCCAACACGGAGAACAGACCACTTCGCTCTGCAATTTTACGCCACGTTTAAATAGGTCAATTTCTTGAATGCAACTTACTCCAAACCAAGCAATAGCATGTTTTTTAAGACCGATGCCAATATGAAGACCCAAAGAACATCCCGACAATAAAATATCACATATATTCATCCACACTATGCCTTCACGAAGACCTGCCGTGGTCGGGGTGTTTACAACTTTTGTGTCGTCTTGAAAATAGCTTTTCATTTTCATCTGCCGCTCTTCGTCTTCTTTTCCTCCAAAAAGAGCAACTGCATAATCAGGAAATTCTTTCCGCCACATTTGAATCACTTCAACGGCGCGTTCTATGGTAAATTTCTTGTATGGAAATAAAAGCGAGCAACCGGTGTTATAACCTATTACACCTTTTGAATCGAAGAAATGTCTCAGACGCAATGTTTGGCTGTGAGCTTTTTCGGTGTCGGTAAGTTCTAAAATATATTCATCACCGTTAAAAGGTAATTCTAAAGAGCGAGTAATTTGTTCGGTTTCAGGCATCTGATTAATTTTAAATTTTAGCTCGTCGTCTAGTCCCAAATCATACTGATACTGGGCAGATGAATTTAACGGCCTGATGACTCCTTCTTGAGTCAATCCAAAACCAAACTTTTGTTTGGCGCGAACCTGTTCTGCCAAAGCTCCGGCTTCCAAAGATTTATCAATTGCAAAAAGCACGTCAAATTCCAGATGATTTAAGACGGGAACCACAGCAGGTGTTAAAGTAAGCAGGCGATCGATTTCAGGATTATTTTCTAAAAGTGACTTTGCATTAGGCAGAGTAATCCAAGTAATATGAGCATCGGAGTATTTTTTTCGAATGGGTTTTAGGATGCAAGTTGTTCTTAAAACTGCACCCATAGCTTCGAGGCTAATAATTAAAACACGGGTTTTCACAGGTTTATAATGCGGACAATCTCGGCACGGGCGTTTAAAGACGCAGGGCTTATACCCAGAAAAAAACTGACAATCGTATTGATAAATTTTCAAAGTTAACCTTAGACTATTAAGCTATGACCAAAAAAACGATCCGAATTCATATTGTGACATGTTCGAGCCCCGATCGTGAACAGGTTCTTGAGAAAAATATTGATGGTTTAAAAAATCTAGGTTTTAAAGTCGTGCTTTTTCAATCTAAAAATCCTCTTAAAAATTCCTGGCCTTTCACCGCAGGAGAAATTACCGACCGCGCCCGGATTTTCCAGAAAGCCTTTGATAATTGCGACGTGCTTTTCGCTACTCGCGGAGGTTACGGAGCTAGTGATATTCTTCCATTCCTAGATTATAAAAAAATTAAATCGGCGCCGGGGATTTTGGTGGGATTTTCGGATATTTCTGCTCTGCACAGTGCTATTTATGCCAAAACAAAAAAAACTGGCGTGCACGGCAATATGCCGGGTTCAACAATGTGGAATTTCGGCGGGCAAGATGTAGTTTCGGTGCTGAAATGGATTCGAGATCCGAAGCTTCTTGCGCCTATTCGGTTGCATAAAATTACTCCACAGAAAAATTCCATTTCTGGCAGAATTTTCGGCGGAAATCTTGCAACTTTAGCCAATCTTATCGGCACGAGTTATATCCCAAAATCTTTGGCTGGACATATATTATTTTTTGAAGATATCGGAGAAAACGGTGGAAAAATTATGCGCTACTTTAATCAGTGGCAGCAAAGCGGACTTTTGCGGGAAATAAAAGCTATTATTTTGGGAAAATTTACCAATTTGGAGCGTGATGTAACAGCAAAAATTTTTTACCGTCAACTGGCGAAACAGCTTCCGGGAATACCCTTATTTAGCACCGAAGAATGCGGCCACTCGAATCCCAATATGCCTATTTTAATAGGCGGAAATTATAAAATTCTTAAAAATTATTTAAGGTACCTATCATGAAAAAAACGCCTCAGAAGATTTATTTTATGGGTATTGGTGGAACCGGAATGGCTAGTGTGGCCGGGTTGTGTAAGGAAGCGGGCCTGGAGGTCTGTGGAAGTGACTTTAATATGTATCCACCAATGTCCACTATGCTTGAAAGCCTAAAGATTCCAGTCTCGACTCCTTATGCTTCGGATAATTTAAAAAAAGACGTCCCCGATTTAATTATCGTTGGAAATGCCATTTCTCGCGGCCACGTTGAATTAGAATACGCGCTGGAAAACAATATTCCTTATACGAGCTTTCCGGTTTATTTAGGTGAGGAATTTCTTGCTAAAAGAGCCAGTATCGTGGTGGCTGGAACTCACGGCAAAACCACAACCACAACATTAATGTCGCATTTTTTAACATGTTTAGGATTAAAGCCTGGATTTATGATAGGCGGCATCGCCAAAAATTTTGCGCAAAGTTTTGCATTGGGGGAAGGCCTTCCTTTTGTGGTTGAAGGAGACGAATATGACACTGCCTTTTTTGATAAAGGTCCAAAGTTTTTACATTATCGGCCAAAGTTTTTAATAGTTAATAATATCGAATTTGACCACGCCGATATTTATAAGGACCTTGAAGCTATTAAATTGCAATTTATTAAATTATGCGAACTTGTTCCGCAAGAAGGAGCCGTTATTTATAATGCTGACGACGCAAATGTGTGCGACGTTATGGCTCGCGCAAAACTTTTAGGAAAAACTTATGGCGTTGCCACCGCCGGCAAAAATTCAGCCGCAGTCACGACTGTTAAAAATTGCCAAGGTCAAGAGCTTAAGCGCGGCATACAAACTTGGAAGATTGATTTTGAAACAACTTTTATGGGGGCTTTTACGGTACAAAGTCAGCTTGGCGGCAGTCACAATGCGGCGAATATAGCCCAAGTTTTTACTTGCCTTCATGCACTTTTTGAAAAAAACATTATTCCTAAAAAATTTCACTTGGGTGATTTGCAGTTGGCTCTCGACCAGTTTCAAGGCGTGCAAAGGCGTTTAGAATATCTGGGTGGCAGCGCCACGGTAGACGTTTACGAGGATTTTGCACATCATCCTACGGCTGTGGATTTAGTAATCAAAAATTTTAAGGCGGTGCATCCTAATAGAAGACTTTTAGTGGCGTTTGAGCCCAAGAATGCCACAAGTCGTAGAAACACATTTATGGCGGAATATATTAAAGTGTTTTCTCAAGCAGACGGTATCTATATCGGACCCACTCCTGATGATAAAAAGATCGTTGCTGATCAAAAAATGAACGTTCTTGCGTTGGCGCAAAAAATTGGCCCGAAAGCTCATAGCTTTTTTTCAAATCAAGAACTTCTTAAGAAACTCGAGGGTGATCTTCGACCACACGATGCGGTTATCTTTATGTCTCCCGGCAGTTTTTCTGGAATACATCATGAATTGCTTAAAAAATTAAAAAATTCCAACCTTTAATCTTTATTTGTTGCGCATTTTTTTAGAATAAGAGTAAAATGGCTAACCAGCTTGGTAGTTTCGAAAATTTTTTATACAAGGAGTATTTGTTCATGAGTTTTAAGTTGATTGGAATGTTACTAGGATTAAGTGTTTTTGCTAACCGTTGTGCCGATGATAAAAAAGCAAATGAGCCTGTTGCTCCGACAACTCCGGCAGAAGCTCCTACACCAACGCCTCCGCCAAGTTCTTCATTAGAATTAAAATCCGAGACGATATATTTTTCTTACGACGATTATACTTTAACTTCTGATTCGCAAGCCCGTCTTTCGAAAATAGCCGATTCTTTAAAGTCAAGTGCCTCAGCTGCTGTGCAGATCGAAGGACATTGTGACGAACGCGGTTCGATTGAATACAACATGGCTCTGGGTGAGAGACGCGCTCAATCGGTAAAAAATTATCTAACTCAATTGGGTGTTGACGGCGCACGGTTGTCGACTATTAGTTACGGCGAAGAAAAGCCGGTTGTTAAAGGTCATAACGAAGCTGCTTGGTCGAAGAATCGTCGTGCGGAATTTGTTGTAACAAAAAATTAGTCGTTTGTTTTTTTAAATAAACTTTTTTACAAACCACAGATTCAACGTCTGTGGTTTTTTAACATAATATCTTAGGTTTAAGCTTGCAAATAGCAGCTCTAACGTTACGATGTATTTTTGGGAGTAATATGCTTTGGATTCGACACTTCTTGTCCTAGTTATTCTAGGATTTTTTATAGGTTTTTTTGGAATTGGATTAACATTTCACCGTAAACGTCTGACTTTTGCCCATGACTTAGCCCAACAAGAGCAAAAACGGCTTTTAGAAGAGGCCCGCAAAGAATCCGATCAAATTGTAAAGCAGGCACTGCGTGAAGCTAAAGACGAAGCGCGAAAAAGTCGCCAAAAATTTGAGGACGATTCTAAAAATCGCCGAACCGAAATCACCAAACTGGAACAAAAACTAAAATCTCGCGAAGATAGTATTGATAAAAGATTGGCATTTATCGAACGCCGAGAACTAGAAATTGAACTCGCCACCAAAAAAACTGCGGCCGAAGAACAGCTTTATCATAAGCTTGCCCAAGACTGTGAGGTGACGTTGGAAAAAGCCCGTAAGACCCTACAATCAGTAGCAAATATGTCGGTTGAAGAGGCTAAACGTGAGCTGATAAAATCCCTCGAAGTCATCGCTAAAAAAGAAGCCCAGGCAAGCATTGAAAAAATCGAAGAGCAAGCGAAGCAAGAAGCAAGCTACCGGGCAAAATCGATCGTTTCGTTAGCTGTCCAGCGCACCGCTGGAGAATACGTTAGCGATGCTACTATTTCTGTTGTGTCGTTACCGGGTGAAGAAATGAAAGGCCGCATCATTGGTCGCGAAGGAAGAAATATTAGGGCCATCGAGCAGGCCACGGGTGTGGATATTATTATCGACGATACTCCCGAAGCTGTAATCATCAGCTGCTTTAATCCTATCAGAAGAGAAGTCGCCAAAATCACATTAGAAAGACTTATTGCCGATGGCCGCATTCACCCGGCGCGCATTGAAGAAACCGCAAAAAGAGTCATTGCCGAATTTGATACCATCACCCAAGAAAACGGCGAACGTGCTTCCTTAGATATTGGCATCACAGATCTTCATCCTGAGTTAGTAAAACTTCTTGGGCGCTTAAAGTACCGAACGGTTGGGCAGCAAAGTTTGCTCCAGCATTCTTTAGAAACCGCGCAAATAAGTTCGTTTATGGCAAGCGAACTTGGAATTAGTGCTAAAAAAGCAAAACGCGCTGGATTATTGCATGATATTGGAAGTGCTCTCGACGAAGATGTCGAAGGTCATCACGCTGATTTGGGTGCTGATATTTGCGAAAAATACGGCGAAAGTGCTGATGTGGTCGAAGCCATTAGGTTGCACCATAAAGAAGACATAAAAGAAGCTTCGCCTTTAGTTGTAATCATTAATGCCGCGAATACTTTGTCTTCATCTCGTCCGGGGGCTCGCAAGGAATTATTTGAAAGTTTTGTTAAGCGACTTTCTGACATGGAAAAACTTGTAAAATCTTTCCCTGGTGTGAGTGAGGCCTACGTCATGCAGTCCGGTCGCGAGGTTCACGCTATGGTTGATCCATTGGCAGTACTTGATTCTGAAGTTTCTGTATTGGTAAATGATATCGCAGCAAAACTGCGCCATGAACTAACTTTTCCCGGCCAAGTCCGAGTGACTATTGTTCGTGAAAATCGGAGCGTGGAGTACGCTAAGTAATATTTTATGACAATTGTAAAAATTCTCGCCATTGGCGATATTATGGGCCGCCACGGGCGCAAAGCCCTCGAGCATTTTTTACCAAAAGCGCGTACAGAATTGGCTCCTGATTTTGTTTTAGTAAATGGTGAAAACTCTGCGGGAGGGTTTGGCCTTACGCGTAAAATATTTGATCAGTATATTGGCGATTTCAAAATAAATTGCGTGACCATGGGAAATCACTGGTTCGATCAAAAAGAAATTTATAATTTTCTCGATCATCCGGCCTTAATACTGCCCTGTAATATGGGAAATGTTGAGGAACTGAAAAATTCTTACCGGCTGTTTCGCCTAGGAAATGGTGCCAGTGTTGTGGTTATGAATTTAATTGGAAAAATATTTATGAAAGGGGAAAATCGCTGCCCTTTTCAAACACTGGATGCTGTCTATCGCAGGCTTCCTGATTTAACCAAAATTCGAATTTTAGATTTTCATGGAGAAGCAACTAGCGAAAAGCAGGCCGTGAGCCACTATTTAAATGGACGAGCTTCGCTGGTTTATGGAACCCATTCTCATGTTGCAACAGCTGACGAAAGAATCTTAAGTCAAGGAACAGCTTTTGTAACAGATTTAGGCATGACGGGGCCTTATGATTCGGTGATTGGAATTCGACCAGAATCCGCGATTCAGAGAATGCGAACTGGTGAAAAGAAAAATTTCGAACCTGTTAGCACAGGTGAGTATTGGTTATGCGGTGTTTTTGTGGAAGTTGATGAGGACACAGGAAAAGCACTTTCTATTCAGAGGATTCGCTGGCAAAACACAAGTGCCTAGACTATTCTAAGGGGCTTAGAAGTTGATTTGAGGTTTTTTACAGATGAAATATGTTTTCTTTTTAATGTTTTTTTATGATGCAAAAGCGTTTGCTTTTTTTGTTGACGGGAACGGTCACTATGGACTTTTAGGACAGACTCGAGTCAATCCCGAAGCTGACAAAGGTCGTGGCACTTTTCAAGCCATCGTGCAAAGTTTTGATTTAAATGGCGATGCACGAATGAATGATCGGGCGAGTTTTCGTTTTCGGTTAGGGATTTTTTCCGACCCAAGGACGGCTTATTTGGGAGATAGAGCGCATCCGGCAGATTGTGATGCGAGGCAGCCGCAAGCATCTGGCAGCGGCGGCCCGGGTTCCACGGTTACAAGAAATGACGACCCTGCGCAATGTGCCGGATCCCATCAGGATACTTCTTCGCCCCGATATCAAAATTATTATCCTCAACTAAGAGAAGCTTACGCGAGATATGCATTTGATTATTGCATCGCCGAGGCAGGACGTCGCAGTAGAGATTTTGGATTAGGAATTTTTAATAATGCGGGCCGCAAACCATTTGAAACCGATGCTTCGGTTTATGACGGTGTGACCTGTGACGTCAATTTGCAAAAAACTCAAGTCATCGGATTTTCTGTGGGTTTTGATAAGTTACAAGAATCAGGCAATTATACCGATGTGTTGCTGCGAAATAATGTTAAAAAATCCCGCGGTCAGGGTGCTTTAGGAAATGGCGATGATCTTGATCAGTTCTTCTTTAAGCTAACTTATGACGATCGTAAAGCAAATTCGGGCGCGGCTTTTACCAGGACACTGGGAATCTATTTTTCAAATGCTTTCGGAGATGATTCAAAAACAGATTTAAAATTTCTTGATTTTTTCTCAGCGTTATATTTTTCAAGTTTTACTTTTAAAAATGAATTTTTATTTCGTTTAGGAAAATCGGCTGATCCGAATTGGATTTATTCAGGTGGCGCCAATTATTTAGATGACGATGATGGAAGCCTAAAGGCAAATAAACTCGATGCAGCAGCTTTGGCGGGCACGGTAGAATGGAATTTGGTAGCAGGCGGAACTCAAATTGGGCCTACAGATTACAATCAAGGCAGTGTGAAAAAACATGTTCTGTTTTTAGATTATGCGTACGCACCTGGTGACGAACAAGGTTACTATGCGGATAGACCTTATATGTCGGATGCGGATAAGGATGCGGTTGGTTTAAAAAAACGCGCCCCACGTTCACGAGCCATATCTTTTCACCGTAATTTTAAACCCGCTCTTTTAATGTTTAATGGCACAGCCGATGCGGATGAAAAGCGCGTTGACGGCGTGTATAATCCTTCGCGTTTTGTGAATGCCACGCTTTTGGGTTTGGGTTACCGCTTTGAAAGTATGGAATATGGAAATTTCGAAACGAAACTTCTGACTGCTTTTATGAATCGCAAAGTGCCGGAAGAAGTTCGGACATACTTCGAATCGCCGGTAAATACAGCTCAAAACGAACCTTCTGGAAATAGAAATCGCCGGCCAATAGGGTATTATGGCAATTCTTTTGGGTACGAATTGGATTTTCTTTATAATTATGTCTACGGCAAAGAAATCGAACTGATTGGTGGAATTGCGGTTTTGTTGCCGGGCAAAGCCTATAAAACTTTAGAAGATGAAAATCCTGGTCTGAGCTATATGTTAGAAACCGGGGCTGTTTTCAAGTTTTAGTAATTGGCCTATGAACTGACTTTGGGAGAACGATTTATTATGGAGCGCTCGCCGCAAGATATTTTCCACTCTCTAGACCGTTCAAAAACAAAAGAATTTATACTAGCACATACGGCTGCACTAAGTTCGCGAGCTTTTTTAACATCAGGAGATGTGAAAACCATCCAAGGTGTTATGCGTTCGGGCGAAAATGAGCCGTTTTTAGAGTTGTTTGATAAAGACCCGTCAGTTATTTTTTACTGCGAAAAAATTTGGTCGAACGAACGCTTTTTTATAAATCACTTCAAATTCTCAACTTACAAAATCATATTAGATTTTTCGGTTTGTTTAAGAGAATTTATTACTCAGCTGCAGAAGAAATCCGAGCTTTTTTTTAATCAGTATTTTGAGTTCAAAACGTCTGATGGCCAGTTTTCTCGGCAGCTTTTATCAGAGTTTTTGACTGAATTTGCCGAGAATTTAGCCCTCCATTTACAAACTTTTTTAGAGCTTTCAGAAAATTTAAATCGATTTGAAAAATCAGCTCTTTCAAATCATGATGCCGATTTTTCAAAACTTGAATTGGAGCTGGCTGTTAGTTTAGAGATGAAAGCAGCAGACAAGTCGATTTTTTCATCGAACAAAAATTTGATTAAAAAAATCTCGCAGGCATTTCAAACTTTAAGTTCTGATTTAAAGGCGGCTTTTGACTCTTTTTCTCACGGCCTAAAAGACCTTAAAAAAACTGCCGATTTTGGAATTAAATTAAGCTGGAGTCAGGCTGAAATATCTGTATTACAGCAAATTTTTGCTTTATCGGAAGAACCTAGAGATTTTCGCATCCGAGAAATTCAGAGAATCGAAGCAAGTTTTAATATTTACTCGGCGACGGAGTTTTTGAAGCGGACTTTAACTCAAATGATTGCAAGTTTAAGTCAGACAAATGTTCTGGTTGTGAAGGATGGACTCGGAAACATGGGAAGTGTTTTTGAAACATGGTTAACAACCAAAATTGTGGCCGAAGGCCAAAAGTGCGTAAACGCTATGCAAGGTGTGACTGCTTTGCAAGTTTATTGTTCGAAGAACGAATCAACGGTCAATCAACTTCTTGCTGACGAATTTAAGAAAATTCATCCGAGTTTAACCGATAAGACATTTGCTTTAGCGCAGGCTTCCGACAAGGCTACTTTTGGGAAGGTCGCAGAGGGGGCCTTGAAAAAGCAACTGTTAAAAAGGGCACAGGTGTTGAGCAAATTTTTGGCTGGGATTTTTTTGTTAGTTTTTTTTAGTTGTGGCTTGAAGACACCCGTCCACAGCAATGAAAGAGAGCTGCGTCCAGAAATTCCTTATCGTGGAAAAACAAGTCAGTCAGTTGAAACTAAAAAAACTGCGGAAAAAACTGATGCAAAAAAATAACGCGGGCGAATTTTCGGGTGTCTGGACTGCACTGGTTACACCTTTTAACAAAGACTTGTCGTTGGATTTGAAGAATTTTGAAAAACTTTTGGAAATGCAGGCGTCTGCTAAAGTAGCGGGTGTCGTTGTGGCGGGAACAACTGGAGAATCTCCAACCTTATCGGTGCAAGAAAAGATGACGTTGATACGCAAAGCACGCTCAGTTTTGCCGCGAACGATAAGAGTTATGGCAGGAACGGGCGGGAGCGATACGAATCAGTCGGCCGAACTTTCAAAGCTCGCCGTGGATTCCGGTGCAGACAGCCTGCTTGTAGTAACCCCGCCTTACAATAAACCTACAACCGATGGTTTAATAAAACACTTCGAATATATTTCACGGTACGTTCCTCAGACACCCATCTGTCTTTATCATGTACCAGGACGGACAGCCCAATTTTTAAGTGTCGAAACCTTGGCTAAACTCTGCACGTTGCCGAAGATTTTGGGAGTAAAGGAAGCAAGTGGAGATCTGGGATTTTTTTCACGATCAAAAATAAAAACATCTACCACTGGCAAGAATGTAAGCTACTTATCGGGAGATGATCCAACTTATTTGCCTAGCCTTGCGGCAGGTGGTGTAGGAGTAATTAGTGTTATTTCTAATATTTTCCCGCAGGCGATGGTGGCTTTGACCGATGCTTTTGCGGGAGCTGATTTTGAAAAAGCTTATAAAATTCATCAGATTTTATTTGAAGCCATAGATATTATTTTCTGCGAATCCAATCCAGGTCCAATAAAGGCCGCGCTTCATTTGCAGAACTACGGAGAAAATTTACTTCGGTTACCCCTGGCTTCAGTGACGGAATCAAATTTTGAAAGAATCAAGCAGACATCCAGCCACACCGCCCATAAACTTGAAAAACTTTTGTCATGATTAAAAAAAAAATTTTTATAATAGGCATAGATGGCAAAATGGGCTCAGAAATTTGTCGTTTAGTAGAACAGAAGTTTTCTAACGAATATGAAGTCGATGGAGTAGGACGGCTCGACAAAGTTGATCCACACGAAGATCCGCAGACACTCTGCAAAAATCTGCAAAAATCCGATGTGTTATTAGATTTTTCGCATTTTTCTAATACAATTTTGTTACTAAACTTATTGAAATCAAAATCTATTGCAAAAGTATCTGTTCTGATAGGAACGACAGGACACCCTGAATCAGAAGTGGTAAATTGGACTACATTTGCAGCACAATCCGGTAGTCGAATTATATTTGCACCGAATACAAGCCTAGGTATTCTGGCTATGAAAAAGGCGACCACGGTTTTGGCCGAACTTTTACACCCTGATTTTTCGACCGTAGTGGTTGAGACTCATCATAAGCAAAAAGTTGATTCACCTAGCGGTACAGCAAGATTTCTGCTAAAAACGCTCGCCGAATCTTCTCAAGTTATAAGTATTCGAGCAGGAGGCGTTTTTGGAGAGCACGAAGTCCGTTTTATAGGACAGAACGAAGAGGTGGTAATTTCGCATCGAGCTTTTAATCGCACATTGTTCGCTGAAGGCGCACTTAACCTCGCCTCTCGATTATTTGATTCTCAAAAAATAGGCGTTTTTTCATCAGAAAATTTTTAAGATGTTTCGTCCCCATTGCTAAAAGGTTGCCGCGCGATGAAATCCTTTTCAGAAAATTCCTTACAGGCACTCATCCATCAAAATAAGTCCTTTCAAATCCCGTTCCAGAAAATCCCGTTCCAGACACCCTTCCATCACAAATCATCCTTTCCAATCCCGTTCCCGACACCCTTCCGTCAAAAATGTCACCTATCAATCTTTTCGCAAAGTCGTTCTTTCGCGCAATTTTAGAAAGCTGATTTTTATTAGAATTATAGAATTTGAATAGTTTAATTTCTTAAATTTTTAGGGTCTTCAAAAATCGGCGGGCCTCAATATCTGTTAAATAATAGACCCTGTCGTTTTAAGCCAGTCTGTTGATTATGTTGGGACTTATCTATTTCGAATGGAAGCGTAGTTCAGTTGCAAATATGAGGGCGAAAAACATTTCTCTTTTTTGCAAATTCTCTGATGTCCTCTGGATCGCCAATCGCAAATTTACTTCTACGGACTCGCTCATCAGAATAAACTTCTAAGTATCGCAAAGATTTGTTATTCGGTAAATTTTCGGTATTTGTTTTATTTCTTTCGGCGAGAATTAACGACGCTTTCCAAGCGCAAATATCGATGTAATCTCGTGGATCAATTGCAAGACTAGGCGTTTCCGTTCTTAATGAAGTCAAAGTAGCGTAGAACTTTGCTAAAAATGACGGACCAGTCTCGATTTTTTTATTTATTTCTTCAATTCTTTTTTGAATTGACGTAAAAGCTGAACTCTCTAAAGAGTCGGCCATGTTTGCTCGAATCGGGTTTAAATCGACATAAGTGGAAGCCGAAAGAACAGCTTTTTCTCCCAACAAAATCTGGCTTTTAAATCGACCTTCCCAAAATCGTCCAGTCACTCCATCTTCTATGTTTGCACGTCTTGCAACATACTCGCTAATGCTCGACATTAGCCAAGAAATACTCGAAAGCCGTCTTCTTCGTTCTGCAATCCAGTCAGGATCACTTAGCCATAAATTCATAAGAATTTTAGGCGGTTCTGCCAGATACATGCCTTTAATTTTTCTTGGAAATAAGTTCCACCAGCGCTTTATTACTTCTTCGTCAGTCGCTGCATTTGCTAAATCGGGCCTAATTCGAACCACAAGATGAAAATGATTACTCATTACTGCAAAAGATAGTGTTTCAATCCAAAATACTTTTTCAGTGACATATGCCAGTCGATTTGTAATCCATGCTCTTCTATGCTCATAGCTTTTTCCCGAATAGGGATCGACTCCGCATAAAAAGGCGCGACGGACGCATCTGGAAATCAAGTGGTAAATACTTACTTGATCAGGTTCTATAATTTGATTTCTGGAAAAAGAAGGCATATGACAATTAAAGTCTTAAACTTCAAAATTTACAAAAGACCTCAAAGGACATTGAAAAAAATGCGAGATGGGTGTCTGAAAAAAATGTGAAAAAAATGTGCGAGATGGGTGTTAAGGTGAAAACGAAATGGGTGTCTGAAAAAAATGTCTGAAAAGAATGTGCGAGATGGGTGTCTGAAAATAATGTCTGATATGCGAGATGGGTGTCTGGTAAAAGAGGAGAAAAGTTAACGAAACTCAATGCAAACCAAGAACCAAGCTATTCCTGCGATTGAAGGCGTGACTGATCCGAGATAACTTCGCGACTTCCTGTCCGAATATAACTACCCGTTCCGCTGTAGACTGGGACAGTGTCAGAAGCAAGCCAGCGCCCGTCCTGCGAATAAACCATTACCGTATAATGCCCAAATGGCACGTTGAAAAACATCCCCTTCGAAACGGCGCCGTCAGCATACATCCAACCCTCTCCGAAACTTTTACCTTGATCGTCAATAAGATACGTCCTGATGGGCTGATCTCCCTGGCCTTCTAAAAGTCCGTGTTCAAACACTATCGAACCCAGATTCTGTTCCTGATATGACTGGGCATATACGGACATGTCTTCAATAAACCCTTTAGGATAAACTAGCGTTACTTGCTCGGCCGGCAAATTCTTCGGATCTTGTTTAAAAATCATTTCTTCAAATTCACCAGACTGCGTAAAAGTAAAAGTCGCATCCTTAAACCGAAAAGTTGACCGCGGGGACTCCATCAGTCCTTCATCCATCCGCACAAAATCTTCACTGGATCCAAGTGAAACAACCCGCGCTCCGTCGACAAGAGTTCTTTTCGATGAAATTAAAAAATTGTTATTAAGTTGATCGTGTGCCGACGCGGCTAAAACTAAATTTGACTGCAAAATAGCTCGATCGTTTATAAAAAACTTTTCTTCTGTGTGACGCCCAGCCGCAACGTGAACAATCGCGCTAGTTACATATTCTTGACCTCGAAAGAAATTGATATTAACTGGGCCCGCGTCGGTCTTGTAAAAACAAAATTGACCATCGTCGCCTGTTACATAAGTTTCCTTACTAAAAAAACCGTAAGAATTAACATAAAACGGACCCAAATGCTTAGAGTCAATAGTCACAGCCATATTTTTCACCGGCATAGATTTCTCGTCTCCATCCAACACTTGCCCACAAAAACTTGCTTGCGAAGCATCCTTTTCCAAACCCAGACTCTGGCCAATCTGGTCTAAATTCTGAACGCGTCGGACAAATACTGTCTGCTCGGCAGACACAATATTACTTGTACTCACTTCTGAAACTCCCGCCTGGTAAACACCGGCTGGGTCGTCGTAGGTCACAAAGAAATGTGAATGCCTCGGCACGTCTTTAATGGTTACAAAGCCAAGCTCATTTGCGGTTCCGATATATTCCGTCCCCTGCACATGAATGCGTAATTTTCCTGCGGGAAAATATTGTTTTAACGCTACCAGACTACGTTCATCCACAAAACGTAGCGTCAAATCAAAAACTTTGGACTTCTCAATTTTTTTAGATAAATTTACTTTTCGAGTGAGGGTTTCACTAACTTCTGTTATTTCTTTTGGAATTTTCAAATCTTTTGCACTATTACTTGCCGATTTAAAATCTCCACTAGAACTAATCTGCGCCAGATCGTCTTTTTGCACCGTTTCTTGAACCAAATCATCGATTGTAGAAAGTCCCTCTGGGATTTTTAAATCTTGTAAATGCGAGGCGGGATTAGTTAATTTCACCCGCGGAAGAGTCTCAACATTATCGGCCGCCACATGAATTTCAAGAGCGCCAAAAAACGACGCATTCGTTACCAGTAATTCTGTTTTACCCTCGGTCAGCGCACGAATTTTCTTGTTGTCCCAGGCCACAATATTTTGATCGCGAACAAAAACACCTACCGACGGGTCGTCACTCGTTATCTTAACTTCAACATTTTGACCGACCGAATCTAAAAATAACTTTTCCGGATAAAAACTTACATTGTGATTTTCAATCCGTATTTCTAAAGTCTTTATTTCCAGCTTCTTACTTTCTTCCGACGCAACTTGTAAAGGCATAACTTCAGATGTTGAAATATAGCGGTGCGGATCAGCACTCCATTTTAGAAGTTCTTCCAAGGGCTTTTCCTCCCCAAAAAAACTTTCCAAGCCAATTCCACTTGTAGCACTCAACATCTCATCACTTAAAGATTGTTTCGAAAACTCAGGGTCCGAAAAATCTTTGGCTTTCACTTCCAAATATTCTGTGGCGGGTAAAAATTCAAACCGTGAATCCGCAAATGACAACTGCGCATAACAGCTAAGCTGCAAAGCTAAGCCAGCCTTTAAAAAGAGTTTTATGTTTTTACGTTGCGATTTTTTCATGTCATCATGGTTTTCGGTATAAAACATTCATTACTGTAATGTTTATTTTACCTTGATTTACAATGCAAATGCATCATGTCAAAGACTTGACGAATTAACCGAAAATCGCCGAATCAACCAAGCTTTGATTTTATGATTTGGCTTACCATTTTTCCGTCAGCACCAGCGCCAAGTTTTTCCAAAACAATCTTCATTAATGCTCCAAAATTCCGATCGGCTGTTTCGTCTAAAACCTTTTTGACAATATTTTCAACTTCCTCACTAGTAGCCCGTTTTGGTAGGTATTCGGCCACGATTTTAATTTCTTCTAAAATGGCAGTGCGACTATCTCCTTCCGGGTAATCGCCCACACTTTTTTCTAGTTTTTTTTGATAACCTGAAACAACTTTCACTAGTTCATCTTCAGGAAGGTCGACCTGAAGATTGACTTGAGCCTGGGCGTATTTGATGTCGCTTAAAATCATGCGCAACACACTAAGCCGCTTTGAGTCCTTACTTTTCATGGCATTTTTTATATCGTCAGAAATTCGGGTTTTAAGTGACATGTTCATATTTTCCTAAAGAAAGGGCTCGACTAACATCTCAAAAAGAGATTCGTTACATCTAGCAAATTCTGAAAACCCTGTCACCTTTTCATATTTCTTAAGAATTTCTAATGCCTCCTCTGCCGAGGTAAAATCTTTAGCTTCGAATTCCACGCAATAAAGTTTTCGGACGTGATTGGAGGCTTCATAAAAAACAATCTCACAGTCTGAAAACTCGCGAACTTCGACTTTTTTATTAATCGATAATGATTTGATAGCCGGATCTAAAAATTTTAAGAATGTTCGTACATTTTTGGTTTGATCAAGAGACTTTAAAAGATTTAAATTGATTTCGGTTCGAATTTCGTTTCCGCCGTCTTTACTTTTTACGGTGAGTTGTTCCATTGTCCGATCTTTGCGGTGGCGAAAAACACATTGGCTTAATTTTGGTAAGATGAAGTAAGTATCCATAACCTCAACGTCAAAACTTTGACGCGGGTGTAGTTTCGCAATTTTTTTGAAGAAATTTTTCCGATCAAAAGTTTCGCTTACCAAAAACTTATGCTCGATTTCTAAAAATTCCAAATTCAAACCAAACTCTTTTTTTCTATGACAAAAGTTGAATTGTAAATAAATTACTGCCTTCACGTCCCAATGACGAAAGTGTAATCGAAACAAAAACAATCTTATCTCCAGGCTTTAGCCAGCTATAACGTAGGAGTCTTTCATTTACGATTGGTAGCACATCGTCGATAGTAGGAGACGTTTCTAACACCAGACCAGTTACGCCACGCACCAAATTCATCCGCCGATTAACAACATCTGAAAAGGTCACCGCAATAATAGGAATAGGGGTTCTAAAACTAGCAAGTCTTAAAGCCGTGTTGCCAGAAATAGTTATACATACTATGGCTTTAGCATCGATTCGTTCCGCTGTCGTATAAGCTCCATAGGCGACCGCATCCATCTCGGTTTCGATCCGAGGGGTTAGTTTAACCCAATTTAAACTCAAATCCGTACGCTGTTCGGTGTCAGAAATAATTTTATTAATGACATCAATCGCACGTGCGCCAAATGGACCGTGGGTCACCTCTTCGGAAACAACCAGGGCATCTGTTCCATCAGAAATAGCATTGGCAATATCTGAAACCTCAGC
The DNA here is from genome assembly GCA_043757325.1 of bacterium. GTDB lineage: Bacteria > Bdellovibrionota_B > Oligoflexia > Oligoflexales > RGVZ01 > JAYVPO01. Next base: position 37,499 of record JAYVPO010000142.1, read on the forward strand.
TCGGGTAGGAGTTGGTTGACGCCTCATGGAACCAAGCATTTCACTTGCCGTAAAGACTAATTTAGCATGATCATTGGCAAGCTGCGTAAGTTCTTTTGTGTAAATCGTTACCGACGCCGGATCAAGGGTCAAGGCCATTTCTCGACGTGAAATAAAAATGCCGTCCGCCGAATTCATAAGATCAGGCGCTTTATCGTAAGTGCTTTTGGAATCTATCCTTAAAATTAGCCACGGTACATTTGAAATTAATTTTGCAAGCATGGCACGTAGAGATTCTACTTCTGAAACCTCATGCAGCCCAGGCAACACAATGTAATCAATTCCCAAATTAAGAATTTTTTTTAAACGATCGGCATCTAAATCTTTTAAGGTGGGCTTAACTCTTGTTTCGGGAATATGGAGTTCACTCGTCGGGAAAACGGTTCCTCCTTGGATCACTTCACAGGTCGCCTGATCTTTATCAACATTCAATGTTTGTAAAACCGCGTGACCATAACCCACAAAAACAAAAGCACCTTTTTGAAAAAGCCCGTCCCAGTAGCGAGCATTGATTTTAAAATCTGTTTCGCCCGCCAAAGAGAGCGTAACTTTATCGCCAAAATTAAGTTCTTTGGGCTCAGTTAGCCCACGAATACTAGCCCTTGGGCCTTCTGACAAATCAAGAATAATAGACGGTTTGGAGTCTTCTTTTTTCACAACTTTCGCTGCGGAAAATGCTTCCAGAAATGCCAAAGTCTCTTCCGAATAATCTCTCCCGTAAACCAGTCTGATGGCATCAACTCGAGCAGACACGACTTCGTTCGCCAAATCCTTGGTTAAAAGCCTACTGTCATAGGACCAGATAATTTTTGACTGCCTTTTCATATTCATTAAAAATAATTCCTTTTTAAATTTTTTCGCCGCAGAGGATAACTTTGGGCAACATTGGGTCATTTTTTAATTGAAATCGAGTATGGGCGATTTTATCTAAAATAACCACAACCGTTGAACCCAACTGAAAAACCCCCAACTCATCTCCTGCGGTGATTGGTGAATGTTCAAAGTTCTTAGTGCTTCGTGAATGTTTAAAGGTATTTGCAGTAAATTCAGGCCAAAAATCTGTGGTTATTCTTCCGACATTAAAAGCCCCGACCATCACAACAAACACAAAACCCTGGCCTGATTTTAATTTGAAAATCACCCGCTCATTTTTGCAAAAAAGTTGCGGCACGTAGCGTACAGCTCCTTCGTGAACAGGCCACAAAAATCCAGGAATATGCTCGATAGATTCTAAATTTCCAGATATCGGCGAATGAACCCGGTGGTAATTGTGTGGAGCCAAGTACACGGTAAAAAACCAGGCGGCATCAACACTCTGACCGCAAAGTTCACTTAAAGAATATTGAATCCCTTTGATCTGGGTTGCATGGTCTTTAACGCTTGCCTCAGAGTAAATTAATTTTCCATCAGCAGGGCTAACACATAGATCTTGAACGGGCCTTGAATGCGGTTTTAATTTGCGGGTAAAAACCTCTTCAAATGATTGAAACTCTTCACTATTTTTAGCCGATTCTAAAAGGCTTATTTTAAGTACTTTACTAAAAATTATGTTAGCTCGTTTTTGGAGAAATCGCGGCAATTTCACACGCATAACCACGCCAAATAAAAAACTTAATAAGTTTGTGGGTAAAAGTCCGATAATAAAAATGATTCGTTTCAGAGACAGTTCCTGTGCTTAATTTTTGACGTGTCACTTCATATACAGTTTTCAGAATGAAAGTTTACTGATAGACTGAAAAAAAAGGAAAGAATAAAGTCGTATGTTAAAAAATAAGTCTGTATTGGCGCCCCTTAAAACAGTGCTCGTAACTTCTACACCTAATGTGACCGAGCAAGCTATAAAAACCATGGCAGATGCCATCTACAAAAATCTTATCGATGAAGGTTGTGATTCCAAACATATTATTTCTGTTTCCAGTCAACTTTTAGATCTGGTAACGCATAAAATTGTGTCTTTAGATAACGAATTGTCCAAACGGCAGCTTTAAAGTTTTTATGACGAATAAAACCGTCTTAGTTTATCCCGACATAGCTGTTTTAAATCGCGCTTTAAACTCTGAACATTTGGGAGTTGAGTGGCTGGCTGGTGATGGAAGCGATCGGCGCTATTTTCGCATCAGTGATCATTCCAAAAATACCACCTACGTACTTATGCAACTTTCTGGAGCCGACGCCGAAGCATTGAAAAAAGGGACTTATGACTGGGTTGTAGTACAAGAAATTTTACAAACTAACAGAATTTCTTGCCCGCGACCGATTTTAAGCCTACCTGATAATGGCGCCTTGATTATCGAAGATTATGGTAATGTGATGCTCGAGACGGCCGCTCTAAAAGTGACTGACGGTTTACGAGAAAATCTTTACCAAAACTGTTTTAAGATCATTAGACGCTTTCTTGGAATTAAACCAGATCCCACTGCTATATGGTGTCAAAGATCGTTTGATTTTGAACGTTTTGAGTGGGAATTGCAGTTTTTTCGGCAAAAATTTTTAACGAATCTTCTGAAAATGCCTCTAAGCGCCGATCAAGACCGAAAATTCAACGCAGACTCTAAAAATATTGCGGCGTATCTTTCAAATTTTTCACATTATTTTACGCATCGAGATTTTCATTCGCGAAATTTAATGGTTGTAGATGAGAAAGTTGCCGTGATTGACTTTCAAGACGCAAGATTGGGGCCTCCCGCATATGATTTGGTCTCTTTATGTTATGATTCCTACGTCCCGTTTGAAAAAAGCGACCGGCAGCAGCTTATGCAATCAGCGATCGCTGAGATATCTAATGATTCACAAAAAATCGCCCAGGAAATCACCTCGCAAGCCATGCCAACGCTTTTACAACGACAGCTAAAAGCGATAGGAAGTTTTGCCTATTTAAGTCTCGATAAGAATAAGGGAGACTATTTAAAGTATGTTGCTCCTGCCCTAGAGACTTTATCTGAAGTGTATGACCCACGTTGGCCTTTTTTGTCTCGAGAACTCTTGGATATGATTCAATCAACCTGGACAAAAAAACCAGCGTGAGCAAACACAAATATAAAGCGATGATTTTATGTGCCGGTTTTGGAACGAGGCTTAAACCACTTACCGAAATTACGCCTAAACCACTTCTGCCAATTTTTGACTTACCAATCTTAGACTTAATTATTAAACAATTTCTCGATCGCGGTTTAAACGATATTGCCATCAATACTCACCACTTACCAAAATGTTTTTCGGAGCATTTTAGCTTTCTAAAAAATCAAGAAGATCCAAAATTTAAACTTTTCATCTCAGAAGAAACGCCTAACGTGTTAGGAAGTGGAGGAGCTTTTGCTCCGATTACAAAATGGCGAAACGGTCACGATTTGATTGTTGTGAATGGTGATATTATTTCGGATATTTCTACAGAAAAATTAATTGAAGAACACGAATTGTCCAAAGCCTGTGTAACGTTTTCAGTGCTTACAAAGCCTTTAGATAGAGATAAGGCCATCCTTATAGATGGTGATTTTAACGTTAAAAAAATCTCTTCAGAAAGATTTCCTGAATTGACTGCCCATGCTAATGCTGGATTTTATATTTACAGTGACCGTTTTTTCAAATACCTACCCACCTCTGGATCCGCGAGTGTATTGGATGGCTTTGAAAAAGCTTTGAAAAATAATGAGATCATGCGCGCCGTTATTCATACAGGTTTTTGGGCTTCTGTCGACTCACGAGAAATGTACCAGGATGTCCACAAAAAGCTTCTTATTGAGCATCCCCAAAGCCTGGCAAAACACCTTAAAATCGCCCCGAGCCATATTCATCCCATGGTCTTTCCGGCAGAGAATTAACTATTAGTAAAATCCCTTCTTGACAACAATGGGCCTTTTTTTAGCATCATAATCGTACTTAGGTTTTAAACTTAATTTTGTAAAACAGCCATTATCTTCGCGTAAACAATTTTTAGCCGCCCGGTATCCTATTTCAATTTGTTTTGTCGGTGTAATATTTTTTTCACCGATACTTTCCCAATCTGCTTCAGAAAAAACAACCTCGTGCGACAACCAGTGCCAATTTAGAAGTAAATTTGTGTTGAGCGAAAAACCATAAAACCAGTTTCGGATAAAGGCTTCTTGTGATCTCTCAAAAGGCGCTCTTCCTGTTCCGAAAGTCCATGTTGCAATATCGGAACTAGCGAGCGAGCGAACAATATCTTGAATGGGATTTAAATCAACCCAACCTCCAAAATAGGACCTTTCTGTTGGAAGAGGGTAAATACTTTCGACCAAATTTAAGAATTTCTCGCGAAATTTCTGGTAATAAGTGGGTTCGCTTACGGACGGAATAACAAAAAACTCATCGCTTAAGTCGTTGTTAGTTTGTTGTCTAAGGTCGCATTTTCTTTCTTTTGGATCGATAGTGTGAATAAAATCTGCCATGGATTGATTAACAAGATAGGTGCAAATTTTTTGTAATGGCTTTCCCGACTGGGTTAACAAAGTCGCACTGTCCACATCAGTTTTTTTATCATTTTTACCGCCTAACCTTCCGACTATTCTGCCATCTAAGCCATCGTTTTCTGGAACGATATCAGAATTGGCGGCGACGGTTAAAAGCGGCAATTTGGGCCGACATTGATTGCTTCCTGTGGCCAAATCCCGAATCGGCTTAAGCGTTTCAATACTTATTTCTGGATTTATTCCCAAAACAACTTGTAGAACTTTTTTTGTAGTTTCCTCACTAACAAATTCTTTAGGGAATTTTAAGGCCTGCTCAATGATATATTCGATGGAAATCTGGTTGATACCATAGCAAGCAAAATAAGTTGCTAGAATGGAACCGCTGCTCGAGCCAGCAAATAAAAATTGAATTTGGTTTTCTGTAATATCTTTTCCTTCCCTGGATACCAAGTATTCATGGAGGGCTTTTATCACTCCAATATCGGTTGCCATACTGCCACCCTTTGCCATGAACGATACCACAATTGCAGGTGGCTTTTGATTCGAAGCAAAAGTTATTTTAGAGCTAATAACACTCAACACAATCAAAAAGAAAAATACATTTCGCATTAGAATTACCCTTTGAATTTATTTTTTATTTATCTTCAAGACAAGCCGACCCGCATTGGCGTTCAGCGACTCAATCACAAGTGGAAATTTATCTTCCAAAAAGACCATTGTGCTGATTTCTGCAGGTTGGGACTTTATTAAAGAATCAAATGCATGCATGATATGCTGCTGTGTCTGGTCGGTAAGCATCGAAAATTCTGTCAGCGACACCGCAGGTCCCGCAGGTAATTGAGAAATAAAAATTTTATTATCTTCTCCATGCAAAATGCGATACTGCCTACTGACAATTACATTTTTATAAGTTTGGTCTTTGGTTTCGACGAGTGAACACCGCAGATTTACAGAAATAATATCATCCTTAAAAGTCACGGCGAGAGGATCATTGTCGTCTAAAGTCATCATCACTTCATTTTTGGACGCCACGAGATCTTCGGGCTTTTCTGGTGGGGGAAGTTTTTTCCCAAGAAATATTGCGATTTCTGTTTCAGAAAAACGTAAGCCGGCCATTCTTTTTTTAGCGAGTCTTTCGATAAATTTTTCATTGATTTCAATTTTTGCAAATGAAAAATTCGTGTCAGAATTCGCGGTGTTTTCTGCGCTGTCAAACTTATCAAAGCCTTTAATTTCTGCACCGAAATCGCCACTTCGCATAGCAAGGCGGTCAACCATTGGATCGAGGCCATAAAGCATCGGAACAATAAAGTAACTTCTGTACGAATCTTTAATTTGGGATAATAGTTCTTCGGCTTGCGTATCAAGATTAGTCCGCAGTTTTTCAGCCGCATCGCGAGCACTTGAGTTTTCTAGTTCGGGAATCTTTTTAACAATTTCGTCGACTGTGGTATTTGGCGCAAAGCGAGACTTGATAAAGGGTAGGGCCGCTCTATGAGGTAAATTTCCTTGATCAAATATATGGTGGGTGTTTTTCGAGGTGACTCGTCCATCACGAGAAACTTGCGCGGTTGTTTCGAATTGTCTCCAAGGCAGAAGTCCTCTGGTCTGATTTGTGACAACACTCGGCGGTGTGATAAACGCTTTTGCCAAAGCTACAGCAGGTTCGTGGGAAATATTTTCTGTGTTCAATGTGATTTTTTTAGTTGCATACCCTGAAACGAAAACGCCTGGTTGAAATTGAGCGGCAACATCGTATTTTCCGTTTTTTCCGATGTTGGAACTTGCAAATGTTCGATTGTTCACTTGAGCTGGTGTCGTGGAATTAATGACCAAATATAGATCAATGCTGTTTTCAGATGGGCCTGGCACCGCGCTGATCTCGGCGGTGGTATTTAAGGTTGCTGATGTTAGAGAAATCGCATCTGCTGAAATAGTCTGGTCATTTACTTTAGTAGAATCAAAAAATGATTTATGAAAGTTTGCAAAAGCAGATTTTTTTATCGCAACAGAAAATGTCTCTGTTTCGCTGTGTGCTAAAAAACTATAGCCAAAAAAATAAAGGGCCAGGATTTTCATAAAAACCTTTAAGCTAAAAAAAATTACCAAGACTGAATATGTAACTGAGGTTTTTTTATTTCACAACGATTATTCTAGTGATCATTTTTTAAGTCATGGCGCTCGAAGTCATTAGGTTGAACGTTCCTGGCGCAAGAAAAACAACATTCTAAACGGTCACTGTAAACAAAATGTCTTTTGAGGTCCTTTCACAAAAATTTAAATATTTCGTAAGTTTGCGCACTAAACATTTTTTAAGGAGATTTTTTTATGCGCGGTTTATTTTTAGGGCTTTTTGGCACACTCACACTTTCAACCACATTTTCATCTACGGCCCAGGCAAAACCAACGTGGATAATGTGCTACCCGACAGGGCTGTCAGCTAGTAAGAAACTTTATCATTTTAGCTTCAATGATACGCTCGCAGAGGAAAAAGAATGCGGATTGGGAAAACTTCAGAACAAAGCTGGAATTGGAACAGACATTCGATGGCGAAAAACGTTATGTGACTTCAGTGAATCGTGGAAACAATTCGACTTCAACATAAAAAAGCCCGATGAAAAATACACGATTAAAGTTTTTAAAGATTTAAGTGACGGTGAACATTATGAAGGGGTAATTTTTGGCGAGGCAAAAAAACAAAAAATAAATCAAAAATTGACGTGTGATTTCGAGGAAGACTACTAACACTGAGTACGCAATTTTATTATTTAGCAACTCAAAATGACTATTCAAGACGTCGACAGATTACAAGAATATGGTTTAAGAATCTTTAAGTTAGCAAAGTTGATTGAGCATTTTTGAGTAGTCAAAATTGTTTAATCATTCTTTCACTGCGCCATTCATCCCAAGGGTTTGTTAAATTTCAGGCTTGAAGATCATAACCAAATCTTAGTGCCTAAAAAGCTTGAGTGACTGTTCGTCTGCGTTCGCTAGAACTTTAAGAACTCTCTTCATCCACAAAACTTTCGGTGTCTCGTTTATTTTTAAAGGCTTGAGACTTCAAAGGTAGCAAAGCCCGGGATCATTAAATTAAAAGACTATTGACGTTATAAGAAATTCCACTTATTGAATTTGTGTTATGGTTTAAAGTTGTTTTTGTTAAATTTTTGACGATTTTTTGTGTTTTAGGGTTTAGGTTTGTTGCCACATTGGCTGCGTCTGAATTAAGTTTTTTAATTTGTGCACTGATTGCACCTTTTTGAACGTAGTAAACAAGGTTTCCTGCAGTTAAGCGATCTGGATTATCGATATTGTCGTTCTGGCGCCAGATATGTTTCCACGAACGAGATGTTCCGTAAACACGCTTTGCAATCTTTGCCAAAGTGTCTCCTGCCTGCACGGTTTCTGAACTACGCGCTACCGATTCATTCGCTTTTGCAAAAGTCATCGACTCGTCGCTCAGTGCATAATAAACCACATCACCTGGATAGATTCTGCTTGGATTAGACAGCGAGCTTAAGTTCGCAATATCTTTCCAGCGAGCTTGATTGCCAAAAATCTTTTGCGCAATCTTTCCCAAGGTATCTCCGTGCTCAACAAAATAAGCCATTTTCGAACCCATTTCAGGAAGTCCTGCTGGATTGGCTGCCACAGCAACTGGTGCTGGAGCGGCTTGCTCGGCTGGAGTTGCTGCCTTTGCTGTCTCTTCTTGCGTAGCTGTTGCTTCAGTCGGCTTTGGGTCGCCTGCTGTCGCTGCGTTTGCGGAGTTCATTTCAGAAATAATTTCTTTGAGATCTCCATCGGTTGAATTTTGCGGTGCTGCAAGTGCTGTCGTCGAATTTTCTACTGTCTTCGAGTCATCTCCTGCAACCTCGTCTGTCTTGTCGGCACCGTCTGCAGCTTTGGTATCTGCTCCGTCTGCTCCGTTCTGACTTACTGCGTCGTCTCCACTTCCATCTTCTGCGGCCAAATCTCCATCATCCTGCTGCGAGCTTGAACACGATCCAAGCCACGTCGCGGAGAGAAGACATGCTGCAGCCACCACTTGGCGGCATCTGACCTTTAGTCGCATGCTTTTTTCCTCCTTTAAGAAAAATTAATTGCTTACAGTCTTGTCGTCGGAACAATCTGCGCAATCTTTAATATCTTCTGAAAATTTTCTCAAACCGACAATCGGCAAAGGTTTCACGTCACACGAGCGACAAGAATCTGTCGCAGCCTGGTCTTCACGCAGACTAGTCTAACAAAGTAAATGCTGCCAAGGATTTGCGGTGCGCGATTAGTCACGTGTGAGCAGTCTTTTAACGGTCTGCCTAAGCACAGAATTTTCTCACTTTCCGCGAATAAAAAAAATGCGGATGTTTGTCCGTCAAATCCTTGACAGCACTCGCTTTGATTTATTTTGGGAAAAATTTGACTTGCCGAGTTAAGCTTCGTTAGACTTAAAAATATAGCGTGGGAAAAAGTGGGAGAAAATGGAGATCCTGCCCGTTTAAATAAAAACAGGCGAGGTTTGTGTACGGGGCTGATGCAATGTTTCGCGGAAGATTTGAGCACAACTTAGACGAAAAAGGTAGAGTGGCGATTCCGGCGCGGTTTCGCGATCTTATCTTGGGAGATCAAGACCGGGCGAGTATTGTAATTACCAACACCGACAAGTGTCTGGCGGCGTATTGTTTAAAAGATTGGGAATTACTTGAAAAAAAAATTGCCACTCTTTCTCAATTTGATCCAAAGGTTTCTGCTTTCAAACGGGTTATTATTGGGTGTGCTCAGGAGTGTGAATTCGACCGGGCCGGAAGAATTTTAATTCCTGCGGATTTGCGTCGCGATGCCGGAATCGAACGCGAGTGTGTCGTAGTAGGTCAGATTAATAAATTTGAAATTTGGTCGGACGTGGCGTGGAAGAAAATGATTGCAGAAAGCTCGGATCAGTTTTCACTTATTGCCCAAAACCTTTTTCAAGCTGGAATTGAAATTTAAGAAAAAGAAAGAAAAAACTTGTTAGATTTTCAGCATATTACTGTTTTAAAAGACACCCTCGTAGATAAGCTCGGACTTACAGAGGGAGGTATCGCCGTTGACTGTACTCTGGGTGGTGGTGGACATACGGAAAGGCTGCTACGCAAAGTTGGGGCCACTGGAAAAGTAATTGCTATTGATCGAGATTATGATGCCATAAAATTGGCTGAAACGAAATTCTCGCAAGAGATCTCAAATCAAAACTTAATTTTAGAACATCAATCATTTGCCGATTTCGATAAGATTATAAGCCGTTTGTCTTTAATGGGCAAAGTCCACGCGGTAGCTGCCGATCTCGGGGTATCAAGCCCGCAAATAGACACCCCGGAGCGCGGATTTAGCTTCATGCACGATAGTCCACTTGATATGAGAATGGACCAAAGACAACAAAAAACTGCGGCTGATGTCGTAAATTTAGAAAGTGAAGAACACCTTGTTCATATTTTTTCAAACTACGGAGAGGAGCCTTTTTCCAAGTCTATCGCGCGTAAGATTGTTGCTTCTCGCAGCCAAAAACCTATTCAAACCACATTCGAATTAAGTCATATCATCATCGGTGCACAGAAATTTAAAGAACGCAGCAAAAAGCACCCGGCAACTCGGGTATTTCAGGCATTGCGAATCGAGGTCAACGAAGAGATTTCGGCATTAGAAAGGCTTTTATATTTGGGATTTGAAAGCTTAAGGCCGCAAGGTCGCATGGGTTTGATTTCTTTTCATTCTCTAGAAGATCGAGTGATTAAAAATTTTATGCGAAAAAAGGCAGGAATCGTGCCTATTTCAAACGAGCTAAGACATTTGCCAGTAGTTTTTAGCCAGAAAAATTCTTTGGCGAAAATTATAAAACCTTTTCCTTTAGAACCTTTAGATGAAGAGACTACCGAAAATCCACGCGCTAGAAGTGCAAAACTTCGTGTGCTAGAAAAACTAACATTGCATTAAAAAAAGGTAATTTATTTATGAACTTTTCTAAATTTTTTTTCGTATCCTTAACCGTTCTTACGAGTTTATCTTTCTCCCAAATTTTTATGCGTTCACGAGTTATTTCAGTGGGCTATGACATCGGTCAGCTAAAAAACAAGGAAAGTCTTCTTATTGAAGAGCAGGCACTGTTACGAACCGAGCTTGCCAAAATTTCGACAAAATCAAGCTTAGAGAAGATAATACATACTGGTGAACCTCGAGACGAGGTCGCAACGAGGTAGTAAAAATCTTTTGAGTTCAATATATAAAAAATGGCTTCTACTTTTGCGCTTTTTCCGGCAGAAAAGAACGGTTTATCAGCCGGGAGAACTTGACGTTGGAAGGTTGCGTTTTTTATTTGTTATTTTAAATTTATTATTTGTAGGTCTTCTTGCACGCGCATTTGTGATTCAAGTATTTCCTCCGTCAAAAGCCAGTTTGCGAAAAATCGCCGAGCGCCAGTATGAAGATCATTTGGAGTTGGCACCCATTCGCGGAGCTATCTACGACCGCCAAAAAAATCTTTTAGCCGTAAGTTTGAAGAAGCCCTCTCTCGCCTGCAATCCGCGAATATTCAAGCCAGATGCAGAAGAATATAAACATTTAAGCAAAATTCTAAATATCCCTGTACCAAAGTTAAAAACTATTTCCCAAAAAAATTCGCACTTTGCTTGGATCAAACGACGCATGACTCAACAGTCAGCCGAAGAAATTGAAGAGCTAAACTTAAATGGACTTTATATCGTTAGTGAGCCCGCGAGGTTTTATCCTAGCCAATCGACTGCTGCAACAATTGTCGGTGGAATTGGTTCCGACAATGTGGGGCTTTTTGGTTTAGAAAGACAATTTGAAAAAAATTTGGCTGGTGTATCCGCAAAAATCCGTCCTGGAAAAGATGCTCGCGGTAAAAGTATTTATTTTGAATCGGGCGAAGTAGCTCCAGAAAAAGCTGGGGATTCGATAACGCTGACGATTGACCGCACCATTCAAGAGATTACCGATTTGGCTTTGGCTGAAGGTGTTTCTAAAGCCGAAGCAAAAAGCGGCTTTGCTTTGGTACTAGATCCTTATTCCGGCAAAATTTTAGCCGCGTCACATGCTCCGTCTTTTGATCCAAATCATCTGGAAAAAATCCACATTGCCGCAACTAGAGCCAGCGCTTTTCTCGACACCTTTGAACCTGGTTCAGTTATGAAAGGAATTACGATTTCTGGAGCTGTGGAACACAAAAAACTAAGCAAAGACGATATATTTAATTGTGAAAATGGCGTGTATCGAGTGGGTGGAGTTGCTTTCAAAGACGACCACCCAGCCGATAAGTTGTCAGTTTTAGAAACACTTGTTAGATCCAATAATATTTGCACGTACAAAATTGCCGAGCGCCTTGGGAAAACCAAACTTGAAAGTACGTTTAAATCCTTTGGTTTTGGTGGTGAGCTGACTAAAGACCAGTATTTTCCAATGACTGCAGATGGTACGGTTTCTTCTTCTGAAAGCTGGAAACCCATACGCTTTGCCAACGTTGCGTTTGGTCAAGGCCTAACAGTGACTGGCCTTGAAATGCTAATGGCTTACGGTGCCATTGCTAACGGCGGTAATTTAATGAAGCCCATTTTAATTGAAAAAATCGAAAGTGCCGCTGGAGAATTAAAATACAACACAACCTCTGAGGTTCTTCGTACGGTCATTTCTCCTAGAACTTCTTTGACAATGCGAGAAATGCTTCAGCAAGTAGTCGAAGACAAACATGGTACGGGTTCTAAAGCGAAAACTGTGCACTATTCTGTGGCTGGAAAAACAGGAACCGCTCAAAAAGTCGATTCCCAAACCCGAAAGTATTCAAGTGTTAAGCGCGTAGCCAGTTTTGTCGGTTTTACCCCGGTTAAAGACCCCAGTCTTGTGATCCTTGTTGTGATCGACGAGCCTGGAAAAAAGCCTTATACTGGCGGCATATGGGCCGCGCCTGTTTTTTCTGCAATAGCTGAAGAATCTCTTCGTTATCTCAACGTAGCGTCGGATGTTGCTACGGAATTAACGATGCAGCCACCTCTTGGACTAAAATAAAAAAAGTAAATTTTCAGTTATGAGTCTCAAAACTTCAAAAGTCCTTAAAATCTTAATAGCCTGTACTGATCTTTTACTAGAAAGTCATTGTCCGGTAGATGATGAGGTCGAAGGGATTGTTTGTGAGTCAAGAAAAGCTAAATCTGCCAGTTTATTTATCGCATACAGAGGCGAGAAAACTGATGCGCACGATTTTATACAGGAAGTTTACAACCAAGGCTGTAGGCATTTCGTCTGCGAAACCAAAACCGAATACCTCCAATTAAAAAATAAAAACATGTGTGTTTTTATGGTCTCATCAGGACGTCAGGCTTGGACCCTTTTGACAGCAGCTTTTTTTAAGTTTCCGCAAGAAAAATTGAATTTTATTGGCATAACCGGTACCAATGGAAAAACTTCCACAACACTGATGCTTTCAGAAATGCTTTTTCTATCGGGTATTGCTAACGTTTCGATTGGAACATTAGGTGCGAATTTTTACTACGACGGAAAAAAAGATTTTTTACCCTTAACGCACACCACTCCCGATCCAGAAGTCTTTTTTAATATTCTGGATTTGGCCGTTCAAAGAAAGATTACCTGGGTAGTAATGGAAGTTTCCTCACACGGATTGGTCCAAAAAAAACTTGGTGATTTGCAATTTAAAGGACTTGGATTCACTAGCTTTTCTCAAGATCATTTGGACTTTCACAAATCAATTTCAGAATACTGGAACACAAAAATGAGTTTCTTTAATTCTTTTGCCAAGCGTGATGCGGTCATAGTCGTAAATGAAAAGTTAAAAGATGTGTTTTTGAAAAGTTATTCTGGAAATATAAAAGTTATAGATACTTCCTTGGCAGAATTTCAGGAAATAAATTTTCCCTTCGTGGCGGATTTTTTAAAAGAAAATTTTCTGGTAGCAAAAAAACTTTTCGAGGAAATTTTCCGAAAAAAATTCACTCAGTCAGCTTTGTTGTCACAAATTCCTGGCCGTTGTGAACGAGTTAGTCAAATCGGTCAGCCCACCGTCATTGTTGACTATGCGCATACACCAGATGCACTGGAAAACATTTTAAAAACTGTAAAACCTAAAGATGGAAGACTCATAGTGGTTTTTGGGTGCGGCGGCGACCGTGATAAATCTAAAAGGCCTTTGATGGGCGCAGTGGCCGCGCGTTTAGCAGATTTGATAATTTTAACATCCGATAATCCACGAACAGAAGATCCCGAACAAATTCTAGCCGAAATTTTGCAAGGCATCAAAGTGACAGAATATATTAAAGTTATTTCCGATCGCCGATTGGCCATCAAAGAGGGTATACAAAAGTCTCATGTGAAAGACTGCGTGGTAATCGCGGGAAAAGGTCACGAAGACCACCAAATTATCGGGCGGGAAAAACTTCCATTTGATGACCGAAAAGTTGCGCGAGAATTTTTGCAAGAAAAATTTTCGGATTTAAATGAATTCGTTTAAAAAGTCGATCGCTCCAGAAACCTCAATGCCGTGCTTCAGAAAATGCTTCGAATTGAGCTGGTAGACAACCTGGACGGCCCTGGCTTCGGGAAATTAAAGTTTCGAGACAGGGAATTCTTGTGCTAATAATTTTGTTCGGTCCGCACTGATATCCCAATTAAAGTAGACATCATTTTTTTTTAGAAAAAATTTGGAGAGGGTTGTTTTCCCAACCTGACGTGGACCGCCTATAAAAACCATTTTTTTCTGTAAATCTTTTTTAATTTGTTCGGTCAAATAACGCATATTTTAATAATACTGCGAGAAGATATTGTATAGCGTATCCAGATACAAATATTAAAACTAGATTTTTTACCTCGTCTGTATATACTTGTATATACAATGAAACATCTTTTGAATAAAGTTTGCCTAGCGTTTAAGGAACATAAAGTTGCTTATGGAATTGTGGGCGGCTATGCTGTCGCCTTGCATGGAGTGTTTCGCGGGACAATCGATGTTGACGCTATAATTGAGCATTCCCAAGCGCAGTTTGAACGCTGCGAAAAAGCTTTAAAAAGCATTGGATTGACGCCCCGTCTACCCGTTACTGCCAAAGAAGTCTTTCAATTTCGCAAAGAGTACATCGAAAAGAGAAATATGATTGCTTGGAGTTTCATCAATAAAAACTCACCCCTTGAAATTGTCGATATCATTATAACGCATGATTTAAGTAAATGTAATACCGTTAGCTTGAAAATTGACAATTTTAAAGTTGTCGTCTTATCTAGAGATGATCTAATAAATATGAAGTCAAGCAGCGATCGCCCGCAAGACCGAGAAGACGTAAAACTTTTGAGAGAGTTAAAATGAAAAAGGCCACTCAATTTTACAAAAAGCAAGAAAAGCTCACACGTAAACCAACCGGTAAGGAAATTGTCGAGTTCTTGGAGAATTACGCAGAAATGATGAACCCGGACCACAAACTACCAGCTCAACCAATCAGCATCCGAATAGAAGTTCCATTGCTTCAAGCTTTTAAGGCCAAGGCGAAGTTTGCAAACACCCCTTATCAAACTCAAATAAAAAATCTTATGCGAGCTTGGCTGGCTCAGGCTTAAAAGGTCGAACTTTTGAAAATTAAAAACAGAAAAAAATGTGTTCTAATTCTGGGTGGCGGGATCTCAGGACTGGGAGCAGCTCAGTTGGCATTTAATCTTGGCTATGAAATTAAATTAAGTGATCTGAACCCACTGAACGAAGAGCAGAAGAAAAATTTTGAAAAACTTCAGGCCGAAGTTTTTTGCGGGAAGCCAACACCCGATCTTTTGAAAGACATATCTAAAATAATTTTATCCCCAGGAATTTCTTATCAAGATGAATTTTTAAACCTAGCACGGGCCCATAAAATTGAGATCTTAAGTGAAATTGACTTCGCTTTGCAGGATTACACAGGTCAAATTATCAGCGTCACCGGCACCAATGGCAAGTCCACCGTCTGCGCGATGATTCGGCACATTTTTGAAAACTTTGGAACCGCCGCCGACCTAGCAGGAAATTTCGGCACTTCTCCATCAAGTATTAAAGCCGAAAGGCAATTACATGAAAATTTAATTTTAGAACTGTCGTCTTATCAGTTAGAGCAGTCATTCCACTTACCAAATTCTGTGGGAATTTTTACAAGTTTTTCTAACGATCATCTAGCTCGTCACAAAACATTGGAAAGCTACTTTCGCGTGAAATGGAAACTTTCTGAAATGACTAAAAAACTTTGGCTTATTTCGCAAAACGTTAAAGATGAACTCATTAATTATGCAGTTCCAGAGCCACCATGTCCGCAAATTGTTGTTCAAATATCGTCTGATTTCCAAAACGCTTCGGGCCAAAAAGAGCCTCACAATATTCTAAATGCAAAGCTTGCCAGTATGAGCGCAAGTGAAGTGTTACGAGTACCCGCACTTGAATTAGCAAATTGCCTCAAAACTTACGTTGGTCTCTTCCATCGTTGTCAAAACATCGGAAAATTTAAAAATCATAAGCTTATTGATGACAGCAAATCTACAAATGTCGAGTCGACGCTTTCCGCGTTAGAAAGCTGCAGCGAAAAAGTCATTTTAATGCTCGGTGGTGCCGGAAAAGGTGAAAGCTACCTACCACTTTTAAAACATTCAAAGCGCATTTCACTGATCACTACGTTTGGAAAATCTGGAATAGAGATTTTTCAAGAATTAAAAGATTATGTCTCTTGTTACGACTTCAAAACCTGTGATAAAGCCTGTGAATTTGTCAAAAACTATATTTCCAACCATGAGAATCCGCAAGACAGTTCCGTGGTTTTGTTTTCTCCGGCCTGTGCAAGTTTTGACGAATTTAAAAATTTCGAGGAAAGAGGGTTATTTTTCCAACAGGCTTTTTTGAAGTGAATTTTTAACCTATAATTAAAACATGCAAAGTCTTTCCATAAAAGAAAAAGGCCACAAGCTTTTGGTCGCAAGTCTTCTTTTGCTATGTTTTGGACTAGTCGCTATTTACGGCGCCTCGGCCATGAAAGCAACCCAACAGATGGGTTCTTCGTTTGTTTTTTTACAAAAACAGCTCACGGCCGTGGGTTTAGCTTTTGTCCTTTCAGTGGTTATTCTAAAAATTCCTTTTAACTGGTTTCAAAAACTTAGTCTTCCACTTTTGGTTTTTTCTTTTGTAGGTTTAGTTTTGGTTTTTGTGCCGGGGCTCTCTGTTCGTGCCGGGGGTGCCCAGCGCTGGGTTAATTTAATTGTTTATCGCTTTCAGCCTTCGGAACTTGCAAAGATCGCTTTTGTTTTTTTTCTAGCAAAAACTCTTAGTAGACCCGATTATGACGTAAACAATGTGAAATACGGACTGGCGCCCATCGCTATTGTTTATATTTTTTTTGCTGCGTTACTTCTGAAGCAACCTGACCTTGGAAGTGCGGCACTAATTGGCTGTTTGACAGTACTAATGCTCTATGGCGCAGGTCTTAAAAAAAAATTCCTTGGGATTTTAGCGCTGTGTAGTGTGTCGGGTTTGACGCTCGCTATTTTAGCAGCCCCCTACAGGGTTAAACGCATGTTTAGTTTTCTTGACCCATGGTCACAAGCCAAAGAAGGCGGATTTCAAATTATTCAAAGCCTTTTAGCATTTCAAAACGGCGGGCTTCTGGGAGTTGGGCTTGGTGAGTCAAAACAAAAACTATACTTTTTGCCGGAAGCTCACACGGATTTTATTCTGTCGGTGCTTGCCGAAGAACTTGGTTTTTTTGGGGTTCTTACTTTAATTTTACTTTTTTCTTATATCTGTTACTTAGGTTTTCAGATTACTTTTGCTCAAAAATCCCTGTTTCGACGGCACCTAGCTTTTGGTCTTACTTTAGCCTTGGTGAGCCAAGCGATTCTAAATATGGGTGTGGCCATGGGCTTACTTCCAACCAAAGGAATGCCCTTACCATTTATTAGTAGCGGTGCAAATTCAATGATTGCTTCGATTTTAATGGTGGTAATGCTGTTTAGGCTTACTTTAACCGAAAAAGAGAACTAAATTTATGCTGTTTTTTAAAAGAAAAAAAACTCGAAAAAATAAAAGTGTGTTGGCACAGCAACGCCTGCGAAAATATTCTGTCATTTATTTTGTATTACCTATTATTTTTATGACAGGAGTTTGGCTTTTTTTTCAAAAATATATCCCCTTGGAAACCATTCAAATAATTTCTGTAAGTGATCCTCACAACTTGCTTTCTGAAAATGAAATACTGAACATCACAGATTCTCCGAGAGAATCCGCGCGCTCAGCACTTTTGTCGATTGGGTCCCGTGGGCTTTATTCCAAAGTCCAGGCTTATAAAGTAGCTGCTACTAAACTTCAGGTTGCGGTAATCAAAAGAAAATTTATTTTAAAAACAAAAATAAATGGCCAGGATTTTTACATCGACAAGGCAGGAAATGTTGTGCGCATTTCTGGCGCGCTAATGGGGGAACTAAAAGAAGTCACCGGACTATTTGATCATCAGAATAAGACTTTAGAATTTGATAATCTCTCGGCCTTGATTCTTACTAAAGACGACAGAAAAAATCTTGGCACGCTTGTTGAGCTTGAAGAGACACTGACAAAAAATCAATTTAAATTCCAAAAACTCGGGTTTTTACGGTTTCGCGGGGCTACTGCATTACTCGATGAACCTTTAGAAATTGTTTTTGGCCATGGTCCATTTGAAAAAAAAATGTTAAAATTAAAAGATATTCTCAAACAAACGAAAATGTCAGAAAAACATTTGACGCGCATCGAACTTGATTTTTTGGGCAAAGCTTTTGTCAAAGAAGCCGCCTGGTAAGGAAAACAGCCCGTGGGCCTTGCACCGTGTCAATTTTTTGCCTTGGATTTGGGGACGTCCAAATTTCAGCTTCTTTCTTTAAGCGAAAATAAAGCTACAAAAACCTGGGCTATTGATTCGGTGAAAGTCGCTGCCAGCGGTATGCACCGTGGAATGGTTGCGGACATTTCCGCTGCCAAAATCGCACTTAATCTGCTAATCGAATCTGCCGAAAAAAAATTTCAGACCGACGTGAGAAAAGTAACCGTAGGTGTGGCTGGCTCGCATTTAAAACCATTTAATACGACGCGGTCGCTTAGTCTGCACAATCAAAACGTTAACAAAGATCATTTGCAAAATCTTGCGGATGAAGCACAGAAAATGGAGACCGAAAAAAACCGCGAAATCATTCACGCGGTAAATTTAAGCTTTAACGTCGATTCGCGGCCTGCAGGAGATTCGGTTCTTAATCTTTCAGGACAGACTCTTCAGGGAAAATTTTTTATCGTGGATGCGGATAAAAATTACCTCCGGGATGTAATTACACTTTGCAACCAATCAGGCCTTGAAGTAGTCCAGTTTTTTGCCGAACCTTTTGCTTCCGCTTCGGTCACTTTATCTGAAGAGGATAAGAAAAACGGCATTGCATTAATAGACATTGGGGGCGGCACGGCCGATGGTGTGATTTTTTTGGAAGGTAAACCGTGTCATTTGTTTACTGTAAATATCGCTGGTCACCTGATGACAAAAGACTTGGCTTTGGGTCTAAAAATTCCGTCTGAAGAAGCTGAAAAAGTGAAGTTTTTCTTTGGGATTGATACGCATTTTGATCTGGGTGTTTTGGAAGTTAAAAATCTCAAAGGCCATTCTGTTTTACTCACCGCAAAAGATGTTTACCCTATTTTAACTGCGCGAGTCGACGAGCTTATCTCGCACGTAGAAAGAGAAATTCAGCCTTTTCGGTCGCGATTGAGCCTACTTCTTACTGGTGGAGCATCACACTGTAAAGGGATTGAAAAAAGATTTTTTGAAAAAACAAAACTAGAAACCAAAATTATCAGTCCAAATGCAGATTTTTTTCGCAGTAGAATGGGCAAAGTTGATTTGCAAACCGAACTTGAGCGCTCAGCTCGGTATGCAACAGGCCTGGGATTACTTAATCTTTCGGCTGGTAAATTTTTTGATAATCAAGAAAATGGGCCTACTTCTGGTAAGTACATCCAGTATTTATGGAATTGGCTTAAAGAATTAGGTAAGTAACAGCCGCCAAATATTTGGCACAAAAATTTGACACCGTCAATTTTTCTCGATTACAATTTTAATAGAAACCAAATTTTTAGAGCAAACGTTTTCAGTGTAAATATCAAGGCGTCTTGATGTTTTTATTCAGTCACTGACACTTCAAGCAAAAGGAAATTAAAGCCATGGGAAATGATCGTCAACTTGCCGGTGTTCAAGGTGCAAAAATAAAGGTTTTTGGAGTGGGAGGTGGCGGCGGAAACGCAGTCAATACCATGATCAAAGCCGGCCTTGAGGGAGTCGATTTTTACACAGCCAATACGGACGTGCAGGCTTTGAAATTCTCGTTAGCTCCGCATAAACTTCAGCTTGGAAAAGAACTTACGAAAGGCTTAGGAGCAGGCGCTGACCCGGATGTCGGGCGTGATGCGGCTTTGGAAGATCGCCTGGAAATTCAGTCGACTATTGCCGACGCCGATATGGTTTTTATCACTGCGGGTATGGGCGGTGGTACAGGAACTGGTGCTGCAGCAATTGTGGCCCAAATCGCTCGAGAAATGGGTGCTTTAACCGTTGCTGTCGTAACAAAACCTTTTCAATTCGAAGGAAAACGCCGTAGGAAACATGCCGATATGGGTATTGCAAGACTACGTGAATGTGTCGACACGTTAATTACAATTCCCAATCAAAGACTTCTACAAATCGCAACCCCATCACTTAGCATGATCGATGCATTTAAAATGGCCGATAACGTTTTGGTGAATGCGGTAAAAGGGATAAGCGATATCATCAATATTCCTGGAACCGTAAACGTGGACTTTGCGGATGTAAAAACCGTCATGTCGTGTATGGGACATGCTCTCATGGGTATTGGTTATGCCGAAGGTGAAGGGCGCGCTCTCGTGGCAGCACGGCAAGCGGTGTCCTCTCCACTTTTGGAAGACGTCGATATCGAAGGCGCTACCGGTATTTTAATTAACATCACCGCCGGGGCTTCGGTTAGTCTGTTAGAAATAAACGATGCGTGTTCAATCGTTCAAGAAGCAGCCCATGAAGATGCTAATATTATTTTTGGCGCCGTGATCGATGAATCAATTGGCGATGGCATTCGGGTTACTGTCATTGCTACAGGCTTTCCATCACCTGACAATGATGACAAAGACTATGCGGTGCGGCCTGTTTCTAGCCCCAAAAAAATCCCCACATTAACCTCTCATCTTGC
>JAYVPO010000143.1:0-19816 GCA_043757325.1 bacterium
TAGTGAGAAAAATTTAGGAAAAGTCAGGCAACTAGAGGCGTTTGAACTTTGTGACACAACGGAATTCTAAGGACAAGGCCGGACTTTTGGAGCCAGTCGATAGCTCCTGCCAATCTCTCGTATCCTTTAAATTTAGGAACTACGTCTTTAAATTTAAATTTTTCAGTACTTTGATCGTGTGCACGAGAAAGTTGAATAGCCGCTTGTTGCCATACTCTTTCGATATGCATGGAATTAATCTTCCCGCTGTGTTTTGCAACATCTGCGAGATAACTGGTGATGAGCTGACTCTGTAACTTTCGCGCAGAGTCAAAACTTTGAGCGTCTGGCTCGGTTTTTGAGCAAAACTGAGCGACTACTTCGGGCAATCCTCCGACAACGAGGTATTCCTTAAATAGCTTTAAAAGTGATTCATGAGCAGACAAGGACAAAGGATTTTTGTGTTCTACGTAAGCCAGCAAAATATCGTGTAGACTTTGCTTGTCTCGGGACAATAAAAATTCTGCAAAGTTCATTGGAAATAAATTTTCGAGTTCAACTTTTCCAACTGGAAAAGATGCCTCGTTCAAAAACAGCCCTAATAGAGATCCTGCGGCGGCAATATGTAGTTGCGGGAGATCTTCAGAGAAATATTTTAAACTCGTAAGTGCTTCTGGACAATTTTGAATTTCGTCGAATAGGAGCAACGTATCGCCGATTTCGACAGAATGCCCCAATAGTTTTAATGCCTCTACAATTCGTGCGGGTCGCAGGTTTTCGACGAAAAGTGATTTCAACTGCTGGTCCATTTCAAAATTTATGTAAACAGTATTTTTATAGTAGGTAGTTCCAAACTTTTTCAGAAGGTGAGTTTTTCCTACTTGCCGGACCCCCAAAACAATCAACGGCTTTCGAAATGGTTTGGACTTCCGAGTTATTAGATTCTGCAAAGCTAATCTTTTCATTGTATAACCCATTGAAAAATATGACAATTTAAGAAAGTCACAGATACGTGAATTTTTCATAGGAATAATTCACAAAGGTGCGAATTATGGAAATTAGCAATAAAATCATTAGTTTGACTTCAAGTCTCGGGGCGGATATGGCTAAACAGCTAGAGACTTTATTTGTGCAACAATATCAGGCAAAATTTATAGAATACTCTGTGGGTCCACATCAACTTTAACTCGCACCGCCGCCGGACAGCTCTGCAACACCTGAAGAATTTTTGTTGCCACAATATGCACAAGTTCTGACTGGGGTGCCGACATATAAAAATGCCTGCGATGCCTTTTTCGAATAATAGAAATCGCCGGAATAGTCGGACCGAATAAAATAACCTTTTCGAGCTCGCGAGCGTGAGTCTCGTAAAGTTTGCGAATTTCGCCTTCAACTTGTATACAAACTTTTCGCAACACGGTCTCATTAAAAGAATTTAGCTCGATTAAAATGACCCGACAAAAAGGCGGATAAAAACACTTCTCACGAAAACTTTTCTCACGGGCAAAAAATTCACCGTAGTTATGATGCATCGCGGCCCGAATAATCGGATGTTCGCCGCGTGCCGTTTGAATGATAACCTTACCAGGATCTGATGCCCTGCCGGCACGACCAGAAGCCTGCACAAGAAGCTGGAAAGTTTTTTCTCCTCCGCGAAAATCCGGCATCGCCAAAAGCTGATCCACTTCCACTAAGCAGACCAGAGTTACTTTGGGGAAATCATGTCCTTTGGCCAGCATTTGTGTTCCCACAAGCACGTCGATAGTATGATTGCGAAATTCTGATAATGTGTTTTCTAGATAATTTTTTTCTGCCGCCACGTCAGAATCCAGACGCTTAATTTTAAGTTCTGGAATAGCTTCTGCTAAAAAATTCTCGGCTTTTTCACTTCCCGAACCAAAAGCATAAAACTTATCCTCTGGGTACTTTTCAAAAAGTTTAACCAAACGCAATTGATAGTCGCAGTAGTGACACTGCAAAGTTTTTTTTCGGCCGTGTAGAACAAGACTCACACTGCACTGGGGACATTCCACCGGAGAGTTTTTTAATTTTGAGTAAACATAATTGGCAAAGCCTCGTCGATTAACAATAACAATAGCCTGGCCACCGGCCAAAAAATTCTCACGAATGGCCAGGAGTGTTTGCATGGAAAAAGGCGACACGTGAGTACTATCTAATTCATTATTACTGGAAATTGCTAATGGCTTATAAAAATCTTGAGATGTCGGCACCAGCTCAATTTTTGGCAAACCATGGGCCGAAATCCGGTTTGGCATTTCTACCAAGTGGAATTTTCCAGCAAGGGCGTTGTGATAGGATTCAAGACATGGCGTGGCGCTTGACAAAATCACCGAGCATTTTTCTAAGTTGGCGCGCACAATCGCCACGTCGCGAGCGTGATACATAAATTGTGACGACTGCTTGTAACTTGAGTCGTGTTCTTCGTCGATAACAATAAGACTTAAGTTTTTAAAATTAGCAAAAATCGCCGATCGTGGCCCGATTAATATTCTGGCCGAGTGATTTCGAATTCGGTCCAATTCAGCCCAACGATCTTTGGCTGACATTTTCGAATGCACCACAGCAACTTCATGTCCGAAACGAGCCGTGAAAATATCAACCATTTGTGGAGTTAAAGAAATTTCTGGAACCAAAACCAAAATCTGTGACGATTGGCTTAATAAAAAATGATCGATAACATGAAGAAAAACTTCAGTCTTTCCTGAGCCCGTAATACCGTGCAGCAAAACTGGTTTATAATAAGGTTCTAATCCAAATTTTAAAAATTCTTTCAAAGCATGCTGCTGCGCAGGTGTGAGTTTTCGTTTCTGAGGTACGGACAGATCTGTTTGTGAATTTTTAGGTTGGGTTAACTTAAATTTGCGGGCTTTATTATCTGGGGCCGGTGGTGTCATGGCTTTAAAAACTTCACCAATGGGGCACAAATAGTATCTTGCCATCCAGTCAGCGAGTATTAACAGTTGCTGCGAAAACTGCGGCGATTCATCGATGACCCGAAGGATTTCAACAATCTTAAAGTCCACCTGAGGTTTTGATACTTCTTTAAGCACAACCCCAATAAGCTTCTGCCTGCCAAAAGAAACCTCGATACGGGTTCCTAGCTTTATAGAAGAAGGATAGGAATAAGTAAAACTTTGCGGTAACGGAACAGGTACGGCAATTTCAAAAAAATGATTCATTTAGGCCAGTTACGGTAGTTTTTGTCAAACAAGAGGCGTTAGATGTCGCGCTTAGGAATATAACCCAAAAAGCGACTTTTAAAAAATTTTAAATATTATTGATGTTCACCAAAATCTAAGTTACTGTTTCCTTTCGTTTTTAACTTTTGTACGCGCGGTCGCTATTTGATCGGCGGTATGACGAAAAGCTTTGTTGGAGATTTAGGTGCATGGAACGAGAATTCGATAAAACCAAAAAACAAAAAAGAGTGGTTGGCCGCAAAAAGCGCACCCTCGACCCGCAGACGGTGATTGATTACAAATATCCGGATGTTTTAAAACGGTTTATTACCGAACGTGGCAAAATTATTCCACGACGGATTTCTGGAGCTGATGCGGAACAACAAAGAAATATTTGTAACGCGGTCAAACAAGCGCGTTACTTAGGGCTGATTCAATCATCTTCGGCGCACCGAACCGAACGCGGATTTTCCGGTGAGATGGCTGCCGCAACGGTTTTAGCAACCGCTCGCGATCGTCGTTTTGAGCGCCAGCCTTACACCCCACGTGATCGCGATGCAAAAGCAGAAAACTCTACCGATTCTGGTTACAAGGAGGAATAGTCCATGGCTCGACGTTGTGAATTAACAGGCAAAGGGGTGCAATCCGGAAATCGGGTATCGCATTCTAACGTAAAAACCAAGCATCGTTTTTTCCCTAATCTACACGAAAAGCGCTTCTGGTCTCCGGGGCAGAAAAAATTTCTTAGACTAAAAGTGAGTGCAGCAGCCATTCGCACGATCGACAAAATCGGCCTTGATGCTTTTGTAAGAAAAAAAGGCCTGCATTTAAACAAATTTGATTTTAAGTAAAGAGAGAACAAAAAAATGGGTAATGGTGATAATAGAAATACTTTAAAATGCCGTCAGCGCAAAGCTTGGCGTCGTAAAAAAGCCCGCGTTTTACTTAAAAAAACTGGTGGAAAAGCGGCTAAAGCCGCCAAGAAAAAAGTCGCTGCTAAACCTACGACTTAATAAAAAACAATTCTTTATATCTTTTGAGCTCTGCGATGCTTTCAATAATGTCATCCAGAGCTCGATGACTTTCGCGCTTCTTTGGAATTGCTTTAAATTGATCTGGGTACCAGCGCCGAGCTAATTCTTTAATGGTACTAACATCAATCAATCGATAATGTAAAAATTGATCAAGGCGCGGCATTTGTTTGGCTAAAAATCGACGATCTTGCCAAACGCTGTTACCGCAGAGTGGGCTTTCGCGTGGCTTAATATACTGACTCAAAAATCTTATGATCTGTTCTTCGGCAGCTTCGGCTGTGACCGTCGATTTTAAAACTGTCGCCCATAAATTTGATTCTGTGTGATGTTTTTGATTCCAATCGTCCATTGTTTCAAAAAGGCTTGCTTCCTGAAAAATAGCTATCTCGGGACCTTTTGCTATAAGTTCTAAATTGTCATCTGTGATCAATGTAGAAAGTTCCAAAATCACATTTTTATCGGGATCTAGGCCGGACATCTCAAGGTCCATCCACACGAGATAAGTTTTACTTTTTTCATTATTCGAATTTTTTTGCTGCATTGTAACCCTAAGTCTTTCATCAAATTATAAATCAGATACAATAAATTGAGTATATCGAATTGAGGCACATGATTCATGACAAGTTTAGGCATTCACACACATTTCCAAAAAATAGCTGGTTTTCAGAATAAAACGTCAGGAGATATTCGACATTGTAAGATCGTAGGAACCTTAGGGCCTGCATCTTCGAGCGAAAAAGTTCTGCGTGAACTTCTTGAGGCCGGCTTAAATATTGTACGGTTGAATTTTTCTCACGGCGATCACGCTATGCACCAAAAAAATATTGAGCTAACGCGCAGACTTTCTCTCGAAATGAATCGCCCGGTAGCTATTCTACAAGATCTTCAGGGTCCAAAAATCCGCTGCGGTAAGCTTCTTAACGATCAAATTGAATTGATGGATGGCCAAACTTATACCCTTACTTTTGGTACTGTCCAAACCGATCCTGCAGTTATCCCTATCGATTACCGAGATCTGGTCAAAGATGTTCGTGTGGGTCAAAGAGTAATGATGGATGATGGGAATTTGCTCCTTCGGATCGAGTCCATTCACAACCACAATGTCAATGTCATCGTGGAAGCGGGTGGAATTTTAAAAAACCGCAAAGGCGTTAATTTTCCGGATGCGAAACTTTCTATTCCAGCGATGACCGAAAAAGACAGTCGGGATTTGTTGTTCGGCTTAAGTCAGGGTATTGACTACGTAGCTTTGTCGTTCGTCCAAGACCCGTCTGATATTATTAACCTTAAAAAAATGATTAAAGCATTAGGCTCGGATATTCCTGTTATTGCAAAAATCGAGCGGCTCTCAGCCATAGATTGTATCGAGGCTATCGCGCAAGTAACCGACGGCCTGATGGTTGCGCGCGGTGATCTTGGTGTTGAAGGCGAAGTCGAACGGGTTCCTGGGTTCCAGAAAAAAATTATTTCGGCCGCAACCAAATTTGCGAAGCCCGTTATTATTGCAACCCAGATGCTTGAAAGCATGATTGAAAATCCCCGCGCTTCATTGGCTGAAGTAAGTGATGTGGCCAACGGTGTGCTCGATGGAGCCGACTGTCTTATGCTATCTGGCGAAGTGGCATCCGGAAAATATCCTGTGGAATGTGTAAAAACCATGGTGAGTATTATTCATGAAATTGAGCATTGGGTATTTCGCAAGCCTGAACGCTATACTTTAAGTGACAACCGTAAAAAAACTTTGGAAGATCACGAGGCCATAGCCCGAGGTGCTTGTGAAGCAGCCGACGCGTTAAATGCAAAAATGATTGTGTGTTTAACGTTAACCGGATCGATTGCTCGTTCTATGGCGAAGTGGCGGCCTAAAACACCAATTCTTGCCATTAGCCCGCGCAAAGAAGTCGTCCAAAGATTAAATTTAGTGTGGGGGGTTTACGCGTTGCAAAATCCACTTTTTTACAATACCGATGAACTTCTCGCCGAACTTCCCGGGCTTTTGAAAAATCTTGACTTGGTACAATCAGGAGATGTTGTGGTGATTACGGCGGGAATTCCTTTAAGCCAAGTTAAGCCAACAAATATGATAAAAATTAATCGGATTTTATGAAAATTATTTTTTTTATTTTGTTTTTTATTTCAAGTTCGGTGCAAGCCGGAAGTCTTTGGACGTGGTTTAAACAATACCGCTTAGGTGTGGACTATACAAATTCCACGGACAGTGTGGATTTAAGTTACACCACAGATCGCGCGGGAAAAATTCCCGATTCGTGTAAAATTGAAGGTGTTGCAAGCTCTGAAATGCGCTGCACTGCTTCGATTGTGGCGGGATCGAGCAGTGGGTTTGGAATTTTTATTCAGCATGCATTTAAGCGGGAAGGAAACTGGTTTTTTAGTCCGGAATTACAGTTCGCGGTAAGATATTTAAACGGTAAGTTACCGGAAAAAACTTCTGGCATTGATGGCTTACCGCTAAAACAAGCGCGATTTAATTTAGGAGCGTTTATCTTAAAGCCGAGTATTAAAATTGGTTATACGCCAGACTGGTCTTTTCCAGATATATTTTTGTCGTTTGGTCCTGCACTTCAAGTGGCGATGGGAGAAGTGGAAATAAATAACCAATCCGAAAAAATGATAATGGGAAATTCATCGGGTTTTTCTCTGGGTGGACTGCTTTATGGTTTTGTTGAATTGGAGGCGGTTCTCTATCGTTTTGGCGATGGTGCTTTTAGTTTGTTTACGACTAAAGATTTTTCTGGAGCGACAGACGGAACTCGATTCTACCCCCATGGCGTTGATACCATGACAGATTTTAAGGGTTCGTTTTCTCACCAAGTTGGTGGGATGGCTTTTGGTTTCGGACTAAAGCTTTTATTGAATTGGCCATGATGATTTTTTGCGAAAATAAAGGAAACGAAAATGACAAAAATATTTTTTGCTTTTTTTCTTCTGTTTTACAATCATTTTGCAAACGCCATTGATTTAAAAAAGGCTAACAAAATTCAAACGGCAACATTCGCGGCAGGATGTTTTTGGGGGGTAGAAGAGTTTTTTCGCAAAATTTCTGGTGTCACAAAAACAACGACCGGCTACACAGGCGGAGTGACTGTCAACCCAAAATATGATGATATGCACGACGGTAAAACGGGGCATGCGGAAGCGGTTCAACTGGAATTCGATAGTACCAAAGCGACCTATCAATTCTTACTCGATCAGTTTTTTAAAATGCATGATCCTACAACATTAAATAAGCAAGGTTATGATATAGGAAACCAGTATCGCTCGGCGATATTTTATGCAGACGAAATGCAGCATAAAATTGCCACAGAATTTAAGCAGAAAGTTGAGAAATCTGGCGAATGGAAATCACCGATTGTGACAGAAATAGCGATAGCACAAAAGTTTTGGCCGGCCGAAAAATACCATCAGTCTTATTTAGTTAAAAACCCTGGTGGTTACGATAATCATTTTCTAAGAAAATTAAACTTCGACAAAAAGTAGATTAACCGCCTAAACGCCGTCCTTAAATGCTAATCAAAATCTATAATTCGCTACGATAATCTTTCATGTCTTGAAGTGTCTCTGGTTCCGAAGGATCAAGCTCCAAAAGCCTTTCAAACACAACTTTTGTGACTTGTATGTCCCCGATAGAACGGTGGCGACTCTCAAATTTTAATTGGAAATGTTGGGCCAACGAATCGAGATTGTGCTTTATTAACTGCGGCAAAATTTTTCGCGACATTTTTAGAGTACACAAAACAGGCCAACGCAACTCGATGCCTTTTCTTTTGGCGGCTGAATGCAGCATGGCCAGATCAAAATCGGCATTATGGGCAACCAAAATGCTACCGCGACAAAACTGAATAAAATCCTGTAGTACATCCTCAAACTTCGGTTTTCCCACGAGCATTTCAGCGGTAATACCCGTAAGACTACGTATCATTTCTGTAATAACGATATCTGTTCCCGTCAGTCTTTCAAATTGGTCGACCACTTCACCGTTAACAATCTTTAATGCACCGACTTCTATGATTCTATCTCGAATCGAGTCTAAACCCGTCGTCTCAAAGTCAAAAAAAACAAACGAAAAATCTTCCAATGGCTTTGTTAATGGCGGCGTAAATTGCACCAATCTTGAAAAGAAAAAATCTTCATTAACCAGCGCTGGTTTATCGTGCTCAAGAAGGCCCGGATTCAGCACATAATTAAACAAGGAATGCTGAAGTAAACTCATGAAGCTGATTTTTTTAGTAAAAACTTTCTAGCGCGGTACAAAATAAAACCAGTGATCCAAATTGTACATAAAACATTTTGCAAATTCGAAACGAAAGCTTTCAAAACTATTAAAAAAATTGCCGGAATCCAAAGTACGGCTGCCACGCTTTTTTTCAAAAATTCATGTTGAGAAATATACTCAGCAGCCACCGGGCCATTTTTATAATACCACCGCACAAATTGCTTACCGACTGTAGTTTTTAAGAGGATTGTAGAACGAAACCACCGGAAAATTTCGATATTAGGATGATTTGGGGTGCCATAGGCTGCAGTGGCGATAAAACATTTAGAACCAACATCTTGAGCGTCGCCTTCGCCAGAAAGCTCCATCATGGATTTAGTTCTGATCGGAATCCCAAATTTACAGGTGCTTAATGCCAGTCCACTGTCATATGTTGCAAGAATAGCGTATTGGTTGCCTACGGTTAAACCCGTCACCGATTGAGACGATCCATTAGTTGTAGTCGGCAAAACCTTCACCCCACTGATCGGCGAGGTCGACAATGCCTGGACATCAATATAGGTATTCGCGGTCGCACATCTAACACAATAATCGCCATCTACCGCATTCATAAAATACTGACACGTCTGCGAACTATCCGTAACCGAACTATCAACTCCTGGATTTCTTACAAAGAGTTTTGTGGGCAAATTAAAACTACTTGTTGGAATATTTTTACGGTCAATCACTACTGCCCAAAAAGTATCTTGCGGATTATTGGACGAATCAGAAAACTTGGGCGAAGTCGAAGCGCTGTACTGAAATTGCAAAGCACTATCCAAACCCGTCACACCCTGAATCGCTGGAGCCTCGGCCGGTACCGCATCAAGTTTTGGTATTGGCGAAGAAAGTCCTTGAACCGCAGTTGCTCCCTTGGCAGGTAGAAAATTAACCTGCACGTGCGGCGTAGGATTGGTTTGCAGAAAAGTCGAAAGTTGAAAAGGAGGACACTCTTTAATACGCAGATTATACGTTAAAATATAACTACTGACGGTGGCAGATCCTGCTCCCGAACGCGTCGGTGCATTTCCTGAGATATACTCGACTTTAAAATTGTTTGTGCTACAAACTGTTGGAATACTTGCGCTTCCGCTCGACTCTGTAACAAATATTTGTAGGCGATCTTTCAGTAAATCTTCGCCTGCTGCAGCGGTGGATTCGGCTTCATTTAAACTAGGCACCGTAACGGTAATAGTAAAACTCGAACCGCCCGATCGGGGCAATGTTCCCGATACCGTAGGAACTCCTGCGCCAAAGACTTTTGCTGAAAATAGCAAAAAATAAAAAATAAAAAACTTCATCTAAACTCCCCTGGACTCTTTAGAATCAACATTAGTCTCAACATCATAAATCAATCCGTCGTACGCCATAAGAATATTCGCACGATGTTTGTCGTTTTGTTGCAAGATGACTTTTCGTTGATGCTCCAGAGCTTCAATGTGCATGTTTTTTAACTTGTGCCGAGTGGCCCAAGGATCGTGGTGCGTCAAAAACAGATTTTGTACATTTTCTCGTTGTGCAAGTTCAACTCCGATATGAGGACTGGAATGTCCCCAGTCAAAACGGTTGACTAATTCTTGTGGTTCATACTGCGCATCAAAAATTAGAACATCAAGATCCTGATAGAATTTTAAATCTTTGCCGAGTTCTTGGCGCGAAGATCTTTTAAATTCGCCATCAACACCAATGGCAACGGACTTTCCGTCGTGATCAAACCGATAACCAAAGCACCCGCCGGGATGATCTAGCGCAAATGGCGTGACCTTAACCCCGTTCAAAACCTTTGGCTCGTAGATTTTCAGTTGGTGAAATTGAATTTTGCACGGCAGCTGGTCCCAAGTTAATGGGAAATTGACACCATTAAATTTAATTTTGACATATTCGGGTGCGTTTTTATGCACATGATAGATGTTGATTATAGAATCTTTTTGATGCAATGGCAGAAAAAACGGCAACCCAATCAAATGATCCCAATGCATGTGTGTCAAAAAAATATGAAATTCGCTTTTTTTGCCAACCCAAGCCGTACCCGCTTCGCGAAATCCCGACCCGCAATCCACAAAATAGGGCTCATCGTTACAGTTTATTTCTAGCGAAGAAGAACTTCCCCCATAAGATAACAGTGACTTCTTATCCTCGATCAAATCAACTAGAGCGGCTTTTGAAAAGGTTTTATCCGGTAATTGCTCAATTATTTCAAGGAATAAGGACTTGATTTCCGAATCGTCGGTGGCCCGCGGTAAGGATCCCCGGGTTCCCCAAAATGTAACTTTCACTTCAAACCTCAAAGTAATTGAATGGGTATCAAAATAAATAATACCAATTATATAATTCTTTTGCCATGACTGGAAAGTTTATGTTAACAATAGGAATTACATTGGCTCGAAAGTTTTAATGTACGAAGTTAGTAATTTAAATTTAGAATTTGGAGAAGAACTACATGGCGGCAAAAATTCGCCTTCAGCGCCTTGGCACACGCAACTCACCTTTTTATCATTTAGTTGTAGCCCACAAGAGAAAATCTGCGACCAAGCAATCTATTGAGAATCTCGGTCACTACGATGCGCGCTCTGAGCCAAGTAAAATTGTTTTAAAAGCAGAACGCATTCAACACTGGTTTGGCCTTGGTGCGGAATTAAGTAATACGGCGCGGGTCTTGATTAATAGTCAAAAAATTAAGCTAGAGCGCAATAAGACAACCGTCGCATCTAGGGCAACAGCAAAACCGGAAGCCAAAACTGCAACTAAGGCAACAGCCAAGGTAGCACCTAAAACCGCAACTAAAAAATAACTGTTCTGAATTACGTTTTGATCGGAAAAATTGGAAAGCCTCATGGAATTCATGGGGCTTTTTTTGTGGATTTACGAGACGATCTGATCCCGAAAATCTATGAAAAAATCTTGTTGAAAAGTAAAAACAACAATTCTGATAGAACTCTGCAATTTAAAAAAACTTTTAAAAGCGCTGGTCGGGTTGTTTTGCAAACAGAAGAAATTGCGACACGTACTGAAATTGAAACCCTGCGCGGCTGCGAGCTGCATGTTGTATCCGAAATGGTCAAAATAGACGAAAGCGCGGAGTATCTATGGTCCGATATTATCGGCCGCAAAGTTTATTTCGAAGACCATCTGATTGGAACTGTTGCCAGTCTCTATGATGTTGCGGGCAATGTAAATCTTTGCCTGCGCTCCGAACAAAAAGAAGTCGATTTACCTTTTAACCTAGAATTTTTCGATATGAACTTTCGACGCGGGGAAGGCAGATTAGAACTTTTGAGGCCGCCCGAGATTTTTTCTGATCTATGGGTAAAAATTTGATTTCGTATTTTTTTATTACTATTCACCCACAGATAATATCCCAGTACTCCGCTCTGGGTGTTTTTTTGCGTGCGCAGAAAAGCGCTGCGGCGAGTTTTGCAGCGATTAATTTGCGAGATTTTGCCTTGGATTCACGCGGCTCCGTTGACGATAGACCCTACGGTGGCGGCGACGGCATGGTTCTTCGTCCAGATATTTTACTGCGCGCGCGCGAGTCCATTAGTGCACCTTGCCAGGTCATTTATACGTCTCCTGGCGGAAAGCCTTGGCAGCAACAAGACGCCGAACGTTTTGCAAGTGCGAAAACTTCGGTGGTATTTATTTGCGGACGATTTGGCGGTGTGGATCAAAGATTTTTAGAGCGCTGTGTTGATGCAGAATTCCGTTTAGGAGATGCTGTTTTTGCGGGCGGTGAATTGCCAAGTTTATTGATTTGCGAATCGATATTGCGACTTTTACCTGGTGTTTTGGGCAACGATGAAAGTGCCCAGTCGGATTCTTTTTCAAGTAAATTAAATGGGAAAATTGAACATCCGTTATACACACGCCCAGAGGATTTTCTTGGCGAGAAAATTCCAGAAGTTTTGGTTTCAGGAGACCACCAGGCTATTGCAACGTGGCGAAAAAATAAGCAGTTTGTGAAAAAATTTTAAATACGCAAAAATGGCCTTGCGTTTTTTGGCCGGATGGTCAATCCTATTAGTAATCTAAACCTGCAACAGTTAGATGGCTTTACCAACGAGGGGGTCGTCAGTAATAGCCGAGTAAAAACAATTGACTTCGACGGTGATTGTTAAAAGTTGCGCACATATATTTCGGGGGGAATTTATGAAGTCGACGAGTAAAAGTTTTTTCGCATCCGCAGGAATCGTACTTTCGCTGGCAACAACGCACATCCGTGCCGATCAAAATTCACAGGCAACCGAAGCAAGTGAGCCGCCAATAGTAATTACCAAAGTAGAAACGCCTGATACGTTTGACAAAGACGCAGCGCGAGATTCGTTAATGGCCAATATGGAAAAACGCAACGCACAAATGCAGCCAGGAGAAGATGACGACAAGAAAAAGCCAAAGTCCGAGGACGGTGAAGGCTGGAAAATGAATCTACCAAGTATGCCAAGTGGCGATATTCGGCTTGAAGTGATTATGAATTTGGCAAAACAAGCATGGAATGTTTTCATAGAAAATCGCGGCAAAGTTGACTACAAGTATTCTTACGCTAACGCGGTACCTAAAGGAATCACCTCAAGTTCTGACCTTATGGGTTTTAGCGATGTGGTTTTTCAAAGTTACAACATTAGACAAGCTGACTGGATGGGAATGACCAAATTTGATTTAACTTTTACCCTAGTTTTTCAGCATGGCGGAAGTTTCAATGGAAGAGGTCGCTACCTAGAGACGATTTCTTTGATCCCAACAGCTATTTATGCTGGCTGGTGTGAAAAAGTTAATGCCGAAGTCAGTCACGTTTCAACTTCCAATGTTGGAACAAAAGAAAACCCAGTTGCAAGTGCGACCCTGGAACTAAACCTAAGTAGCCACTGCTCGGTTGGAATCGGAGCCATCAAAAAAGCTATTTTATTTCAAGTTCGCGGCGATACTGCAGCGGTTAGACACTCGATCATTTCTCGTAATTGATCATTTAAACTTAACGTAGTATAAAAACAGTCGAATATAAATTTCGGCTGTTTTTTTATTTTGGAGATATGATGAACTTCTTTGTCCGCAAAAATATTCTTCCGTTGTCGATTCTGGCTTTTATTTTGGTGGCAGGCTTTTATGTTGCCAAAAGAAATTCGCGAGAAATTCCTTATTCTCAAATTATCGGGCGCTAACAAAAGACTCGGATGCTTCCAGAGCCCACGCGTTTTCTCTAAACCATTCTGTTTCTATGAGCACAAGATGATCGCCCTGACGGTTTAATAAGCTGTGCATAAGGCCTTTTTCGAGAATTGGTGAAGGAAGAAATGTCACTGAAAATTCGGTTTCCAGTTTTTTAACATTCAACCCTTGTGCCGAACGCATGCCATTTGCGCACGCTTCCAAAATAAAATCCTTGGCTGAACGGTTCTGTTCAAAGGTCAATAAATCCTCAGGAAGTTTAGACAGAAAGGGACGAAATTGGGGATGGTAAAAATATCTTTCACCAGAATTTTTACTTCCTGGAATAAATCCATGGGCTCCCGTCCCAATTCCAAGAAAAAAATTATTTTTCCAATAATTTTTATTATGCAACGACTGAAACGTTTGCTTGGCCCAATTAGAAACCTCATAGTGCTGAAAATCTTGCGACTGCAAAACTTCGCACGCGGTTTTATAGAACAATTCCGAATCCATAGCTGTTTTTGTCAAAGGATTTCTTAAGTAAGCTCTTCCAAGTGGGGTTTTGGGTTCGTACATAAGGTGATAACAACTTACATGGTTGACTTCAAAAGATTGCAGAGTTGTCAAATCCCTGTGCCAATTTTCTAATGTTTGATTTTTCCATCCATAAATAAAATCCACAGTAACATTCTTGAAAAATTCCTGAGCAGTACTCAAAGCTCTTTTTGCCTGGTCTGAAGAATGGTCCCTGGTGAGAAACTGCAGTCCTTGATCAGAAAAGGTTTGAATTCCCAGGGAGATTCTATTGAAACCTAAATCCAGCCATATCCGGCAGTTCTCTGCGCAGACATCAAGTGGGTTTGCTTCCAAAGTGATCTCAGTAGTTGGTGTCATATATTTTTCTAGCCGCAAAAATAGCGGTCTATAATCCTCGCTTATCAGACTCGGCGTTCCTCCGCCGAAAAATAGGGACTCGCAAGGCTCCAAAGAAATTTTATTGATCCAATAGTCTAAATTTTTGACCAGTTTTTGCATATAATCAGTCGTATCGGAGGTTTCAAAATTTGCGGTTTTTGCAAAGTCGCAGTAATGACAAATGCGCGCGCAAAAAGGAATGTGAAAATAAATATTGCGAATCGAATTCATAGAAGTTTTAAGACTATGGACTATTTTGCACTTTTACATAAGCAGAAACTTTGTCTTTTAAAGTTGCGCCGGGCTGGGCGTTTATTGTCACCAAGGCTTTGTCGATTGAGGCTTTTAATGCCGCACCCGTTTGGCCAGAAAAAGCTGCACCGGCGTCAACTAGGCTATTAATGATGGTTTTGGCATCGTCTTCGGTCATGGTCGCGAGTTTATTAACGTCAACAGCGTTTGGACTTGCGGCCGAAAAAGCAAATTGACTTAGATACATGATAGAGTATGCCGACTGATAAAGAGTAAGCTGTAAAACAGCGCTGGTTGAGTATTTATCTCCAGAAGTTGCCGAGCGATTTGCGTCGGGAATTAATTTTAAGCGATCGACGGATTTTTTCATGTTCGCTAATGAAATTTTATAGTCGGAATCACTGACTGTACCGGGTGTCGGTATAAAGGCTTTTACAGTTAAAAGTAAATTACCAGATGAGGATGTGTTTTGTGCCGCTTTCAAAATATCAAACCCAGAAAGGGCCGCGTATGCCGCCGAAAGAAGCGGAAATCGGGTGTAGACCGTAGGTTCTTTGGTCACAAGATCTTCTAGTAATTGGACGGCAGTGGAGTAATCTTTGTTTTCGAGGGCAATCTGAGCATTTTCGTCGGCGGTGCGCTCACTGCAGATAGCAGACGAATTGGCAGTGCAGTCTGCGACGTTTTTTTTGCCACAAGAAAACATCAAGAAAAACACAAAAATTTTATTCATATTCAGTACCCCAATGAAAGTGAAACAAGATAAATTGGCCGTGGATCCACGCCCGCGTGATCCCCGAATTCTCTGGTATAAGACGTAGCCGAAAGTCGTGCAAAAATCAGGTCGATCTCCGCTCCGTATGATGGATAGCCTTGATAATAACCCATAGCCAATCCGACATAGGTGCGTAAAGTTAATTTAGCTCCGGCGTAAACACGTTTAAATAATTCTTCATTGTAAATATTTAATATATCGCGGTAATCCAAGGCTAGATGCAAGGCGTCAGTATTCGAATGCAGCGTAACGGCAGTTCCCACCGAGTTAACTTGTTTGAAATTTCTGCGATTTCCATTGCCGGCAAGTTGGGTGTCTCCAAGATCGTCGATTTTTGTTGCAAAACTCCAGTCTAGATTTTTGCCCTGAACGAAAACCAAGGCTCCGAGATCTAAACCAGCCCCGGTATTGTGGGTGATTTGAGATTGCAGAGTTGTAGGATTTTGGAGTGTAGAAATTTTTTCTTGATCGGTGATTTCAATTCCGATATCAGGCTCTCCGATATACATTTGTTTAATCGTGCCGCCGATTTTTAGCCAGTCTGTGGCACTTTGAGCAAGACTGATAGCTGCAGCGTGATAACTTTCCCCTTGTACGCGAACTTCGGGAAGGCCAGTATCTCCAAATCGTCGGGCTTTAATATCGGGTTCAATGCGGTCTACCATCCCAAAGCCAAAATTGCGATTGGTGTAACCAAGGCCTGTGTTGACACCCATATGAATTGGTGTCGAAAAAATAAGGTCCACAAGATCGGCAGGAGAACCACTTCCGCCACTTGCAAATTGCCGACCGGAACTGATGGAATCAACTCCAGATAGTACCCCCAATTCAAAACCTGCCCAGCGGTGAAAGGTATCTCCAAGTGGTAGTAGAGCAGGATTTGTAAACATAATTCCTAGTTTTTCTGATTTAGTAAGTGACGCTCCACCTGCTGCGATATCAAAAGGCTCTTCGTAAATTGGCGCATTGGTATGGCGAGCATTGGCATTTAATGAAAATGCCAAAACCTTCAGTGCCATAAAAAATCTTAATTTTAAAAAGTTCGCCAAATTCAGATCCAAATAAGTAACTTATCGGATAACAGGAAGATAAACTTAAAGTTCAAATTCCCTTAAATTTATTTTTTGCTCTTTTGATAGTACCAGTTTTTTACAGCTTGATAAGGACCCTCACTGGGCGAACCAAAGAGCCTTTGGGTCGTAAGTTGAGCTCTCATCCGATCGGACTGAGTCATATTTTCGTGTTCAAGTTGCGACATATCTGGACACAATATGATATTTGGATCGGCGTCACCCTTGCAAAGAAAGTAAAAGGATTTGCCTTCTACATAGTCATTCACACCATCCATAGCCGAAACAAAAGACGCAATATGTAATTCAGGTTGATGTTTGACAATATCTAAAAGTTCGATAATATGCTCTTCATCTTCCATTGAAAAAACAGCGCCTATCGCATTTAAATACGGTATCCCATAAGTAACTAGTTCAAGCCCATTGATAGGATTGCAGCGACGGTTAAACTCTGTAAAACCTACTTTAATTTTCATAAATGCTTATCGACATATTTTGTAAAAAATGAAAAGTCTTTTGAGGTCTTTTGCCTTTCGCAAAAATGTAAGCTTTTATATAATCTGCGTTTTTTAATAGGATTTTACATGCACAAAATAGAATATTTTACATTAGGCACAACAGAGACAGGCATTAAAGTCTCCTTATCAAACGATTTATTAAATGTTGAAGCCATAGAAGATTGGCTAATAAAATGGGAGGTTAAAGATCAAATCGATATTTTATGCATGCTGGAAGTCACAATATTAAAATTCTTTAGAGATTCAGCTGTAAAGCATGTTGAGGAAAACTTATTTAGATTCGTCTATCTAACATTGCGAAAAGAGACAGAGAAAGAAACATTTAAATCACACTTGGAAAAATTGGGTATTGTAACCTCTCTTGATCGCGTTCGCAGAGGAAAACGCCTCGTATCCGCATTTTTTATTTAATGAGTCTAACTTTCCCGAATTTAATTGCTTCTAATACCACTGCGTTAAATTGAAGATAACTGCCTTGCTAGTAACTCAAAAATGCTCATTTACTAGTAAGTAAACTCCGTTTTTTTGTTACTTTACGCCTTCTTCTTCTCAATTTAACTTAGTGGTGCTAATTGGGTGCGCTTTTTCTAATCTGACAAAATAGACAACAAATGTTAAACTGAAAAAATGCAAAAGTTTTTTTACCTGGTAGATATTTTAATAGTTTTTGTTTGGGCAGCCGTGGTTTTTGCCTTGTGGAATTATTTACGGCCTTTTGAACTGTGGGAACCGTTCACTGTGGCTGTGGTTTTTTTTATTTCCGTTCTTATTCAACTAAATCGGGTGAAACCCAAAAAACTCAACGTCGAAAAGCTGCATTTTTTTGCCGAAACCAACCAAAAATTTCAAGACGAACTCGAATCTTCGAAAGTATTTTGGCGAGGCGCTTTTTTTGCCCGAATAAGTGGGTTTTTTATTCCGCTTTTGTTAGCCGTGGTTTTCTTCTATTTAGAACCCGTGCGCCAAGACAATTTTATCGCACGTGTGAAAAGCATATTTGAACAGTTTACTGGTACCGCTGAATTATTTGTCACTACAAGCGATGCTTCGCAAAAGGAAATAAAATACGAACTCAATCGCAAGAAAAAAATCACCGTAACTTTAAAAGGTCAAAATCTCGTTCGGGTTAGTATTGCCACTTTTACGCAAATTGATCCGCCGGCGGTACTACTTAAGCCCGTGCGTCAAGGGGCGGCACCGGTGACATTTGCTATGACCTCTGTCCAAAAAAACGGCGTAGCCGATCACGATTCGCAGTACGAGGCGGTGTTTGCGGTAACAGAACAGTCAGAGCTTTGGATTTCTTCGATTTCGCCTAAAAATTCTTTGGCGATCTTAATGGTAGAAGATGAGCCAAAAATTCAAGTGACTTTAAATACAGATTTGGAGACCAATTTAGCTTTACTCGACACCAACCAAATTCCGCTAACCATAAAAGCCACAAGTGATTTTGCAATCGATTTGATCGAACTAAAAATCGCCATGGGTGATCAAGTTTTTAAACAAAAAATCATGGATGTAATTGAAGCTAATAAAACCAATATCACCACAAACTATAATTTTTTACCCGAACCGTATATGACAGACGACGAAGCCGAATTGACAATTCAAGCTCAGGTTTGGGATAAAAAGCAGCCGTCACCGCGCTCAGGATTGAGTGCTCCGATAACCTTGAAAATTCAAAGTGCCTATGGCCGCTACATAGCATTGCTAAGTCAGCTTAGTGAAGTTAATCAACTGATGACGGAAGCCATCGAAGAAAGTTCAAAAAAAGCCGATCTAGATAAGAAAATCGAACAAAAACTTTCGGAGGCAGTGGCTCTGTCTGCGGATTCGGTTTTTTTTGATGCGTTGGATCGGATGGAGTTAGATAGAATTTTACAAAAATGGACCGAATACACAAATTCTTCCGAAAAATCCAAGCAAAATATCTTTGAAATCAAAGACGAACTAAGTCGTTTTCTATCGGAACACGAAGCTCTAAATGATCAAGAAAGGGATTTAGATTTCTTTGTGGCGGTAAAGCAAATTTCTCGAACCCTTATGGCTCAAAAATGGAAAGCCAGCGAAAAAAATCTCGGCCGTCTTAAAAAATTCGTAGAAGAACGCGGGAAAAGGTGGCAAGTCCGGGTGGATAGACTGCCGCGTGACATGAGCTCAAAATTTGCTTCTGTTACCCAAAAAGTCCAAGAAATCTTGAAACACCTTGACTCGGTGCGTGAACATGCCGAATCCGAGCAATTTGACGAATCCAAAGAAAAATTAAACGTGGCCTCGGATGTTTACCGAACTTGGATTGATTCGTTAGTGAAAGCCGAAGAGGAATTTAAGAAAAAAACGGAAAAAGAAAAAAATAAGGCACTCACACAAGGTCGCGATGAAATTAAAATTTTACGCAAAGCGCAGGCCGAAATTTCTACCCGGCTTGACCATAAAAATCCTTCGGAAATTAAGCTCACCGAAAAGACTTGGCCTGCGGTTCGTTCGCTGCAGGCAAAAAATAAAGTCGCGGCCGTGGCACTGTCTAAGAAAATGGAAGGCGTATCGATCCTCGCCAGTAAAAGGCTTTTAGGGGCATCTGAGTTTATGGATTTGACTATTCGGCAAGGTGATGGCAGAAAAGAACTAGACGCAGAAAACGCCTCTGATTCTGCCGCA
>JAYVPO010000144.1:0-5205 GCA_043757325.1 bacterium
TCTTATTCTGAGAAACATATGTAGTTCGGGCGAGGAAGGAAACAGTTGGCGTTCAGCTCAACTCGCCCGAACGAATCGTTTCTCAGAATAAGATTTCTATCATAAGCTGGATTATTTTTTAAAAAAAAACTGAGATTTTTTAAGATTTTTTTACGAATCTATTTTCAGGTATAACGAATATCGTGTGTTTTTGAGAGAGATTTCAAATTTAATTTTTTAATTCTGAAATTTCTAGATCCAAAACGACTTTCACCGTCTCTTTGCCGGAGTAGGTTGTACGCACCGAAACCACACGCTTCACAATTTCTTTTTGGATTGAAGCGACTTGTTCAGCACTCAGCTTTTCGTCTTTGGCTAATTTTCCCAGCCCATCTTTCATCAGAGCATCCACGCCCTCTTGCCAAGCTCTTTTTTCTGCAGGCCTGAAAGAAGGTCCGTCGGCAGCACCGCTTTTAGATATACCAGTTGTGCGCAATTTTCCACTCGTCCAGTTCATTTCGAACCGATCGAATTTCTCGGTTTTGTCCGCAAAAACAGAAGTAGAAATAAAACTTAACAGGAAAATTCTGAACATTAAAAACCTCACATGAGTTCACGCAATAAAGACACGACTTTTGGGTTGCCACAAATAATAGAATCACTTTCAATACTATAAGAATCATAATCTGGATTGCCTCCATATGGCAAGACGTCGCCCCCAGCTTCTTTTATCAAAACACTTCCCGCCGCAACGTCCCAAGGCTGAAGGCCGCGTTCCCAAAACGCATCAAAAATTCCTTCCGCAACCAAAGCCATGTCCAAAGCCGCTGCCCCGTCGCGGCGAATCGCCGAACAAAAACCTGCCACCCTTTGAAATCGACCGACCTCGTCCTCGAGATCTTGCCCCTTCGAATAATAGAGGCCAGTCACCAAAAAGGAGTTTTTTAACTCTGTCGTGGTCGCAACGAACATTTTTTTACCATCTACAAAGGCACCTTTTCCAAGTTCGGCAGTGTAAATTTTCTTTGAAATGGGATCTGCAATGCCGCCCAGCGTCATAGAAATTAAACCTTTTTCATTAAAGAAGCCGCGACCAATCGAAACACAGAAGTAAGGGTAACCATTGGCGAAATTTGTGGTTCCATCAAGCGGATCAATAATCCAAACATGCTGACCGGGTTTGCGTTCTGTGGTTGAACGTCCGGATTCTTCTGCAAAAATGGCATCTTCTGGGTAATACTGCTTAATGGCCGCGATAATAATTTTTTCGCTTGCCAAGTCCGTATCCGTCACCAAACTTGAGTCTTTTTTTTGGCGCGTAATTTGCCTACCACCAAATCTTTTCGCAACTTCGGTGGAAGATTTTTCTAATATTTCAGCTAAAAAACTTAAAGACATTTTGGTTCCCTACCTTAAAGTGGATATAACAAAGTTAAAATCATGTCATTTTCCGACAGATTTGACTATAATCAGATGATGACGACGAGGTGTATTTTTTGATGACTCTTTTTATTGCAATGGCTGCCGCTCTAAGTGTTGGCTATATTTTATTTATTGTATTTTCCAAGCTTCTAACTAACCGGTTTGATCATACCAATTCCGAATACTCGGCCGAAGTTGTTGAAGAAGCACGCAAACAAGCCGAACACATTAAATATGAAGCTGTTCAAACTGAAATCGCAAAACTTCAGCTCAACGAAGAAGATGTGGAATCGGAACTTAGGATTCGAAAAGAAGACTTGAAGCTTGAAGAAGAAGCTCTAACCTTGCGCGAAGATTCGCTCGTTCATGCGGAAAATCGGATCAAAAAGCAAGAAAAAGATTTTAACGAAGTTCAAGCTAAACTTCATGTTGTCCAAAAGAAAAAACAAGACATCGAAGAAGTTCAGTCGCAATTTCAATCGGAAATTAGCGATGCGCTTGCCAAACGCTCCAATGTAGATATCAAGCAGACATTAGAACAGCAAAAATTAACCCTTATTCAGTCGCGAACTGTTGAGCAGCAAAAACTTATTAGGCTCCAAGTGGAAGAGTTGCAGAATTCGGTAAAGCGTGTGGCCACAAGATTTATGGGTCGTGCGATGACTCGTTATGCACCGGAATTTTACTGGCCGAAAATGATCAACCATGTGGATGTGCCGGAAGACAAAAAAAATCTGATTGAAATTTTAACAACAGAAAATTGCCCTCTGTTTCAGATCATTAAAGAAAAAGCCGAAGTGGATGCGGTTCTGGTCCAGCCTGATAGGACACCTTCTATTCCGCATATTAAATTAAATGGCGGCATGGGAGCCTACCGAGAAGCCATGCGTTTGGCCCTTATGGAATTTATTCAAGGTGGAAGTTTAAACTTTGAAAAACTTACACCGCTTTTTGAAAAGTACAAACAAAACATCACTTTACAAGCCCAGAAGTTAGGTAAAATTGGCGTTGATGAATTACAGCTAAAGGATATTCATCCCGAGGTGCAATTGTTGATTGGATTTTTAAACTGGCGGACGAGTTATCGTCAAAATCAATTTCTACATTCTCTTGAAGTTGCAAAACTAGCGGGACTTGTGGCGCATGAAGTCGGTGTTGATGCGATGGAAGCCAAACGTTGCGGGTTGCTGCACGATATTGGAAAAGTTTTGGATTATCGCATTGAAGGAAGCCACGCAGTCATCAGCGGAGACTATGCAGATCGCTACGGCGAGAGACGAGATATTTGTGATGTTCTTATGTCTCACCATAACGATTTGGTTGTGGAGAGTCCCATGGCTTATGTGTTGAAAACAGCAGATACACTTTCTGGTGCGAGACCCGGCGCGCGCGTAAATTTAGAAGAAGGTTACCAGCTCAGATTGGGCGCGATCGATGAAGTTGTGAAAAGTTTTAACGGTGTTACTAAAGTTATTATAATGAACGGTGCCAAAGAAGTGCACGTCGAAGTTAACCATCGGCGCGTTCGAGATGAACATTTGCAAGAATTAGCTAGCGCAATCGCTAAAAAAATTACCGAAGATGTTGCATTTCCTGGGCAGATTAAGGTCATGGTTACAAGACGGCTTGAATCAACCGCGGTAGCCTGAAATAATGCTTTTAAAAGACCAAAAAGATTTGACTAAAATTTATCGATCGGTCGAAGTTTTTATGGCGGCAGATCGTTACGATGCGGCCGAGAAAATTCTTCGCCAAGCGTTGGCTGATCATGGGGTATTGGCTCAGATCCATAATCTTTTAGGTCTTGTTTTTCATAAGCAAGGGAAGTTTCGTGAAGCCATGAATGAATTTCATACGGCGCATCGCAGCAATCCATTGTTTTTAGAAGCAAGTTTGAATCTTATTGTCTGCTGCTGTGATTTGGGGCTTTACGACGAAGCCGCAGCACTTTCCGAAAGCGTTGGCCAGCAACGCAACAATCCCCAAAAAATGCAGACAATGCCAACCTTAGTTTTAGGGCGTTTGGCTAATATGCATGCCCAAAATGGCCGA
The DNA here is from genome assembly GCA_043757325.1 of bacterium. Lineage (GTDB taxonomy): Bacteria > Bdellovibrionota_B > Oligoflexia > Oligoflexales > RGVZ01 > JAYVPO01. The sequence goes on from JAYVPO010000144.1 coordinate 3,454, forward strand.
GCTTATGAAGAGGTCGGCTTACATCTTGAAGCTATACAGGAATTTAAAAAAGCACTTCATATTTACGACAATATGCCAGATGTAAGGCTTCATCTTGGTAAGTTGTATTTTTACCTAGGTCAGTTTGAAAAAGCTAAATTTGAATTTGATGAAATAAGGCGAACGAATTCGAGTTCTGTTGATGCCAAGATTTGGCTGGGAATATTGAGCTTCAAATCGGGCAACTTTGAAGCCGCAAAAAATTATTGGAATACTCGAGAATTAACCGATGAAGATGGAAATAGGATTTTAAATCCCACTTTGGCGGCATTGCAAAGTTATGCGCAGAGTCTCAACTCGTGACACAACAAACTTATGAACTGCAGAAAGCGGCGTATCACTTCTGGAATCTAGAAAGAGGCCTAGCCTATCCTGCGGTGAGAATTGCAACAAATCGCAAAAAAATCGTATTTTTTTTTGAAGATGGCTGGGAGCCACAAGCTGCTGAAATTGAATTATTGAGCAAAATCGCGGCCGCTGTGGGATTTTCTGATTTTGAATTAAAAAATGCAAAAGACGAAAAAGAAGAAGATTCTAAACTTAGAATTTACTTGGTGGAGAAACCAAGTGGAAAAGTAGAATCTGTTTATCACCCGCGACTCTTGTTACAAAGACCGGAGTTAAAAAAAGACGTCTGGGACAAATTAAAGAAAAGATTTCTGACCTCGTCAGTTTAATTTAGCATAAAAATTTGTGCTTTTTTAGCTTCAATTTCTTCGCGGGTTAAAGTGATTTTTTCTTTAAGTAGTAAACCTCCCCCGTCCCACCGCAGATGATAATCATCAACATCCGCTCTGAGATTTATGATGGTCCGCGATTCCAAAAACTTGGCAGATAATTTTGCGAAACTAAAATTTTCTGCATCCTTAGAAACGACCCAAAGAGCTGGTCCTTTCTTGTCGAGATCCGCTACAACAAAAAATTTTTCTACACCAAGTACATCCGGCGTTTTTAATGTTTGCAAATGTGCATACCCAGGAATTCCTTTGCCGAATACATAAGTTTCTGGACGCACGAGGCCTGAATTTTCAAAGTTTATAGGCAGATCAACCAGGCGCATTTTTAAAAGTTCTCGAATTTGATTTTTTTGGTCGGGCTTTTGGCTTTTTAAGAATTCCCTATAGATCAATGCGGCATTGAAAATTTCAGTTAAAAAAGCACTTTCTGCGGCATTGTATTTTCGGGCCAAAATAAGATTATGATGGCTTAAATACTTCGTAGATGCGAAAAATCTTTGCAAACCAATTTCCAAAGTATTTTGAGGGAACAAAAAAACTGAATAAGATGTCGCTTCCGATTCGGCACTTGCACGCATGGCAATTAAGACGGATTTCGCGTTGGGACGGTGCTCCTCGTAGTCTTTCAAATGTGTGAGTAAATCTCCATCTGGCTCCAAGTCGTATTTATAATAGGCGGTAGGAGGGCGTTTATTCATAAAACCCCAACCAAAAAAATCAGAGTCCATAAATGCGTTAGGCTCAATAGTTGCGGTGGCATTAGTCGGATTTTCTTTTAAAAATTTTAGGTTTTTTTGAACCACCGGATCAAAATCAGCCATTTTTTGAAGTTCACTGCGGGTGTCGATTCTGGCTGATGAATAAAACAACGAACAACAAAAATGGGCATGGGTCTAATGGCCGGACAGTTTGAATGTGGGACAACGTAAGAAAATAATCTTTGCGGAAAAGAGAATCGGCACTTAAAATCTTATAT
>JAYVPO010000145.1:0-5100 GCA_043757325.1 bacterium
CCGAGTTCAACTCCACCACCTTCAGCTTCACCGTGTTCAACTCCGTCACCTTCAGCTTCACCGAGTTCAACTCCGTCACCTTCAGCTTCACCGAGTTCAACTCCGTCACCTTCCACGAGTCCTACAGCTCCACCAACCTCGGCATGTGAATCGAGTGCTACCCTTTCAACAATAGTAAACAACTGCCTCAGCTTTTGTGGCGGTAGAGCAACGTCAGTGTCCGGTTGTTCATTAGTTAGTGCAAGCTCAGGAGCAAGTTGTTTAGACAACGTAAGATCAATAACGTTATTCGCTGGTGACGGGCCGTGTACAGAGTCTAGCTCTACCTACACGTGTAACTCTATAACCTCAGCTGTGAGCGACACAGGAGCTTCAAACTGCCAGACGGCAGGCAGCTCTGGCTGCAATTGTACTTTTAGTGGCGGATCGTGCCCAAGTATCATAACTCCAGTTTGTACCAGTGTGGCAATTTAATGTTTTTCATTTTTAGATACGCTTCGTAAGATAAAAATAAGAAGAAATGAAACTCGATTACATTTTTTCGATTCCCCAAAAAGTTCTAAGGGAGACTAAACTTCCTTTTCGCGCACTTCGCCCATAAAAAGAATCACCGCAATCGTAAAACAAAAAGCTCATTCTATATTGATCGTCTTTTCCTTCGACGCTTAGGCAATTTGTTTTGTTAAGGTTTTGCCCTGTAATTTGACCCGTTAACGTAACGCCGGTTCGTACTTCAATTTGCGAATAAAAGCCTGCCTGAGTGCCATCTTGTTTTGCGGAATTTTCCGAGACTTCATACATTAAGGTAATAAGATCATTTAAGCGCGCATCTTTACTTGGAGCAATTTGTGCCTGCTTAATAGTAGAAGCACTTTGCGATTCACTCGAGCGAAAGCATCCGAATTCATTATCTGCCATCATACCGCAACTTGTGCTAAAACGCGCTCCTGCTCCATCTGCTTTTTGATCCGAGCCTCCATTATAAAACATCTGGCCATGGCCGAGGACGTCTTTAATTTTATCGGAAAGTCCTTCGCGACGGTTTCGCAATTCAGTCAAAGCGTTTTCTTTTGATAAAACAACCCCATCTGACGGCGACGCAACATCAAATAATTTCGATGAGCCTTGATTGGAATTTTGTTGCGGCGAAGTTTTGCAACTTCCTAGAGAAATAACCACAATTAAAAACCAATTCGAGGGCATTTTTTTTGTAAATAACTTCATAAATTTATTCCTTATTTCTTCGCAGCTGTTTTTTTATCTTCTTTAAACCACACATCAAATATTTTGCCTTTACTGCCGTTTTCTCTTGTGAAAAAACCCTGCAAACGAACTTCATTACCGGCAATTTTTGGCCATGAGCCCGGTTTTCCAAGGCGTTCTTTAGTCAATGAAATCGATTGAATTTTTTCTTGAACTAAAGTTGTCAATTCTCCAGGATCCGAAACACCGTTTTGATTTTTGTCGCGCCAAATTCGAAGTTTAGAAAATACGGAATCTTTTGCAGAAATACTTTGACTTGAAGTTTCGGCATACTGAGCCAGTGCTTCAAATCCATCCATAAAAGGCGACAGTTCAAATTTGCCAAGTTTTTTTAACGACCGTGAAGCTTCACCGAATAGTTGACTTCCATTTTTGATGTTTCCGTCACCATCCGAATCCAAAACAAGCAACCCAGCATTAGACTTGATCCAGCCAACGGACACTTTAAATCCAAGATTTAACATATCAAAATAAACTGCCCTGATGCCGTGCTGTACCGGTGTTAAAAAATCATTTGAATTATCATCAAATACAAAAACTAAAGGTGAATCGCCATCATCGTTTGTTCCAACCTGCGCACCCTGAGTGGCGGAAAAAACAATGTGGTTTAAACTTAATCCGCCCGTAACATCGTAAAGTTGTCCATAAGCTTTATTAGATATGACTACCTGATCGTTTTGAATGGTATATGGGGCCTTTACTTTGTACCAAGAAGTTGGTCGTTCAGCGCTATTGTTTTCATCGCGGACGCAGTTTGCACTGCTGATATTATCAAGATTATTATTTTTAAGTCGACAGATAGATAATTCGCCGGTGCCACTCTGAGGTGCGGAAGCATCACGGTATTTTAAATTAACTTTTAATTGTGATGCGGAGTAAGCGCCTCCACCTTCAATAGATTTTCCATTGGTCAGTGCCGAGGCCGACATCGGGCCGTAGGCAACTAGTCTTCCGCCTGATTCCAAAATCGCAAAAGTACCGGCATCAGTTGCATGTGTTCCATATTCCATATTAACAAACGGAATAGCATTGAAATTCAAATTTCCACCGCTTACTGGAATCAGAGTTGGGGCCGGAGTAATACTTGGTTTAGGCAAAACAGGTGGGATAATCTGAGCCGGAGGAGGAACAGGAATCTGAGGCGGCAGGGGTGTAGAGAAAATTCTCGGCATGACTTTATCTTGATTCTGAACGGGAGGCGTTGTAGACGGAATAGCCGTTGGTCTTGGTGATGAAGGCGCGTCAGGTTGGACCACAGGACCTCCTCCGCTACTCAACTGATGAGGAGTACATGACCCAAACAGGGTTGCCAGACCAAAAAGAATTCCTAACCTTCGGTTAGTATCCGGACGCGACTTGATTTGTTCAAAGTTCATAAATGACCTCTTACTTGACTAAATGTATTGTTCCATTCCATTACAGCAAGATTCAGACCAGTTTAAATGGCTAAAAAAGCCACTTTTTTCAGTAAGTTAAACCCAAAAAATATGTTTAAATATTTGATACTGTTAGGAAACTGACACTGGAATTAGTGGGAGAGAAGTATGAAATATATTTTTTTAGGTCTGATTTTCTTGATGACCGAGCAAGGCTTTGCCGAACTTTTCCGGCTACAAATTAGACAAAAAGGCCGCGGAACCAGCCTCAAACGAGTAGAAGCAAAAGTCGACGATGTCGTAACGTACTCCGACCCTTCGGGAGTGGTGCAGATTGAAACCAAAAATATCGATACAACTGTTATCCTATCACGAGCCGGTTATGAAACACTCCGAGTACCGGCTAAAACTTTAATTTCTGCAGAAATTAACGAAATATTCCTGGCTCCAGCATTAACCGAAACCGACGAAGTTATTATTGTCGGAGAAAAACGACCTAGTGTTTCGAAAAAAGTTATAAGCGCTGATGAAGCACGGGCCGTAGCTCCGCGAGGAGATCCTGGCCAAATTACAAAATTAATGCCCGGGGTTCAGCAGTCAGGATTTAGTTCGCAAGTATCCGTTCGCGGCTCCGCACCGGGCGACAGTCTTTATTATGTGGATGGCTTAAGTGTACCGTTTGTCTACCACACCATTTTTCAACTGTCGGTTATTCCTCCCGAAATATTCTCTGGAGTAGAATTTTATTCAGGCGGGTTCGGCGTGGAATACGGAAACGCACTGGGTGGAGTTATTATTTTGCGTACAAAAACCGAAATACCAGAGCGTGCGAAGACAACATTTACACTAAATCTGCCATTTTTTTCGGGCATTTATCACGAGCGGCCCTTGAGTGAAAATAAATCTTTAATCGTCTCGGCGCGCAAAAGTTACATTCAATATATTTTACCTAAAGTTATTTCCAAAAATTCTGGCGTTGTGATCGCTCCGTATTTTGAAGATTATCAAATCGTATATACTTATAAAAAAGACGACGGCCATTATAAAGTTACGGCGTTGGCAGCAGACGATGGTTTAACAGCCACCGTGCCTTCGGCAAATTCAAAAGAAGATTCCGGAAATATTAATTTCGAAACACAAACCTATTTTGCGCGGTTTGGGGTCGAAAGAAATTTAAAGCTCGCACCGGATTTGACACTTGTGACAACGCCGCAGATTGGTTACACAAGAGTTAGTTTTGACACGGGTGATTTGTTATTTAAATTAAGTTACTGGGATGCAGGATTGCCCACGGAAATAACTCAACGTGTATCAAAAGACGAGAAATTGTACTTTGGAGTTGATCCGCAGTATGGCGCAGCCCAAGTCACTTATAATCTACCAAAACAAACTTCCACAGACCCTTATTTTGACAGAGATGAGGCGCCTTTAGAAGAAGGCCAGAAAAATTTCCCCTATTTTCAAAGTGCATCGTGGGTGGCCAGGGATTTTAAATTTGATGATTTAATTTTGACACCCGGGATACGGGCAAATTATTTTCATCCGATTAAGAAAACATCGTTAGACCCTAGGCTTTCGGCAAGATATAAATTAACTCCAATTCATTCTTTGAAAGCAGCCATCGGACAGTATTCGAAGGCACCAGAAATGGGACAGCCCTACGAAGATGTGGGGAATCCAGATTTAACTTATGAACGTTCGAATCATTATGTGCTAGGAATCGAATCGCAATTTTCCCAGATGTTCTCGACAGATTTTCAGATTTTTTACAAACGTGGGTATTGGATTATCGAACCCGACGCAACCAAAAATTATAACAACGACGGTTCGCAAAAATCCTATGGTTTTGAGACCTTCTTGCGCAAGAATCCATCCGAACGTTGGTTTGGTTGGTTGAGTTATACGTATTCATTTACGCGCGAGAAGATTTCTGACGAAGCAGAATGGACCCCGGGTAAATACGATCAAACCCACGTGGTAAACTTAGCTAGCAGCTACAAATGGTCGGCGCAGTTTGAAACAGGCGGAAGATTTCAACATCATTCTGGAGATCGCTACACTTCCAAATCAGGCAACGCTGTTTACAACGCAAATTTCGACAAATATCAGGCCCGAGACAACGGAACAGGTGCTTTGGGCTCGAGGTTGCCGGCCTATTACGATTTGAATGTTTACAATGGCCACGACTTTTTATTTGACACGTGGAAAATCAATCTCCGTTATGGAATCGAATCTTTTTGGTTTAAAAGGCCAATTTTTGGAGTTCGAAATAACTATGACTTCACCAAGGAAACCTACACTGAAGGGTTATTTCCGATTCCCTACATCGAGGTTCGCGGCGAAATCTAAGAAGGCTTGCATTAAGGGCCCGTCACAAAATAACTTATACTTCTTGCCGACAATTTCTATTCATCTTCACAATTTTTCTTGGTAAAAAAATCCTCATTTGTCGCGGACAAAC
>JAYVPO010000146.1:0-5098 GCA_043757325.1 bacterium
AAGCCCCCGGGTCACTGCCGAAGGATTACTAGAACTTGATATTCAATCTGTGACTTTAAATTTAGATAGCAGTAATTTTTCGGTAGCCTCGCCAGAAAAATGTGATTTGATTCTCGGCTTTAACACTCTTGTGCGCTACGCGACGCCTTATGTAGCTGCTCGGTTTAGGACAACCATTCAGCGCCGAATTGCAGAAACAATCCAGACGCAAGCCGCAGAAATCTCCAAAGGTTTTGCAAAATCTCTAAACTTCGAGTTTGGACTACCTTTTAGCATGAAACCTCTTCGGCCTTTTTTCATAACTTTTAGCACACGACCTACAAGTGTAAAAGTCACTCCAAACTTTTTTTCTTTTGGACTCGGTTTGGGCTTAAAGATTGAAGTGGATGACACAAGTTTAAAGTTTAAAGACGAGGCTATCCAAACCGATGACGAGTCTTCCGGCTTTGGAATTGGTAAAAGTTTTTTTAATTATGTTTTTCGAGAAATCAACAAGTCAGGCCTTATTTCAACCGTACTTATCGATGAAAAAAACACCGGCGCGGATCCAAAGTATTTTAAGGTCGATTACTTGGGAGCTTTATTATTCACGAAGCTGAACAAAGTGGCTGACGTTACGTCACCAGTTGCTTTGCGCATTTTAGATATGGGAGAAATGGTTCCTGTTTTCACAGACAAACCGACCGGAACCGAACTCGCCGTGCAATTTAAAACGATTAAAATAGAATTTTTTAGTTTCCCTAAGGGCACAAAAGAATTTATTAAGTATGGAACATTAGTTTTAAGTCTTAATGTGCCTTTAAGTTTTGAACTCGATGAAAAAGACTCAATGGCCGCAATAAACATAGCGCAGTTACAGTTGACAGGAGATCCGACTTTTGAATTTAATACGCTTTTTCCAGGGGTAGGCGTCGATCATAAACTGCGCTCCGGCAGGGTCGAGGGAATTTTAGATCAACTTAATGAGGTATTAAAAGATCCGCTGAAAAACAACTTGATTAAAGTCAAACTTCCTAATATAAGCGTCGGTTCGCAACAGGTGAAATTTAAAAAACTTCAGTCGAAAGATGATTTTTTTAAGTTAAAGTTTGCCATCGATTGATTGATCATCAAGACGAAGGTTTTCAAGAAGCTCCTCGATGGTTTCGTAAGCTTGAGTTGGCTGTTCGGACTCTTCGGGGTCCACATGTTTACGTTTAGTTTGGACAATATCTTCCTGGTTTGAGATCGGAGCTGGCTGGATCTGGTACACAATATTTCCGTCGCCGATTTTCACACCGTTTTTCGCAATTTCTAAAACATAAAATTTAACGCTTGATGGAACTAGGTCTCCGACTTTCAGAACATGGGTTTTAGTGTTGCGAGAATCTTTGATGATCGCGACGTCGGAGTTTGTGTGCTTAGGTCCTTTTGCTTTGGTACTGCCTACGATCACACCTGATAGTAGTAAATCTTCGGAAGGATTTGACTCCGAAGCAAAGACATTTAGTAAACTTAAAAATAAAATAACCAGCATGCCGGGCTTATCGGCAAAATTTTCCTACACAGGATGGAGTTAAATATAAATTTTCAGTATTTTAGTAAGTTAATCGATTACTTAAATTAATTTTCGAGCAAGTTTAACATCTTGGACTGACCGATTTCTTTAATCAAACCGGGCAGCCTTGGCCCACGGTCTCTAGCAATGAGTTTTTGATAAATTAAGCTAAAAAATTGTTTCGAATCAATGGCGTTTTTCTTGATGACATCGTCGTAAATTTTTTGATTCAATTCTGTCGGATCGATAGCTTCCAAATCGACGGACCGGAGCAATTCCGTTAGATTCTTAAGTGCGCAATCTTCTAATTCGGAAACTTTTAATATGGCCTTTTCACTACGCACTGAAAATTTGAATTCTTCGGGTGCATGGGTTTTAATCCACGCTATGCATTTTTCCGCGCGCTCGAAAAATAATATTTCGTCAGCGGAATTTTTAACTTCAGCTCTGTAGTATCTTTCCAGAGAGCGTTTTATGTCGAAATCAAAAATTTGCAAATGGTTACAAAGCTCGCGAAAAGATGGCCGAAAAGGTTTTACTTCAGGGAATTCGCCATCTGGAGTAGACAGTTCTAGTGCGCGCCGATTTTGAATCCATTTTTGATCATCTTCCGAGTTGGGCTTTTTGAAAGCTAATTCTTCAGCACGATCAAATTCGTCGTAGCACTTTATGACATCGATATCAAAAGCCAACGCAAAATCGTGATTCGGTCGTTGGTTAGCAAAAATCCAGCGTACTATCTGGGGCGTGTAAACTTCCAAGGCCTGACTTAAAGTGAATAAATCACCTGAAGAAGATGACATTTTTCCAGTGCCACCTTTGATCATCACAAAATCGTATTGTTGATATGTCGGCGGCTCGACATTCCATATTTCTTTGACTATATGCTTTGCGGTGTCGTAGGAGCCACCTGCGGAGGAATGCTCTTTGCCACCAGGCTCGAAGTCAACTTTTTCAATAGCCCAGCGCATAGGCCAATCCACCCGCCATGCAAGTTTTATATTTTTACACGACCTAATATCTGTGGAGCCGATATTACCGCAACTTTTGCACTCATAAGAATAACCCCATTCCCCGTCAAAAGTTTCGTTTTTTACGGTATCTTTTTGGCATTTTTCACAATAAATCGACGTCGGTAGCCACGATTCCTCAAGCGGCTCTGTGCGAAAGCGATTTAGAATTTCTATGATTTTTTTGCGTTCCACTAGCGCATGTTTTATCTGTTCCGCATAACGACCGGCGGCATATTGTTTTTCTTGGTAAATAAATTCCGGATTTACACCTACGCGTTTTAGTTCATCTTCAAATGTTTTAATTCCAAATTCATCGTAGGTCGCAAACGCACCTCGTGGATCTGGAATTCTACTGATTGGCATGCGTAGATAGGCTTTAAATTCTTCTTGCTTGGGAATATTCTTAGGCACTTTTCGAAAGGTGTCAAAATTGTCCCAGCTATAAATAAAGCGAACTTTTTTGCCCATAGCCTGAAGAGAGCGTGCGACGAAATCTACGGTTATGACTTCACGAAAATTTCCAATATGAACAGTGCCACTTGGTGTAATGCCGCTTGCAACCGTATAAACATCCCTGTCACCTTTTTGGGTAAGGACTCTTCGGGCGGCTTGATCGGCCCAGTGTTGAGAATTTGAAACATAGTTCATAGTGGTTTTGCTCATAAAGAAAAGTAAGGATTAACGTTCACAAATTTCTGAGAATTTGGCAAGAGACGATGCGGATAGATGTTGAAATATAGGTTTCATAAATTTTTTCTGTATTTTTTTTTGAAAATCCGAAGTTGGTGTCTGTTGTAAAGAAAGATCCACAAAAGTAGCCGTTAATTTTTCTCGATAAATATGTCCGACGATTGAATCAAGCCGTTCTAATCCAACCAGATCCGTTGCGGGAGAATCAACTAGGACAACAATTTTTGTTGAATTCTTATCAACACTTGCTAAGGGATTTGCGGTAATGAATATATCGCTTTTGTGGCCAGTGGCAAAGATTTCTAGCAGAACATTTAACAGAACGCTTTCAGCTTCGGCGTGATCAAAGCGTTTTTCCCAACACGAAACAAAAGGATTTTTTATGGGAGTTTCGAAAAATTTTGCAACAACTTTGTACTGAAGCTCGGGCGCCGGAGAAAGTTTTTGAATGAAGTCATTTACTGGAACAAGGTACTTTTTCGTTTGGCAAAACTTTATGCCATTTTTTTCAAAATCGAATGTTGCAAACGTCCCCTGGCAGCATTTGAGGGATTCACATCGTGGCTGGAAAACACCTTCAAATTGCAGCAACTCCGAATATTTTTGCGGGCTATTTGCGATTTGAAACGCACACTGCATCTAATGGCGCGGCCGCCGGCGTCGATCTTCACCTTTAAGTTCTACGAAGTGCGTCATTTCGCAGAGCCGAGATAAAATTCGTTTGCCAACGCGACTTTCAAGCAAACCAAATTGTTGTGGTTCGACGGCCGAGGCAAACGGAGTATCCAATTCACGGTTGGTGAATTTTTCTATTTTCGGGCCTTCAAACGGCGGATAATTTGTCGAGGCTAGAATGATTTTTTTGGCGTTATAGCGTTCCGAGATAAGCATATCAGCAATACTTAATTCCCATTCACTGGCGCGGCCCTTGCCCAGTTCGTCGATTATGAGTACATCAACTTTTTGCAGTGGGCGCAGTATTTCCGGATCGCTGCGTCCGTCGGCGTAGGCCGCTTTGAGCTCGGTTAAAAGTTGAAAAAAGTCTGTAAATTTTACAGAATAGCCTTTTTTGAGCATTTCTATTCCGAGAGCGCATAAAAGATGGGTTTTACCAACTCCGACGTCCCCATGAAAAATTAGGCCTTTATCGGTTTGTGGCTGCAGATTGTCGAGCCATTTTTTAGTTGCAGCGAGCCAAGCATGGGGGCGCGGCTGCGCGAAAATTGATTTCCAATCTGCGCCGAGGTAACGGAAAGGAATATGAGATTGGTTGAATTGCCTTACGAAACTTAGCGGATTTGAGTCAAAACATGATTCCATACGTCCAGCTGCATTTATTTTTTGGGCTGCTCCGGCACAATCGATGCAGGTTTTAATGCAGCTGCAAACCGAAACCTGCGCACCGGGTTGGTATTGGGAAGCAAAAATAAATCCTTGGTTTTGACAAGTTTCGCAGCTACTGGCGCATGCGGTGGTGTTTTTTAAGACGGATTGCGACGAAGAGAATTTAGAACCCGGCGCGGGGTTTTTTTTGAGGCGTTTTATTAAAGATTCGAGATTGTTATTTGAAGTTGTGGTCACTGGTCGAAAAATTCCTTTGCGCGTTACGTGACATTAACCTTTTTCAAGGGTCGGTGTCAGTAACGTTCAAAAGTTATTTGTGAAATATTAGCCTGCTTTTTTGTAGTTTTGGTTTTCAGCAGTGGTTGCTTTATTTTCCTCGGGCTTTTGCTGTTTCATTCTCTCGTCATGCTTGTGATGCTTCGAATGCAGCTCTTTGACTTTCTCATGCTGTTTTTTCTGCTTGTCTCGGTCCTTAGGACTTTTGTCTCCCATGTAGGTTCTCCTTAATTAATGG
>JAYVPO010000147.1:0-5075 GCA_043757325.1 bacterium
ATATCAAAATATCTCAAGCACGCAGGTCTAGATGATAAGCCTCCACCACGGGCACCACCGCGATTCAAGGCGCGACGTTTAGAGTTCGACGACCAAACCGAGCAGTCCCACTTCGACTGATAAAATATCGGAAGTGTTGCCAGCTAAAGGCGGAGCTATGTTCGAAATCATCGCCATTGCGTAATAATAAGTCAATTGCTGTAGCTAAAGCGGGGCTCAAATCAAAAGAACCAACAAATTAACCACTAAAACGTGCCGAGGAAAAGGGTCAAACGGGCGAAATCGTTTAAACAGTACGCAGGAAATGTTGCTTGAATACCCTACCTTCTTTAAAGCATTCCGCAGTAACTTTATACGTTGCCTCGAGGCGTTTTTTAAGGTTCTCAAGCAACGTTAAATTTCGCGCGCAAAGTATTAATTTATAATTTTTACTCGCAAGATTTTCGGCAAGACACTCTCCAATTCCTTGCGACGCACCAGTTATTACAGCTATTTTTGTCATTTTCTGCTCCTCCGAATCGAGTTTTTAATTGTTTTTCAAACTCTAGTCTAGAGTATGCACATTTCAGAATCAACGGCTCTTACAATTAACACTTTTGTATGCTTTCTCTTGCTACTAAGATTAAGTGTTTAAAAATTTTAAAAAAGTTTATATGCTGTAAGACTTTACTTTAAGCCCAAAACGAAGTTTTTATTCGTAATCTTAAGTTTACCAAATCAAGCCAGAAGTAACCGAGTCGATGGCACCGAAGTAACCGCGAAAAGTGCCCCCAAATGAAGTCATATCACCACCAATGTATATGTTTGAGCCAAAGATCGCTATGCTACGAGCGTAACCATTTAGAACTGGATTCCAGGATGTTGCAAGTCCAGTTGTTAAGTCAACAGCTCCGGTTTTAAGACGAGATTGTCCACCGAAATTACTAAAAAATCCTCCAGCATAAAGTGAAGTTCCGGATATTGCTAAACTATAAATGTCCAAAAAAGAGTCTGAATTTGCATTCCATGCAGATGCCAATGCTGTGGCAGGGTCAATCTTTGCTACAGAATTCCGAGCGGCTCCCCCAATAGTTGTGAAGACTCCACCGACGTAGATTACCGGAGCAGTTGGCAGAATAGTAAAAACACTAGAATCTGCTACTGGCGACCAACCTGAAGCTAAGCCCGTCGTTGAGTCAATTTCTGCAATGCGGCTTCTAGCCGCGCCTCCGATATTTAAAAAATTTCCCCCGACATAGACTGACGAACCAAGGATAGAGATGGCGAAAACTTGATTATCAGCAGCTGGATTCCAAGCCATTGCGAGTGCGGTTGTTGAATCAAGTGCAGCAATCCTTGACCGTGCTTGTCCCCCGATGTTTGTAAAACCACCACCTGCGTAAACAGTAGTGCCAGAAAGTGCTATTGAATAGACTGTCGTATCTGCCGTAGGGTTCCAAGCTGTGGCAAGTCCTGTTGCTAAACTTATTTCGCCAATGTAGGCCCGTGATAGCCCTCCCACTGTTAAAAAGTTCCCCCCAGCATAGATAGTCGAACTGCCCAAAGTAAGACAAGTCACAAGACCGTTCGCATTAGGATTCCAACTACTAAGATTTCCCGTGATCGTGTCTAGAGACGCGAGGGAGCCTCTAGGCTTCCCAATTAAAATGAAATCGCCTCCTACGTAAACCTTCGATCCATATACAGAGATCGTTCTCACGATATTGTCGAGTTGGGTATCCAGGCTTGTAGCCACGCCCGTGGTTAGATCTATTCCGGCAAGGCGAAATTTCTGCTGACCCGCGATTGTTGTAAACTCTCCGCCAGCAAAAATAGTTGATCCAGATATCCCCATGGCATAAACAAAGTAACTTAAATTCGGATTCCAAGAAGTCGCTAAGCCTGTTGTAATATCAAGCGCTGCTAAATAATTTCTAGCACTTCCACCAATTGTGGTGAACCAGCCTCCTGCATAAAGAGTACTTCCCGAAATGAGAAGTGCATTCACTACTGAATTAGCGCTCGGATTAAAAGCAGTGGCGTTTCCAGTTGTTAAGTCAATAGCGGCGATGTAATTACGAGATTGACCGCCAATATTGCTAAAATAGCCGCCGACGTAAGCTAAGGAAGCGGATAAAGCAATCGAATAAACAGCCGAGTTTGAATTGGGGTTCCAAGCGGTTGCAAGGCCAGATATTGAGCTTAGAGCTGCAATCCCGCTCCGGGCTTGGCCGCCGATATTGGTGAAATTTCCTCCGACGTAAATTGTAGTGCCCGAAATAACAATTGTTAAAACAAGGTTATTGCTGGACGGATTCCAACTTGTGGCTGTTCCAGTTGAGGAATCGACAGCAGCGATTTCTGCTCGAGCGGCTCCTCCAATATTGCTAAAAGATCCACCTACATAAAGAGTTGTACCTGACAAAGCAAGTGAGTTAACGGTGCCACCAGTAACATTAGCATTAAAAGTATTATCCAACGTTCCATCGTTTTGGATATGTGCTAAGTAAGTGCGTATTGTTGCACCGATCTTAGTGAAAGTTCCTCCCACGTACCAGCCACCGAGGCCGTCTGATACTGATGCTTTTACTTGTCCATTAATCGCTAAATGTGAAGTGAGTGAATTAGTTGGCTTCCCGGTACTTTGGTCGACAGAAATGCCTCCACCAATACACGGCCCTGCCAATTTGAAATCACCGCCGATGTAAATTTGGCTTGTTGTAGGCACTGTAGTGCGCACTCTGTCGCTAAAACAAATAGGTCCAGCCACTCCACCAGCAATGCCTGACTCTGTTGTGGATGCAATACTTTCGCCTCCAGCATTGACTGCGGTGAGGCGGTAGTAATAGGTTTGATCGGTTGTTCTACCTGTATGAGTGTAGGGAGAAGAGATAGAAGTAATAACCGTGGGAGATGATAATAATCCTGCCGCAGTCGTGCTGAAGTAAAGATTGTAAGACGTGGCTCCGCTAACAGGTTGCCAGGTGAGAGAAGTAGTGGTTGAAGTCGTCGAGTCAACCCAAAGTCCAGTGGGACGAGCAGGCACTGCGACTGAAGGAGCAGGAGTTGGAGTCGAAGAAGATGAATTAGAAGAACTACTAGAAGCGCTACTTTGCGAAGAGGAAGCAGTTGAGTTTGTCTGCGTAGAAGCTTGGCTAGCGGCTGCAACTGGGGTTGCTTTTACAACAGCTCCGGAAGATAGTTCTGACTCAAATCCTAAGCGAGTTACCGCGTAGCGATAGTAGTAAGTCACTCCATTTGTTAAAGAGGCATGTGAGCAACTGATTGGTGAAGTGCAGCTAAGTTTGCTTTTTTTAGTAAGTACATCACCCTCCGTACTCCAATACATAGAGTAGGCTTCCGCATCTTTATACGCTGGAAAAGTTAACGTTACAGAGCCGTCAGAAGCAGTAGCCGATAAATCTGTAATCGCTCCAAATTTTATGCTGGATTCTGTAATTCTGGTTTTATGACAGGACGAGAAAAGCATCGCTGTCGTCAACGCATATACCCCTACTCGATGCTTTGAAATTCGCATGTACATTCTCCTAAATTTGGTCTCTCAGACTTCCCTCGGCACATTTGCGCTTAAACTAAAGTTTTTAAAATCCTATGTGTTTTTAGCGCTAGCGCAATGTAATAAATCCTTTGACAAATGATGAGTTAACACCTGTATTTGAACAGAAAAAAATACATTCTTGTTGTCGTTGGAGTCTAGATTTAAGGAAATTTCAATTTGAAAATTAAGCGATTGGCGTCATCTGGGTCTAAGTCACAAATTCAGCGCTTGCTGAAAGTCTAGCGTAAGCCAAGCTGATCAGCACTTTGCGCTAATCCTATTTTCGCACAAGTTTTAGTAATCGGAGGTGATTTTATAAAAATTCAAGGAAAATTGGCAGTTTGTGATTTTATTTTTCACCAAAAAATATTTTTAATTTTCTAAAATCCAGTAGAAAATACTATAACCGGACGCAGTGGTAGAATTTCCATTTTTTTTAACCATTTTTTATCGAAAATAATTTTTGAAAAAATATTTTTTATGCACTGCTTACAAGTAGCAGAAAATCATTCAGATGTTCGCGCAAATTTTTCTTGAGACTTGCATATGCGAAAGCTATCGCAAAAATAAATTCTTTAAAAGTTTGGTGTGGTTTTCCGATCCCTCTGCGTAAATTTCCGAAGCGATAATTTACGGCACCAATGATGGCAATGAATATTAATGCCAGCATGGCGTCGCAAGCGGCAGCTGTTTGATGAAATACATGTTTTAAAAGGCGCCACTGATTGGTCCATGCGTTAAAACCATTTTCTTCTTTCCAGCGGTAGTGTCTGCACCATTCGACAAGACGTGGGTTAATCCATGATTTCGCACTGCAATAAAAATAATTGTCGACCACTTTGCCATCACGATTACGTCTTTTTACGCGCACTATTTTTATTTTTTTATCGCCTCGTACAACATGCTCATCCAGATAAATTCCAGACCAGCCCTCAAACTTACGTTCCATTTCTTCCCACGTCCGGTCGGACTTACGCGTGGTAAAATCTTCTTCCGCCTCACCCCGTACGATACGTCTGGCATCTTTTTGTACTGCAATTAATGCGGCTCCTAATTTTTCCACGGCTTCAAGCACCGGAGCTTTGTCGTAAAGACCGTCACCAACAATGATATCAAACGGCAGTTTACCGCCGTTGCCAGCTTTAATCTCTAAAAGAAGCTGTTTAAAAACCGTGAGCTCGCCCTCTTGTTTAGCTTTTTCTTTGCCTTCACCTTTACTCGGATGAGCGTTGGCCAAAGAACCACCCTCAAGCCATGATTTGTAAACTGCTCCGGCCGTGCTTTGTTGATAACCCCACGCAATCGGAAATGGTCCGCGCTCAGTGATCATACAGACGATGACAATGCGATGGTAAACTTCGTAACATTCAACCAGCTCTGTTTTAGAATTTTCATGTACGGCCACTTGGCAATGGACGTCAACTTGTCCAGACATCACAGCCGCGTAAAAATCTTCGGGGCTATATTTTCTCCGAAATGTTTCTACTCCGTCGACCGACGCCAAATATTTTCCCTGCACGTGCTGAAGTTCAATCAT
>JAYVPO010000148.1:0-5062 GCA_043757325.1 bacterium
GGAAATCGGGATTGATATTTCGCAGCAGTATTCTAAATCCTACGATAACTTGTCTCCAAAATTCATCGTTTCATTAGATTATGTAATAACTTTATGCGCGGAAGAAGTATGCCCAACGATGGTGTCAAAAGCGAAAAAACTCCATTGGCCGATTCCCGATCCTGCTAAATATGCCGGTAGCGACGAAGAAAAGTTGCAACGTTTTCGTGAGGCGCGAGATGAAATTTACAAGAAGTTAGAAGAATTTGTAAATCAAATCTGAATTTATAGTAGACATCCACATAGCAAAATCCAGTTCAGTCCTGATAATATCGCCCGCCCATTCTCACAATGTAGGTTATTGACTTTTAAAAACGGTGATTGAAATAAAAACTTTAAAACAAAGTTTCAACAATCATATAGGAATTCTTCATGAAGAGATTTATATGATTTTTATCATGTCGTTGCTGGGCAGATTCTGCAGCGAAAATCATCCTTTGATTTAATTTTAGGAAGGATTTTGCAGACGTTTTTCCAATGTCACTCAAACATAGATCAAATCAAACAAGATTGTGCCAATTGGATCGAGTAAACTCCCTGAGACTGCAACAATTACCTACTTCCACGGTTGAAGCGTATTGTGCGTTTTAATGACTAAATAAGTTATAATATAATGAGATGAATATAAAAATTTCAACTCGTTCAATATTTTGTCAGCTGTTCATGTCGAGCTTTGTCGGCTTCATTGACACAAGGCTAGCTTATTCGCAACCTATTCGCACTTGGAACGATTTCAGTTCAGAAATTGAACTCCACAATCCACGAATTTTATCTCTGAAAGAAAAGTCAAAATCCGTCAATCTCTTGCCGGCGTTTAAATTCTCTCCACCTACCTTTTATTATTCAAGAATGGGAAGTGCAAATCCATTTGTGGATACAATGGAACAAAGCTACGAGATTACGCAAAAAATTCCGTTTCCGAGTAAAATAACCGAGTCCTATAAGCTAAAAGATTCCCGGATTGATGAAATCGACAGTGAATTAAAAGTAGAATTGCAAAAAATCAGAATTGAAGCCGCAAAAACATTTGTTGAATTTGCAAAAGCTAGCCGCGAACTTGAGCTTGTCAAAGAAAAAAAAGAGTTCTTTAAAAATCATCTATCACGACTCAATTCGATGGTGATAAGCGATCAGTCGCAAAAAATTCATATTCTAGAAGTTACAACTGAAATTGGTCAAACCGATATTTTAAGCAAAGAGATTGAACAAACCCTGACAGAACTGCGTTCAGCTATCTCAGTTTGGATCGGAGCTGACGTTAAAATTGCAGACCACATTGAGCTACCCGTTTCTGCCGCGCAGGTATCCTCTGCAAAACAAAATACTACTGTCGAAGAACTTTCCCAAAAACGCATTTCCGTTGCCCAGCAGGAAGCAGCACTTGGAACAAAGGAGTGGCTTCCTGATCTTACTCTGACCTACAAAAGGCGAGACCGGCTGAAAGATGATGTTGCGCCGAGTTCTCATGAATTTATGGTGGGTGTTGATCTTCCGTTTATTTGGGGCACACAACGTTTAAAAGAAGACTTATCTTTACGTGCGCTGACACAGCAAAAAATCTACGAAGCCGCAGAGCAAAAAATTAATACGACTGCTCAGATTTCCGTTTTGACTTCTCGAAGTAGATCAAACTTAGAGAGGGCATCTCTGATTAAGAGTGCAGTTTTACCGCTGTTAAATGAACAGTTAAAAATCTTACATCAATCGAGTGCAAACGATTTTGAATCTTTAGATAAGCACCGCGAGACGTTCGAAAAATTAAATTCAGCAAAAATGCGCCTCGTCGCTTTAGAGTCGGACTATTCACTTTCAAATCTACAACTGGAAATTCTCACCAAGGAATAATGATGAAAACATTTTTACAAAATATTCTTTTGACTGCCCTGTTATTTACGCCACATAATTTCAGTTTTGATTCAGAAATTGTCCTTGGCGAAGTGGCTAAAAAGGAACTTTACTATTGTCCTATGCATCCCCACGTTCACAGTTTTGAACCAGGTGTCTGTCCCATTTGTGGGATGAAACTCGAAAAAATGCCGGAAGGAAAGCAAACTTCCTTTAATGGAATCGCAGACGAAACTAAAGAGCAAATTCCAGGACGAAAAAGTGTGTATCTTGACGAAATGCAATTTCAACTCTCTGGCTCTGCATTGACGAAGGTAAAAAGGCAGGACCTCGTGTCAAGGATCCCAGCCGGAGGCAAAGTGCTTTCGAAAAAATCTTTAACGTTATATGTCGCAGAAAGAGATATTCAGTTTGTTGCTGTGGGAAGCTTGGTTCAAGCCACCGCGTCCATGCTCAGTGGAAAACTTTTAAAAGGCAAAGTATCCAACATGGACACCCTCCTCGACCCGATGACAAAAACGCTGCGGGTCGAAGTTGAGCTTAACTCTAACCACGAAGGACTAAGGCCCGAAGGCAGCATCTTTGCAGAAATCGAACGCAGCAGGAAAAATATTCTTATCATTCCGCGCGAGGCGGTATTAAGTTTTGGCGCTTACTCTTACGTTTTTTTAATGGACGAAAATAAAACAAAACTCACGCCGCAAAAAATTACGACCGGAATTGATGATGAGAAATACATAGAAGTCATATCAGGTTTATCGGAAAACCAAACTATCTCTTCTGGGCCTAATTTTTTGATCGATTCGGAATCAAGGATTCAGGTGGGCCGTGGTCAATAAAATCATCCGATTTTCGGTTGAAAATAAATTTCTGGTTTTACTTACAACAGCACTGTTGATGGCCGCGGGTGTTTATTCGGTAAAAAACCTATCGCTTGACGCAATTCCAGATTTATCAGACACGCAAGTCATTATTTACTCTAAATGGGACCGTTCCCCGCAGACAATCGAAAACCAGGTCACCTATCCAATCATTTCGGGAATTCTTGGAGCGCCGAAAGTCAAAGCCGTAAGAGGTTTGACCGATTACGGCTATTCTTACGTGTACGTGATATTTGAAGATGGAACAGATTTATATTGGGCGCGTAGCCGCGTACTCGAGTATCTAGCTCGGGTGAGCCCATCTCTTCCTCAGGGCGTTAAAACAGAAATTGGCCCGGATGCCACAAGTATAGGCTGGGTGTATCAATACGCTCTGCGTGATTCCTCTCACACTCTTGGCTCCGATGAGTTGAGATCCATCCAGGATTGGAATCTAAAATTTCACCTCCAGGCAATTCCTGGCGTCGCCGAAGTTGCCTCAGTAGGTGGACATGTAAAACAATTTCAAATCCGCGTTGACCCGCTCAAACTTCAAACGTTTCACGTAACTTTTTCTGATGTGCTCAAAGCCGTTCGCGAATCAAATCAAGAATCTGGAGGGCGCGTACTAGAATTTTCCGGCACAGAAGCCATGGTACGAAGTTCCGGACTTGTTACCAAGCCTGCCGATTTGGAAAAAGTCGTTGTCAATTTTTCTCCCAAAACAAGAACTGCCGTTCTCGTTCGAGATGTGGCCCGGGTCGAAATCGGACCAGAGGAAAGACGCGGCGTGACGGATTTAAACGGGCTTGGTGATACCGTCGGAGGTGTCATTGTGATGCGCCAAGGTGAAGATCCAACTCGTATTATCGACAGTGTGAAAGAGAAACTTTCAGTTCTTCAAAAATCACTGCCCTCGGGTGTTGAAATTATTACAACCTATGACCGTTCTGATCTTATTCAGCGAGCGCTTCACACCCTGAGATCAAACCTAATCGAAGAAATGCTGATTGTTAGTTTTGTAATTTTGCTTTTTTTATGGCATATTCCTTCGGCGATTATCCCAATCGTAACTATTCCTATAACGGTTTTATTGGCGTTTATTCCGCTCTATTTAACCGGCCAAACTCTCAACATTATGAGTCTAGCTGGTATTGCGCTTTCTATCGGGGTGCTTGTGGACGGCGCCATTGTGGAAGTTGAAAACGCCTATAAAAAAATCCAAGAATGGCATGAACAAGGGCGAAAAGGCAGCTTTGTCAAAGTTCGGCTTGAGGCACTTCTTGAAGTCGGGCCATCGGTGTTTTTTTCGCTGTTGGTGATTGCTATCGCATTTTTGCCAGTATTTACTTTGGTGGACCAAGAAGGAAGACTGTTTAAACCGCTGGCATACTCAAAAAACTTTGCCATGGCAATCGCAGCCATTCTGGCAATCACGCTAGATCCGGTAATGCGCATGATTTTTTCCCGGTCAGATCCTTTCCGATTTAAATTCACATGGATAAATAAAATTGCCAATGCTGTATGCGTCGGAACTTATTATAGCGAGCACAAACATCCGATCTCTAAGTTTTTATTTAAAGTTTACGAACCTTGCGTCGACTGGGTGTTAAAATACAGACGCACCACAATACTGGCCGTATTTTTAGCAACAGTCAGTGCTATGCCTGGATATTTTTTGCTCGGCACCGAATTTATGCCGAGTTTATCTGAAGGAAGTTTTCTTTACATGCCCACGGCCCTGCCAGGTCTTTCGGTGACTGAAGCACAACGCATTTTGCAAAAACAAGGCGAGATAATTTCAGGATTTCAAGAAGTAGAGTCTGTGTTTGGAAAAGCAGGACGTGCAGAAACATCTACCGATACTGCTCCATTGTCGATGGTTGAGACAACCATCCAACTCAAACCAAAAGATCAATGGCGCGCAAAAGCAAGATGGTATTCAAACGGTCCAGAATTTATAAAACCACTTTTTCGTCTAGGCTGGCCGGATCATATTTCTGAGGATGAGCTGATTGGATTCTTCAACGAAAAATTACGTTTCCCCGGTATGCCAAATATATGGACGATGCCAATTAAAAATCGAATCGACATGCTAGCAACAGGAATTCGCAGCACAATAGGGATAAAAGTTTTTGGCCCAGACTTAAATGTAATTCAGACAATAGGTCAAAAAATAGAATCGGCTTTGAAAGATCAACCAGGTATTCGCACGATCATCGCTGAACGTGTGGCAGGTGGTTTTTTTGTCGATGTTGATTTCAACCGGAGCCGTTTAGCAAGTCTTGGATTTAACTTAAAAGAAGCTCAAGATCAAG
>JAYVPO010000149.1:0-56894 GCA_043757325.1 bacterium
CCACTTGATATTTTTAAAGCAGCCGTTAGTCGTGGTGGAAAATCCATGCTGTGCTCAATAGACGACAGAGAAGCTAATCGACTCTATTGTGGTATTACGCGATTTTTGGTTGAAGACGCCACGTTTCCTGGACAAATACAAAGCCGTACTGCTATCCAAAAAGAATGTCGGTCCCGTGCTTATGCCGTAATTCAAAGAAGTAAAGCGTGGGGTGAATGGGTTACGGCACGATTTCCAAATTCTGTGAGACTGTCGATCCATCCTCAAAACTGTGGAACGCAAAAGCTTGGCATCCGACTTATTGAGCCAGATAACTGGCTGACTCCGTGGCACGGAGTAGCCGCAGAAGTTGCAGGGAAATTTATGCTTTTAAAACGCTCGCAAGCGGAAGAACTTGGTGCACAACTGATTTATGTTGAAGGTCGCCCAAGCCATTTTGTTTTAACCGATGAAAAAAAACTTCGTCAATTGCAAGGAGCTTTAATTGGAAATTAATATGACGCGCGTAGTTCCTTTTGGAATATTACTTCGGCCGATTAAACCTAATCTTGATATTCTTCAACTCGACGTGAATTTTTTGCGTGAGATGGTTTGGCGTGAGAAGTTAATTATTATGCGCGGATTTTGCACCTTTACCGATGCTCAAAATCTTACGGAATTCTGTGAACGTTGGGGCCAAATCAGTATTTGGCCTTTCGGAAAAGTGCTGGAACTTGTGGAACAAAACAATCCCGAAGATCATATTTTCGATAACAACTATGTTCCACTACACTGGGACGGAATGTATCGCCCTCAAGTTCCGGAGTTTCAAATTTTTCACTGCGTCCGGGCGCCCCAAGTTGGTCAAAGAGGACGAACCACTTTTTCAAACACAGTTTTGGCGCTGCAGAATACTCCGACTCAAGTGCGTTCGTTGTGGGAAAAAGTTACCGGCACATACGAGCGCAAAATGGAGTTTTATCACAGCAAGACAGTTTCTCCCGTAGTAGATTCCCATCCGTTGCGGGGTTTTTCGGTTATTCGTTACAACGAACCTCCAAATTCTGAATTTGGAAAATTTTTAAATCCGCCAGTTCTTGAATTTAATGGAGTGAGTCCCGAAGTACTGACGGAATTTCATCGAAGTTTACAAAAAGCGCTTTATTCGGCTAAGAATTATTACGCTCACGAATGGCAGGAGGGTGATGTGGTGGTTGCAGATAATTTCTCGCTGCTGCATGGACGGGAATCGTTTCAGACAAAAGCGCCAAGGCATCTAAGGCGAGTCCATGTGCTGAGCAATCCACCTTTGAATAATCCACGGCTGGTTTTTCACCAGTGACAATTCAAGAGACCGACGTCGTTATTGTTGGTGCTGGTCCAGTTGGACTTATGTGCGCGTATCTCGGTCAACTTTGCAGATTGCGTACGGTGGTACTTGACCAGTCGAAAGAGCCTTTACAAGTTGGTAGAGCTGATGCGCTCAATGCACGTACGCTTCAGCTTTTAGAAGTCGCAGGCTTGTTTGGTGAACTTTATCCGTTAGGAAAAATTTGCAACACAAGCTCCATTTGGGCAGATGGAAAATTTATTGCACGACAGTCATCGTGGTGGAACGATCTCGAAGGTTGTATGCACAAGCATTTTTTGATGCTTGGTCAATCTTTTGTCGAGCAACTTTTGGACCAAAAATTGAGGAAATTAAACGCCGAAGTTAGACGCTCTAGCACTGTGGAAAACGTGCGCCTTTCTGACAAAGAGTGCATCACACAACTTTGCAATGGCGAAGAGATTCGATCGAAATATGTTATCGGGGCTGATGGTTCAAGGTCCCGCATTCGTGAGATTTTTAATGTACCATTTGAGATAACTCGGCCGCAATTAATTTGGGCGGTGCTTGACGGCGTGATTGAAACAGATTTTCCAAAAGTGCCAGAAATTATTGTTTTTCAAGCCGAAACTTCTGACGTGGCCTGGATTCCGCGTGAGGGTAATATCGACAGATTTTATATTCGGATGGATACGCTGGATTTTAATTTCGAGCAAGTTCTTGCTAAAATTAATCACGCCTTAAAACCGCATACATTAACTTTTCAAAAAATAGTTTGGTATTCGCAATTTTCAGTAAAGGAATCAGTGGCGGAAAAGTTTTTTATCCATGATCGAATTTTTCTTGCAGGTGATGCGTGTCACATTCATTCAGTCAATGGCGGACAAGGACTCAACACGGGTCTAGGCGACGCGTTTAATCTTATGTGGAAACTGAATCTGGTGATAAATTTCGGCACTCGCCCTGAACTCCTTCAGACATACGAAAATGAGCGCAAGCCAGTTGCACTAAGTGTTGTCGAAACGTCGGGTGAGTTGGTACGATCAACCAAACATTCATTAAGCGGTACCCATGCACAAGATTACCTCGAGATTGTGCGAAAACGCGCAGGAAATATAACCGGAATGGGTATTCGCTACGGCGAGCAGGGAATCGTTGGCTCGAGGTTGTTTGATAGTGAAATTTATAAAGGCACGACAGTGACCCGGCTTTACTCCCTTCTGAGTTATGTGCATTTTACTTTGTTTGTTTTTGGCGATCAAAAAGCGCCGTTGAAGTTGCCTGCCTTTGTGAAAGTTATTTATATAGAATCCAGTAAATGTCTTAACAATTATTGGACCGAAAATTCTCCTTATTTAAACCAGTCGGTGCTGGTGCGACCAGATTCCTACATTGAAGCATTATCTTGGCTGGATCAATAGCTTGCCCGGCTAGAAAGTTTGGTTTTTCGAAATTGGATCGATCTGCGATCGCCTTTGATATTTCTCGCAACTAGATTATTATATTAGTAGATTTAATTTAAATTAACGCGGAGTTGATGTGAAATATTTTTTATTGTGTTTATTGGTTTTTATGAATGTTACAGCTTCAGCCGCTGAGCCAACCGCTGAGGAAATGCTTACAAAGTTAGGTGGTTTTAACGCTCGGGCGGCAGAAATACTAACTATTATGAAAAAATACCAAAAGATATACGCGCCGATTGCAGATAGTATCGCAGAAATCACCAGCAAAGTTGTGATGTGCGAATTCTATCCAGAACTCTTGCAAAATACCCCCGTTACGCCAATTTATCTTATCGGACCACCAGGTGTCGGTAAAACCACTGCCGTGAAAAAATTTCTCAAAGAACTTGGCTTGGGTCGGAGGTTTATGTCGGTTGATATCAAAGAAGGAGACACAACGATTCCAGTAGATCCGGTGCTTTCTCTGGGCTTAGCTTATCGAACAGAACCGGGAGTGACAGGAATTTATTTAGCCGATGAGATCGGCAACGCATAATCCGCAGCAGGTGCGGAGTACAAGCGTAGTATAGGTCGTCCAACCGTTCAGGATAAGCGCAATAATTTACTGCAGAAAACTTTAACCAATCAGTTGGACGAAGCGGCCGCAAAACAGGCTATGGAATATGGTTTTGGAACTATGAATATTGAAACTATTCAGAACGAAAGGAATTTCCAAAAGTGGTGGAATCTAACTGGAAATGGCGACATCTCCGCTGATGTAACTGCAAATGATCGTACAGCTGCATATGATATTTTTACCAAACTTCAATCTTTCTTCAAACCGCTAAAGGACGACCCTAAATTAGCCGAAGTGGCTTTAAAAAATACCGAAGAATACATGGCCGATTTGGCAAAGTCTCAAACTGCCGAAGGCAAAAACGACGCAGAACTTATGAAACGAGTTTCAAACAATTCAAAAATAGGCATATATACCGACACTCGTAGTATTTCGATTAGAGTTGCGTCTGGAAATTACGACTACCTAAATCTGGAAAGTTGCTTTCGACCCGATATTTATCCCGAAGTGTATGCTGAATTTATGTCTGAAGCGGTTGCAGTTGGCAAAAATTTAACAGCTTATCTTTCTGAAGAATTCAACAGAGACCCCTTCGGTACTAGTAAAAGAATTATGGATGCTTTCACCAACTCTAATTTACAAGCCACCGTAAACTTAAGTCGGGTTATAGTTATCTTTACCGCCAATGACCAGTTTTTTTTAGAAGACGTGAAAGTTACCAACCGCAAAGACCCGGACGAGTATCGCGAAAAATATTCGCAGCGGTGGCAAACCGATGGTAAGAATTACCTCAAGAAATTTCTCTATGGAATATTTGGTAAACCCCAGCAGGAAGATGCGTTTTTAAACCGTCAAGGCCGAATCGGTTATATTCTGCCTCCATCGTCTGAGCAATGCAAACAAACGGTCAGAAATTTAGTCAACGATGCAAAATTCATATATGAATCCGAACTCCGCGCCAAAAATATCAATGTCACTATTAACATCGAGCAAAGCATCCTCGATTATTTTTATGAAGTGGGAGTCAATCCTTTTGACGGGCCACGATTTTTAATCCGCGATATCAATACCGCGCTTACGCAGCTTCATATCAATGCCAACCAGGAAATTTCCCTGCGCACCGGTAATTCTATTTTAAGTGGTCTCACCGACGCCAGTACGGCAGAAGTTCCTGATCGGCTTGTGTATTCATTCGACCGCGTTTCGCGTAATTTTGTTGCGGCCGGTTACCGAGTCGACAAACAGGTACTAGGATTTAATGTTCCTGCGGCAATCCAGACTCAAGAAAATTCCGCAACGTCTGCATCGCCGGTTGTTATCCGCAAGCAACAAGCCGTAAGAATGGCTGGGCAGATGATTATTGGATCGTTACTTTTTGGGTCTCTTCCAAACTTAACAGAACTTTCGCAAGGTGATATTCAGTTTGCAAATTCTCTCGACTTTTGGATGAAACCGGAGCTCGAGCAGCTTGGTTTTAAGCGTGATCAGTTGATAGTTTTGCTCTCAGGACTTATCGCCGAGGAATTATTTATGCCGGGAGCTATGCCCAGCACTAGGTCGGCAGAGGATGTCCAGGTTGCCAAAGGTCTGCTGGAAGAAATTGAAAAGAGCATCTATAAATTAAAAGAACTCAATGCGTTAAATCCAGAGCGCATCAGCCACGTGGACCTGTCAGAGATTCTGCCTAAAGAAATTCTGAGCCTAGGTGTAATCAATGAAATCAAAAATAACGATCAGGCCGGTGCTCTGTTGACGGCCCAAAGATTTATTCGCGAAATTTTGAAACGCAATAACCAAACTATGGCGCAACTGCAGGCTGCCATGATCAATAATCCATCGATTAATAATGAACTCATTGGCAGCATTTTGAAATCAGAGCTGAGAAAAACCGAAGGTCGAACTGTCTTTCAAAGACTGAAGACCACAAGTTACGGAGTCATTGCAAGTGATCCGTGCCGACTTCTTGTGGTACGAT
Source organism: bacterium (assembly GCA_043757325.1). Classification (GTDB taxonomy): domain Bacteria; phylum Bdellovibrionota_B; class Oligoflexia; order Oligoflexales; family RGVZ01; genus JAYVPO01. Next base: position 5,304 of record JAYVPO010000149.1, read on the forward strand.
CAGGCTTGTTTTCACGAATGCTCCACTCAATATCCGGCGCTCTGCGCGTTGCGGTAAAGAGGTCATCGCCGACAAATTGATATGTTGAGGAAATCTATTAATAGCTTCAGATTAGATAATTATGGAAGTTTACCATCGCCAATGGTAAATTACATCTATGCATATTTACAGGGATTTATCGGAAAAATTTAAACAACTAATGAGCTTATACCCCGCTGTGCTCGTTACTGGACCAAGGCAGAGCGGCAAGACTTCCATGGTCAGAAATCTTGCTCCAAATCACAAATGGGTTCTACTCGATAACCAAGAGGAGGTTGCATTTGCAAATGACAATCCAACTCTGTTTATCAATAATAATCCTGCACCGGTCATTTACGACGAAGTACAAAACACACCTCGTTTTTTTTCGGAATTAAAATATTTTATCGATACTCAAAAAACACCCGTTGGCGCATTTATCCTAACGGGGTCGCAGCCTCTGCCTTTGATGAAACATATTTCTGAATCCTTAGCCGGACGGGTTGGAATTCTCGAACTACCACCAATGACTCCAGCTGAAATTAACGACTTTAAAGGCCGCCCAAGATTTTTAAATGACTGGTTAAAAAACCCACCAATTGGCGAGAAATTTCAAAGTCAAAAAAACCCTTTTGAAAGTTTAGTTCGTGGTGGATTTCCTGCGATGGCCTTGCCTCATTTAAGCCCGGAGTCCCATGATGCAAGCCAACGTTTAACCGATTATTTTCAAACTTATTTAACCAAAGATTTGCGTGATCTGGCACAAATCGAGGATCTGGGTAAATTTTCACGCTTTGTCAGACAATTGAGCATTTATTCCGCTCGCGACTTAGATTTATCCGAAGCTGCCAGAGCGGTGGGCGTGCCCCAGTCCACAGCCGATGTGTGGTTTGGACTGCTTGAGGCATCGATGCTGGCTTGGCGTGTGCCTGGGTATTCAAAAAAACTCGGCAAACGCGAAAAAAGGCGGCCAAAACTTTATTTTTGCGACAGCGGTTTACAAGCCAACTTATTAGGATATACAGGCCCAGAGCAAATTAAAATTTCACCAATGACAGGCTCGATTTTTGAAACCAGTGCCGCAAACGCTATTAAAAAAATTGCGCGTAGTGCCGGCGGCGCGTTACCTCTTTTTCACTGGCGGCTGGATGAAAAGAATGAAATCGATTTGGTGATAGAAATGAATTACAACGAACTGTGCTTAGTAGAGATAAAATTCAAAGCGACCAACTCGGACCTTAATTCAATCAAAGAATTTCGACGCGCCTATGGCAAAAATCATCCTGCAATTATCGTATCAACAAACGAGCAGTGCTTTTGGATGGAAGACGATATTTTACATATGCCGTGGAATGCAATTTAATATTCGAATCCAACACAGTCTTATTTGTCATCTCGCGCCAGCGACAAATTAAACAAAACCTCAAGGTTTGACAAAGCCTCATCCGATTCTGGCTGTTCTACAATAACCAAATGCTCGCCGTCGGGACCTTGAATCGCATTTTTTAAATACTCCATAATCTTCGCTTCGCCGTTTGCGCGAATTTTTAAAATCGATTCAATTTGCCCGGGATCTTTTTGCAAATCAAGTTTTGCATTCTTTGAGAGAGATTTATTAAAGATCAATGCACTTAATGTTAAGTTCATTTCTTGCAGTTTCTTTGCAAACTCCAAAGCCGTGTGCGCAGAAGCCGCAGTCGGAGTTGTTACCAAAATAAAAGATGTCGAGGGAAGCCGCAAAGTCTTGGCTATATCTTCACCTGCTCTCTGAAAGCCGACTAAAATATTTTGCATCAAAAGCACAAACTCGCCAAGTTTTGCTAAAGGCGCAAGCCCCGTCACTGAAGTTATGCCGCCAATTAATTTTTCGGAAGCGCTAAAAACTTTTCCTAGACCAAGCTTCGAAAGTGCCAAAGCTGGTTTTAATATTTTTAAAATCACATTGCTTTCGAAAAAATTTGCCAAGATATTAGGCCGCGCCAAAAAATCTAGCGCCTGACTATCGGGAGGCGTATCCACAATAATTAAATCATAATGAGGATCTTGAGTCAGTGCCTGCAACTTAACCAATGCCATATGCTCTAGTGGTCCAGAAAGCTTCCCAGAAGCGGCCTGATACATGGGATCACGAAGAATTTTATCCGCAATATGCGGCGAAGGCGCATGCTTTTTTACCATGTCGTCAAACACCGCTTTTTGATCAAGCATGGCCGCATGAAGTTCTCCAGAAACACTTAAATGCTCCGGGAAATTTACCTTTTTTAATTCGCTGCCTAGGGCAATTCCTAGGGCCTTTGCCAATCTTTTTGCTGGGTCAATACTTATCAGCGCAACTTTTTTACCAAGTGTTGCGGCCTTAATCGCCGTGACAATTGACGTCGTTGTTTTTCCAACTCCACCGGCCCCTATGAGGATAATTACGCGCTGATTCAAAATTAAAGGCTTTAAATCTTTCATGGAGATTCTTCTTTTTTTAAATGTTGCATAAAATCTTTTAGCTGATTTTTGTCAACTGGAGGCTGCCAAAAACCCAAATCGTTAACCCTCCAAATTGGAATATTTATTTGGCTTTTTAGGCAAGATATTTGCTCGGCTTCGCGAATTTTTCGGTTTTTTAAAATCTCGGAATGACCTTGCGAACCCTCGAGCACCCTGTTCAAACAAATAAAGTCCACACGGGGGCATTTAACTTCGGCAATTTTGGGAATAAATTCTAACATTTCAGAAATCACAAGTTCCTCAGCCTGGCCAACTAGAATCGTTCCACACTCTGATGATACTAAATAGTTTTGCACTTTCAAAACTTGTTCCGACACCGGCCCACCGATTTTAGATTCCATAATCGCATCAGGGGTTGTCATCATACTTAGAAAATGTCCAAAAGCCGGCGCATCAAATATTACGTGGTCGTATTCTTTGGTGGCCTGGAAGTAAAGACGGCCCAGTAACATGGCCTCCGCCAGGCCTGGGATCGCGTCGATTAAACTGATCACGATCTTATTTTTCAAAAGAGGCTGAATAAGTTTTAGAGCCACCGCTTGAGTCTGCAGGTATTTCTCAAAATTGCCACGACTAGAAACATTCACAACATCGAGTTTGTCGCTTAGTGATAGTACTTTGTCAGGGATAAGTTCTTGACCGAAAAAAAAACCCAGTTGACCGATCGGTGAAGATTCCAGGATTAATATTCTCCGACCTTGCGCCTCAAAATAGCGCGCTAAATTCGTCGCAACGTAGGTCTTTCCGACTCCACCTTTACCCGATACAAAAATCAATTTCTTCTGACGTAGTAAATCAAACAATGCAAGTATTTCCCATTTTTAACGTTGTTCGGGCTTTTTGTTCATACCAAAAAACTAAACAACTTTTTTCATGTTTTTTACATTTGTTAAACTCGGCGCACCTTTTAAACTTAGAGCAAGAAAATAGCGCGGTAATTTTTCTTGGATCCCGTGAGACTCCAAAAGAGAAAAAGGCTCCTCATCATTCCAGCTATTGCGAAAATTCTGTGAGCTCTGTCCACTCTGCCCTGGTTTAATTCCCCAAACTTGATGTTCCAGCCGGGTGGTATCATAACTAACAATCAATATATTTTCCTTTGGTGCAATGCTCGAGACTGTCCAAGCACGCAAGTCGCGTTTACTGTTTAAGTAACAAATAATCTCATCGTTTACATTAACCTTATTTTCACTGCCAATCAAATAAGGCCGTGCTTGACCAAATTGCAGAGTCGAAACAGCACGGGATTTATGGTTGATTGTAGTGACCGTAAGCATCAATTCATCGATAAAAGTCATATCTTTTTCGTGATGAAAAAAACGACTTAAAGTCTGCTTTATACTCTCAAGTTCGCTTTCCAAACCAATATCTTTTTGCTGCTTTTGCATGGCAAGCCCGAGCACACACCAGATACTGCGCGAAATCTTCTCGCGCATTTGGGTGATACCACGCACGTTACAGTAAATTAAAACATACTGCCCCGGACCGAAATTAAAACCCATATACCAGGCGTTTTCCCGACCGTAGCGCATGTTTCCAGTAAATTTAATTTTCAAAAATTCACATGGCTGAAGTCGTAATTCATTTTGTAACGGTGGATTAATAAATTCATGTTCCACAGATTCTATGTTAGAAACATCTGCAGAATTGCGATGCAAGTAACTTCCCATTAGCAACCCTACCGTTTCCAAATCATGTCTTAAAATGTGTATTTCGGCGCCAAAAACAGACTGGGCATCCTCAAAGTATAATAGTCCTAGCACACGGTCAAAATACCGCACAGGAATCAGTAAACTAAGCTTTACTTCGTCGGCAGAGAAAGACATCGAAGAATCTTCTGCGTTTACCGCCAAAGGATTATGAAGAGATTGTACGGCACCCATCACAACAGTACCGTCAATGTTTCCTGGTAACAATATACCTTGTCCGGAGTGGGCTTCTAGTTTATGGTTTTGGTTTTTAAACGGTAAGACCAGAGGCGTACGAATCGACGCGTAGGGAGCTACAAAATCAAGTATTGCTTGTTTGTCGCCAACAAAATCTTCGGCGGTAAAAAATTGACTTGAATTATCGGCTGCAAATTGGATAAAAAGTGGTGCACTTTCATGTAAATTAACCGCTAGATATTTTATAAATTCTTGTGGGTTTGCATTTCCTTCTTCGGTTAATCGTTCTGCAACCCAATTGGTTAAATCCACAAAAAGTTGATTGTGAAAAGGTACTCTAGACACCGGCTGATGACTTACGACTTTAGGAACCACATCGAGATTTTTCGCGAAATCTGCCGAATATTTGCGACAAAGAGTTGTGATGGCTTGAATGCCATGCTCTTCGGCATTTTTAAAGGCTTGTGCTAAGTAATGCGAGTAGCGCTCTGTTCCAGTTTTTTTTAATTCCAAAGCCAAGGTGAAATGCGCAAGAACGGCCCACATTGGTTCGTCATGAACACGAGAAGACTTTAAACACAGGTCTAAATTAGTAAGCTGCTCTTTAGAGTCTTTCAAAAATCTGGCTTCGGCAAACAAGGTGAAATAATCAACCGAACGTGGCGAAACTTTCTGACCTAGAAAAGCCTTTACTCGGTTAAAAAACATCGGCGTCATAAATGTATCGATCGCAATATTCTGTTCTTGGCTGAGAAAAATACTAAAGATCCACATACAGCTTACTACAAAATCCTTTTCAAATCCGAAAAGTGCTTGAGAGTTCTGGCCGTCTAGAGTTGTCATTAAGGAATTTAGTTGCACAGTAGCTTCTTGAACATCACCGTCGCAATAGGCTAAAAACATTTTTATAATATAAATAAACATATCATTTTCGCGGGCTGCTACAACTTCGCGCCGCTTTAAAAATCCTACCGAAAGGCGATGCACCAAACCTCGGCGACCCTCTAGAAAGGCTACTAATATCCGCAGAGTCACAGCTTTTGGGGCACCCGTATGCCGGGTCGGAATGGATTCTAAAGCTGACTCCACGGCTGTTTGAATACCCCGAAACTGACAGCGAAAAAATTTCTGGCTTGCCAAGGCTCGGTGTGCAAGATTTATCTCCGAGCGAAAATCATCAGTCGGCAAATTCTTTGCTGCAGATTGCAGAGCAAAATCCATTTCTTCACTGCGACCTTTTGAGTAATCTATGGTAACCGCACGAATAAGTTTTACTAAACTTTGCAAATCACCTCGCATAGGATAATTTTCGAGAATTTCTAAAGCCTTATTTGCCATAATAATTTTATTGTTCAGGCTTTCAGTGATCGCAAAATGCAGCAGGCATAATTGTACAAAATCTGCGTTCAGATTCGACTGCTTTAAGACCCTTGTCTCACGTTCAAAAAATACAGTTAATGCTTGGGGCTGATCGTACTGCACGGCCCAAAAAGCTTCGCGAAAAGCTTGAGAAATAAGCGTGGACTTGTGATTTTTACGGGTTTGAGCCAGCAATTTATCGAGTTGAATAAGTCTTGTTTCTGACGTCCAGAGTATGTCTTTTACAGATTGGACCATAGATTGAGCCATGCTTAATTTCGTGAAATTTTCCTCGCTTTGAATATCAAAATAATTTGCGAAGGTCTTAATACCTGAAGAAATTTGACCCGCAAGAAGCTGGACTTTAGTTAGCTGGGCCAAAGTTAGAGTTAATTCCTGGCGGGATATGTTTTTTGCACGCAATATCTTTTCGTAACATTTCCCAGCTCTGCCATACTGCTTCTGGAGATACTGAACATGGCCCGCAGACGACAAAAGCTTAAAATTCCAAAGTTGTGACTTTGCACTTGAGTGCTCGCCTGAATGCTCGATGGCTTTTTCAAAGAACTTTTCTGCCGCCTCCCAAGAGCGTGATTTTTGAGCTAAAATACCGCTTTCATAATTATGTTTAATCGCCCGTTCGCGATCGAATTCCGTCAATTTGGCATTTTTTGCATAGCGATTGTAATGCAGTGCTAAAATCATAGAAATTTTATTTTCGTCCTGACTGGACAGGTGGTCTTCGATAAAATTTAATATTAATCCATGAAAACGCCCGACATCGTTAAGCGCTATTGAAGCATACAACGTATCCCGAATTTTTTTGTGAGAAAAAGCAAACATGGCGCCTAAATGTTTGGCGTGCGAGTCTTGTTTAACAGGATAAAAAACCCCTTTTTCCAAAGCTTCGAATAAATACTCTTCGGTTTTTTTACGGTCCTTATTAAACGCCAATAAAGTCTCGAACTGAAAGTGCGAGCCAATCGCTGAGGCAAACTTTAATAATTGTAAAAGCTCTGGATTAAAAGATTTTAAGTAGGCCAAAGCAAGATCAATCGACTTTGAGGTTTCTTGGTTTAAAATTCTTCCACGAAGACTTTCAATAAGAAGCATCGGGTTGCCATCGGCCGAGTCGACAAACATCTGGTGCTTGTCTACTTCAACCTGCCCAGACAGAATTCCTGCGATTTCGCGCAAATGATCTGGCAAGAGTTTTGGCAAAGTAATTTCGGAAAAACGCCGTTTTAACTTTGCAAATTTTTCTAGAAACTGAACGTAACGTGAATTTTTCTCGTGAAAAAGACTCTGGTCAAAATCTGAATGCGCAGTCAGCACTAAAAAAAACTTTTGTGTATTAGTGTTGCTAAAAAACTGATCGATTAATTCCAAACTTTTTTCATCCGCCCAATGCACATCGTCAAATAAAAACACAAACGGTTGATCATTATCCGGAAGGCATTTTACAACGTCGGTAAATGCCTTGGCAAAACTTCTGAAATCCTCTTGATAAAAGTGGTCTACCAATTCACCAGGTTCAAGGCCTTGTAAAAAATGATTTAAACCAGGAACAACTTGAGCCACGCTATGTGCTAATGGTCCAACGGTGGATCTAATTCGAGCACTTAGATGCTGTGCGTCCGCAGGCGAACCTTTAGCAATTTTTAAAAAATAATCGTTAAAGGCATTGGCAACCGCATTAAATGGAAGACTTGATTCATATTGAGCAAATTGACCCGAGATAAATCGAACTTTTTGGCGAGTAAATTTATTTCGGAGTTCATTCAGCAACCGCGTTTTTCCAATTCCCGCCTCACCTTTTACAACAGTCAAGCGGCTTCGTCCCGCAACGGCACAAACGTGGGCATAATCCTCGAGAATTTTATCCAGTTCTGTGTTGCGGCCAATTAGAGGCAACTGTGCCGACGCCGAAAAGAATTTTTCTTCCTGACCAAGAACCAGATGATGGGTTCTACGGGCGTTGTTACCTTCAAAAAGCTTTTTGGCTTCAATTAAGTCTGCAACGAGAGAAAAAGCTGACTGATACCTTGCGTCTGGGTCTTTTTCTAAAAGTCGGAATACTATTTTGTCGATAACCTCATGCAATTCTGGACGGAAACTCCGAATCGATTCGGCCCTTTGGGTTTGATGTGCTTTCTCAATTTGCTCGCGATTGGCACCTGAAAAAGGCGGCTGTCCAGTAAGAACTTCATAAAGTAAGCATCCAAGGGAATACAAATCCACCCGATGATTAATTCGATAATCATGACGACCCGCGTTACCTACAGACAATTCGGGGGCCATGTACAATGGCGTGCCGGCAATATCTTCAAACCGATTTTTAGATTCAAAACCCGTGTAGAAAACCGCATCAGAAAGCCTGGCCACACCAAAATCCAGGATTTTTGCTAGCATATTTCTGGGTGCATTGGAGCCGGTTGTAATGATAACGTTATGCGGTTTGATATCGCGGTGAATAATATTTTTGCCGTGAGTGTAATCCAACGCACTTGCCATTTGAATGCCAACTTGGAAAAAAAACGTGAGGTCTTTGCGACCTTCTTTGGTTAAAAGTTCTTTTAATGTCGGCCCGTGGGCATACTCCATAACCAAATAGAAACCTTCGGAGTTTTCCTCATCTTTCTCCGTAATTCCGAGTTCGTGAAAAGCAATAATATGAGGGTGATGAAGCTGAGCCATTAGGGCGGCTTCTTTTTGAAAATTTAAAATATCATCGGGGGTCATTTTTGTGCTGCGACGAACAAGCTTTACTGCTACTTCGTGCGATGGATCATCAAATGGAATAGCCTTAAAAACCACCCCCATAGCTCCACGACCAAGTTCACTAATGATGGAATAGCGATTGGAGATTTTGCGCGAAATTTTTCGAATATCAAACTTGTCCATTAGTTGAGATATCGGCTGTTATGGAAAACTACTTGATAATGTGGACTGCAAAAAACCGCCAAGATTTTGGCTCTCAAATTTTTTGACATCAGGAACAAAGTTCGTAGTGAAAGTTTGACTGCAGAATTTTGGTCAAAATAAAAATCGCATAAAATATCTAGAAATAATAATCCCTTAGTTTTTTTGAAAAGAAAATTTCAAAACTTGGCAAGCTAATTGCTATACATTTTGTACTGTCAATTACCATCGGGTTTTAATTTATGATGAAAAGTATTTACACACCAATGTCTGGCGCCCTTGCGCAGGAGAAAGTTCTCGAGATCATCGCGAACAATCTTGCGAACATGAATACAGTTGGCTTTAAACAAGATACGGTGACATTTAAGCTTCTCGAACCAGAACCAAACAAAAACTATTCATCTCCTCTTCCACCAGCAAAATTTAAAGTTAATTTTGATGATGTTATGCCACTCCGTGGAAATGAATTTTCTTATGTGGGTGTAGCCGACGTGACTAAAGATATGAGCCAGGGTCCGGTTGTCCAAACTGGAAACGAAACCGACTTTATGCTGGAAGGTGACGGCATGTTTGCCTTTAACGGTCCCGAAGGAATTCGCTATTCGCGCAACGGGTCGCTTCATCTATCGCCGGAAGGAGCATTGGTTTCGGGATTAGGGCATCCCGTTCTTGGAGAGCGCGGTGCAATATTTCTTAAAAGTGGCAAATTCGAAATGAACCCAAAAGGAGAAATTTATCAAAATGGTCAGTACGTCGATCGTTTGCAAATTTTTCAATTTGCTGAAAAATCAGATCTGGAAAGAGTTGGTGATAATTATTTTTTCTATGGTGGGCCTGATTCTGAGCGCAAATTAATGGAACATCCGGGAATTTCTCAAGGCCAACTTGAGGGCTCAAACGTCAGCGCCATGAAAAGTCTAGCAGCCATGATTGTGGCGCACCGGTCTTATGAAGCGTATCAGAAAACCATCACAAATTATGATCATATGATGGATAAGAGTGCTAACAGTGTCGGGGAAATTCACGCGTAATTTTTTTCGTAAGGAGATTTTTTATGATTCGATCTTTGATGACAGCGGCGACGGGAATGGAAGCCCAACAAACCAATATCGACGTTATTGCTAACAACTTGGCCAACGTTAACACAAATGCTTTTAAAGGCTCACGCGCAAATTTCCACGATTTGATTTACCAAACTTTACGGGCGCCGGGCCAGAGCGCTACAACTGGTACCGTGGTTCCAAGTGGAATCCAGGTTGGTTCCGGTGTAAGACTTTCTTCGGTTGATAAAATGTTCAAAGAAGGCGCCATAAAAGTCACCGACCGGCCATTTGATTTAATGGTCCAAGGAGATGGCTTCTTTCGCATTCAAAAAGACGATGGATCGGTTGCCTACACTCGCGACGGCCACTTTAACAAAGACGCCACCGGAAGAGTTGTAAATGCAGACGGCTTTCCCGTGGTTCCAGAAATCACTTTACCACAAAATTCTACGGATTTTCACGTCGGGCTTGATGGAACCGTAACCGTAAAAGTTAATGGCGAAACCCAAGATGTGGGCCAAATTCAAATCGCAACGTTTATCAATCCAGCCGGGTTATCATCGGTCGGAAGAAATTTATTTTCTGTCACTCGTGCAAGTGGTGATCCGGTAGTCGGAGTACCTAATCAAAGTGGTTTTGGTAGTATCGCCCAAAATCAATTGGAAGCATCAAATGTAAATATCGTCGAAGAAATGGTGAGTATGATTTCCGGACAAAGAGCCTACGAGATCAATTCCAAGGTGATTTCAACCAGTGATCAAATGCTCCAAACAACAAATCAAGTGAGATAATTTTTGCGAATTTTAGTATTAATGATTGCGGTGCAATTTAACCTAGCCTTTGGCGAGGTACTAGACGATATCGTCGGCACGGAGCAGCATCCCACGCTTTTAATCGAGCTCGAGTTTCTAAATCACCCGGTAGAATTAGATTCTCCCTATATATTGGTTGGCGACGTGGCGCATTGCAAAATGTCCGAAGATATTTGCCGACCTTATTTGGCTTATTTAATTGCACTCACTCCAGAACTAGGAAAAACGGCTAATTACAGTAACTCTCAAGTATTGGAATGTCTAGCAAAGGGTTTTCCTCAAGATAAATTTCATTTAGCGGGCCAAGGTATTCAAGTTTCTGCTGCCAAAGAAACCGCCAAGGAAGACGATAAGGCAGCCGTCACCAAACTTATTCAAGATGAAATAGCTGGTTTAAATAAAGAGCTTTTAAATTTAAACCAAAGAATTAATTTAGAAAAAATCACCCTTAACAGTCCGTGGACTTTTAGAAAATCCGCCAGAACATTTAAACTGCAGAACTTAACCCTAGAAACTTTAAAGTTAAAACAGATTACTTTGCGGGTTGAATACAAAGAAGAATTTGAAAAACAAATTTTTCACATTCCTGTGCAGTATTCTTTGGAACTTTTACTGCCCGTGGCAATGAGTTCGCTTACAGGCAATCATGTTTTGGAAGACAAAGACTTTGAACTTACTTGGATCAAAGCAAATCAGACACTATTAAATACCAAAAATTTTATATCGAATCCCGCAGAACTTTCCGGTAAGGCCGTGCGCGGTTATATTCAAGCCGGACAACCGATTGCAAGGCAGATGCTTATCGAACCTGTTGTGATAAAGCGTGGTCAGATGGTGACTTTACTTTTACAATCGGGAGAAATTATTTTGCGCGCCAAGGCACAAGCTGTGGATCAGGGAAGCATTGGGCAAACTATAGAAGTTACAAATTCTTTAAGCAAAAAACGCTTACGCGCACGAGTTGTGGATCATGAAAGTGTTATGGCTCTATGATGACACATTATCTCTTAATTTTTTTCTTCTTAACTTCTTGCCAAACCGGTCAAAACACCATTTCTCAGAGGCCAATTGGAGCGGTTCAAAATAACGACGGCAAAAAATCCACTAATATCCGCCCGGCTCCGCCGCCTCATGAGCAGCAAGAACTTTTCACTCGCAAAAAAGAAGCAGAAATAACTTCTGACATTAAAAAAAACGAGTCGGGATCTTTGATGAACTTCCACGATTCTAAAAATCACTTTTTTGCGGCCCATCAGGATTTAAATATTGGTGATTTTCTAACGATTCAAATTCAGTCAAACCGGGTCGACGTTCCAGCAGCCTCACCGGATGATAAAAAAACTCCAGCTAGCGCTGCAGTGGCAGGATCAGCAGCTCCGCTACCAGGTGCTGATCCTGCTGAGACTGCTATTTTGAATTCGTTTCCTAATCTAGAACCTGGCGCCACGAAAAAACCCGAATTGCTGAAAAACTTCCAAGTTCAAATTATTGGAATAGATAACAATGGCGATTTGATGGTGGAATACAAACGTGAATCCACCCAGGACGACTATTCCAATCAACTTGTTTTACGCGGTAAGATTAGCAAAAGTGACCTAACTCCGGGCGTAGATCCGACCACCAGAAATCTTCACGACATCACTTGGGACGAATCAAAAGATGGTAGCCTAATCGACCGCAGATCACGCCAGTGGGAAGACGAGTATACCCTGCGTTTAAGCCAGTTTGATGAAGCCAAGTCGCGCTCAGCAATAACCTTAGAAAATCAAAAACAGCAGCTTAAAGAAATCAAATCGAAACTCGACACACGTTTAAGAACAATGAGTACGGAACGCCAGAAAGTTGCGCAACAGCGTGAGGAATTAAATCGCAAGGCTAAAGAAAACGAAGAAAAAGTTCAAAAAATGCATGACGATCTCGAAGAAAAAACCAAAGAACTAGAAAGCAAAGAAAAAGAATTAGAAAAAATTAAAGCCGACAAAGCTAAAGCAAACCTTACGGCTCTAGATACTAAGATAACTCCTGGCACTCCAGAACCTAAAGCCAAAAAGCCTGAGGTTAAAAAATGAAGTTTTTTATTGTATTGATATTTTTCGCACAAAATATTTTTGCTCATGAAGTAAAAATTCGCGATTTGGTTGTGATCAAGGGTGTGAGGTCAAATACCCTAAATGGCGTTGGACTTGTGATTGGATTGAATAAATCCGGCGACACTTCGAAATTTTTACTAACCAATAAATCCGCTGCGAGTTTTTTGCAGAAATCTGGCGTCAAGGCCGAAGAAAAAGATTTTGCCGGCGGAACTATGGCTTTGGTCGCTTTAACCGCAGAATTACCGCCTTTTGCAAAGGCGGGAAATAAGCTCGATATTCGCCTCTCAACTCTAGGAGATGCGCGCAGCCTTGCCGGGGGCACACTTATTTTAAGTCAGCTAAAAGCTGGCGACGGAGAGATTTATGTTTCTGCACAAGGGTCTATTAGTATTGGCCAGGCTAATGGTGATAAATTGCAGGTTCAAACGGTTGCGATCGCTTCAAATGCAGGAACGATCGAACGCGAATTTAATCCGACCATTGATTTTTCGGGTAGTGTTACGCTTTTGCTAAAAGAGGCCGATTTTACCAACAACAAGCGGATCTCTGATTCCATCAACGAGCATTTTCGCGGCTTTTATGCTTATTCTTTTGATTACTCTAGTATTGCAGTCAGTATTCCACCTCGTTACGTCGGTAAGACTGTGGAATTTTTGTCTGACTTAGAAAATCTCGCCATTGACTTCCAGCAGAAATCTGTGGTGGTCATAAATGAACGTACGGGAACAGTTGTGATGGGAGGTGACGTGATGATTTCACCTATTACGATTTCCCACGGCGATCTTGCTGTGACAATTGGCGAAAAGAAAAAAGACGCAGCCGGAAAACGCGTGGTGAATTTTGGCGGAAATACGGTTAACAAGCTGGTCGAGGCCATGAATCAGCTTGGCATGAAGCCGGCAGACCTTATAAGTGTGCTGCAAGCTATTCATCAAGCTGGAGCCATTCAAGGCGAATTAAAAATTCTGTAAGGAAAGTTTTTTCATGAAAATTTCGCAAAAAACACCTGAAACCAAGACTGACGCTGTTGACACTTCGGAAATAAAAAATTCCAAGTCAGGAAAAATTAAACAGCTAGCCAATGAATTCGAATCGCTTTTTCTAGAAATTGTTTTAAAAAGTATGCGCGAAACTGTGGGAAAATCTGAACTTATGAACGGTGGAAATGCCGAGGACATCTATCGTTCTATGCTCGATCAAGAGTACGCCAAAAACATGGCAGGAATGCGGCAGACCGGAATTGGCGACGCGATCGAAAAGCAACTTTCGGGAGATTCCGGAAGAAAAATCGACACATCGGACCTAAAAACCGCAAAAAGTGGAATTAATGAATATCGTAATGCAGCGCTTCAAACATTGAATAAACCCCTCAAATAGTGAGAGAATAAGATATAAAACAAGCGTCCTTTTTTTTATTCGGAGATATTATGGTGTCCACAAAAAAAATTTCTAATGCTGAACAATCCCGAAATCTGGCCCCACTTTCTGGCCCAATGGCAGATTTAAAATCTGGAAAAGCAGACAGATCCGGTGATTTGAAAAACATGATGGGCGATGTGGATGTAAAAATTTCTCCTGAGTCGATCGATAAAAAAAATGCCAGTGCCAAAGCTTTTGACATAGCAAAAAACACTTCTCCCGTTCGTGAAGATAAAGTTTCGGCCCTTAAAAAACAGATCCAGGACGGAACTTACAAAGTTGACAGTGCAAAAATCGCAGACGGAATGGCTCGCGAAGCTATTACCGAACACTTAGCAGAAACCAGGTAGGTGATCCCCTATGCGAATTGATATGGCTTACGAAAAACTTGTAAACATCATACTAACGCTTGTTGAAGCAACGCAAGAAATGACGCGTCTTTATCAGCGTATGCCAGATATTATTGCGCACGAGCAACAGTTGATAAGCGATGGCGACTATAAAAATCTTTTTTCTTATATCGATATTAAAGTCAATATCGCAAACGAAATAGAAAAGACTTTTGCCGAGCTAAACGAAGTTGCCAGAGATTTGTTACGTTTACATCGAGATTTTTTTATTTCGACAGATAAGAATGTCTCTGGTTTGTCCCACTGTCTAGAAATGCTTCGCGATTTTCAAGAATTAATTGGTTCGTCTAATCCTCTTGTTGAGAACACTTTAGTTTTAAATATTTTGCATTTTGAAAAAGGAATTAAAGATTTTAATTTCTTGGTTAAGAAAATTAAACCGGCTCTGGAGTTGAATAAAACAATTATGACCACCATTGCGAATAATTATCAAGAAAGCCAAATTTTCTGGCGAGAAATTTCGGAAGGACGCGATGCTCCTTACGATGCTCATGGTTTGCAAAAATCAACTGGCCGTTCTTCGTCTTTTGTAGCCAAGGCTTAAATAAAGGATTACACCTCTGTGGGAGCTGGACTTTTTCATACATTAAACGTCGGAAGCGAAGCCCTGTTTGCCAATCGCCAGGGTGTGGATACGGCGTCACACAATATTGCCAATGCGCAGGTTGAGGGATTTTCAAGGCAGCGCGTTAATTTATCTGCTCGCCAACCAAGTCTTACCCGTGGCGTATTAATTGGCAACGGGACAATGATCCAAGATATTACACGAGCGCACGATCAGCATTTAGAAAAACAAATCAATCGTTCGAATCAATTGATGGGAAATTTAAGCGCGAGGCGAGACTCATTAAAAGGCATTGAGGGAATTTTCAGTCCAGAATTAGCAGCTTCTGTAACCGATGAAATGGGGAATTTTTTCAGCGCGGTGCAAAGTTTGTCCAGTAGTCCAGAAGATCTTCCCGTGCGCACAGCTTTACGGGAAACAGCAAAAAATCTCGGTTCGTCATTTAAACGTGTGGATGAAGCCCTTAGGGTAAATCGGCAAGATATCGATGCTAGAATTTATCAAGAAATTCAAACTGTCAACGATGCGCTTACAGGCATTGCAAATCTCAATGTTCAGATTGTGGATTCGGAGGTCACACCAGGATCACAAGCCAATGATTTGCGCGATCAGAGAGACTTACTGCTGCGCACGCTGACTTCAAAACTCGACATAAATTATTTTTACGATAAAGAAGGAGCGCTGGCTATTAAGGGGCCAAACCAAGTGACTTTAGTGGATCGCGGTTTTGCTGCGACACTTCATGGGCGCGGAAATACTTTGAATGAAGGCCTTGCGGATATTGTGGTAGCAAACTGGGAAGGGCAGCATAATATCGATGTCACAAGCCACAATGAAGGTGGAACCCTAAGCGGATTGATTTATGTTCGCGATAAAATTATTCCAGGTACAATTTTACAAAACAATCAAATGGCAGACACTTTGGCGAAAAGTGTAAATGAATTTCATCGCGACGGTTTTGGACTTGGAGAATTCTCTGAACAAAAAGGTCGGAATTTTTTTGCAGAAAGTGTCGATCTTGATCGTGCCGCAAGGGATTTTAATATTTCAGATGATATTTTAGAATCCGTCGATGCCATTTCCATTGCGAGTTCGGCAATGGCGCCAGGCGACAATGTTTTAGGAAACGAAATTTCGCGCTTAAAAAACGCCAAAATTATGGATCGCGGTCGCGCTAGTTTAACGGATTTTTACGCAAACTACGTCGGAGAACTTGGCCTCGAAATTCAACGATCGGATCATTTAGCACAGGCACAAGGAATCGTCGTTGCTGACTTAAACGCTCAAAGAGAGGCAGTATCCGGAGTATCTTTGGATGAAGAGGCCGTAAGTTTACTCAAATGGCAAACAGCTTTTCGGGCATCTTCAAAGGTGATTACCACCGTTGATGAAATGCTCGACACGGTTTTAAATTTAAAACGATAGGGGATTAGAAAGTGCGAGTTTCGGAACGTCATCGTTATAATTTGGCAGAAAAACGTATGGAAAATGCCAAGTCCAATAATGCGAATGTTTTGGAAGAACTTTCCACGCAAAAAAGAATTCGCGAGATTTCCGATGATCCGATTGGAATGGCGCGCAGTATTCGTTACCGCGACCGAATTGCCGAAACCGATCAATTTGTTAAGAATGTAGATTATTCGCGCGGATTTATTGCCCGGTCTGAGGCGGCGATAAATGATATCAACGAAAATCTCATGCGTGTTAAAGAACTTGCCATAGCTGCGGCAAGTGACACCTATAACGCATCGAGTCGCGAGGCGTCGGGACTTGAGGTTAATCAGATTATGAACGCAGTCGTGCAGGCCGGAAATTCCCAGTATAACGGCCGATTTGTTTTCTCGGGTTTTAGAAGCACGTCTCCGGCACTTAGCGTAGAAGGTGATTATTTGGGAGATGACGGTGCGATATTTATCGAGATTGGTGCGGGAGATTTCAAACAAGTAAACCTACAATCGAGGAATTTGTTTGAGGCGAGTATAGAAGAACGCGAGGTTGGCCGGATGAATATGGTTCAAGCGCTAGACACGGTTTACGACGGTATGATGCGAAACGATAAATTTCAAATTCAAAAAGGTTTGAACGAATTAGATTTTCATTTGGACAAAACAACGAGCTACCAGGCTAGTTTAGGTGCTTTAAGTAGCACATTTGAGCAGACAATGGCTCGCACAGAAAAAGACAGAGATTTTACCAAGGCAGCGCTTTCGAGTGTGGAGGATTCGGATATATTCCATGCTTCCAGCGAATTTAAGCGCACCGAGACGATTATGCAAAGCACGATGCTCGCAACCAATAAAATGTTGCAGCCCAATCTACTAAACTTTATGCAGTGAAAATGGCTGTGTTGTTGGATATTTACAATTTTGATATGTTAGGGTCATGATCGAGGAACGTGTAAAAGTTGAATCTTTGACCAAAGCAGTTTTAAGCCTGGAAAGTGCACTTGTAAAAGCACCCCGTAACGATCTTGAACGCGACGGTGTGAAAATAATACGTGCCACCCGACCTATTAAAAAATAAGCAGTTGGACTTTTTGTGTTCATTTTTTAATAGGTCGGGTGGCACGTATTATTTGGTTAATAACTTGCAGTGAACAAGTGACCAAATTATTATATTTCTTATTGCTGCTAGTCCATTGGTAATCTTCGCGGCATGCCGCCCATTAATACGTGCCACCCTACCTATTAAAAAATAAGCAGTTGGACTTTTTGTGTTCATTTTTTAATAGGTAGGGTGGCACGTATTATTGCATGCACGTATTATTCGTGTTTGTATATTTCTTAGGTCGGCCTGACCGGCCTGGAAGCATTCTCATTTGATATTTCCGCTCGATTTTCTCAAAAAATGTTTTCTCACCGAAGGCATGCCCGAGCTTCGAATACTTGCGAAATTCTTCCATTTCTTTTTCCGAAAAATTTTGGTTAAAAACTTTCCCTGAAGAAGTGACCAAATTGTTATATTTCTTATTGCTGCTACTCCATTGATAATCTTCGGGGCATGCCGCCAATCCGCTTCGCACGGGATTTAAAGCAACATAATTATATGCCGCGCCGAGATGTTCCGGGCTCATTGGGGCAGAAAAAAAGCGGCCTTGCCACAGATGTCCTTTCCACCCATATCTTGCATTGATCGCACAGGTATAAAATTCGTGAGTATCCGCTACGGCATTTCGAATTGGGTAGCCAAATTCACTGCGCAAAATTAGATGCGAATGATTGGGCATTAGGCAAAAGCTAAATATCTCCACATTAAATTTTTGGCAGTTGCAAAATAACAGCCTGATGTACAATTCATATTCTTCCTCTAAAAAAAACGTTTGCATGCGGCGATTGCCACGTTGCGTTACGTGGTGATAAACATTCGGCAATAATATGCGCGGTTTTCTTCCCATGCAAAATGATTTAATTTTTTTTTAAAAAAACCTCCAGGGACACCTAGAGACCTAAAACTCCCATCGAGACTTCGGCATTAAATCTGGCCACCGGCCCAGTTTTAGGCCAAAAAGACGCGGTTGTCAGCCTTAATTTTCAGCAATTACAGTGACTTAATTTTTGACCAACACTGGTATGACTTTTGCTCAATAGAAGTTTGAATGTTAATAAATTTGAATCTCTCTGGAGCCACCAATGGAAGCCTTTTCTAACGATACGCAAACTTTTCAAGCCTTAAATATGTCTTGGTGGGATCAATTTTCTCAAGAACTTATCCTCAATATTGGTGAGGAGCTTCGCTTAGAAGATCTCGCAAAATTTGCTGGCACCTCAAAATTCAGTCTGTCGCGCGCTTTTCAAAAAAAATTCGGAATGCCGCCAATGCGTTGGGTTTGGCGCATTCGCGCCATACTTGCTCGTGAAATTCTAATGGTGTCAAGACAATGGACTGTGACCGACGTTGCGTTTATGTGCGGATTTACAAGCTCTTCGCATTTTTCTCGATTTATGAAAATAGAATTTAAAACCTCTCCTAAGACAATGCTAGGAGAAGCCTTTATCCCTAATAAATCGGACGATCTTTTTGAATTGACTACGGTGCTTTTGCCAACTGTATTAAAAATGGCTGCGTGATCCTAAAAGTCTTCGGTTAAAGTAAATCCTTTTCCGTATACATTCAAAAGCTGAATGCGAGACGAAACCGCCAAGGCCGATCGCAAACGCGA
This sequence comes from bacterium, assembly GCA_043757325.1. GTDB lineage: Bacteria > Bdellovibrionota_B > Oligoflexia > Oligoflexales > RGVZ01 > JAYVPO01. The sequence continues at coordinate 24,489 of JAYVPO010000149.1, forward strand.
AATATGGCTATCCATCGTCCGATCTGACACCTTTGCATTATCCCAAGCCTCTTTTAAAATTGCCTGACGAGACACAGTCTTTCCAAAATTTCTTATAAGGGTTTTTAAAATTAAAGATTCCTGACGAGATAACTTTATTCTTTCAATTCCCGCAGCGGTTTCAAATTCAATTTCATGAGATGACGGGTAAAAAACCAAATCCTCAAAAATTATATTGTCCGTTTTTAATATTTGATCTTTGAGAATTTCCCGAATGGCTTTTACCAAAATAAATATATCAACAGGTTTTTGCAGAAAATGCATATTTTTAGTAATTTTTAAAGGCGAGCGGTTCATCACCAAAATCGGAGTCTTCAGAAAATGCCGTGTAGCAAATTGAAAAATCTGGTCGATTAAACACTCATCTGCAAATTCTAAGTCCAAAATTAAAACCGACGGTGGATGGTTTTTTTCAAATATCGAAATTTTCTGAAAAGTTGTTGCGGAACTAAAAACGCGCGTTGCGAAGTTACCAAGTAAACTATGAGTTACCGAAAAATCTTGCTTTACTGCTTCAACAAGCCAAATAATATGCATAGGGTTTTTATCGTGACCTCTTTAGCTATGATAACACAAAAGCGAGTTAATTCTAAATTGTGAAACTATGGTAAAATAATAGTTTTAGGAAACGTTCTTTAATGACTTCCGACTTGATAAATTTAAAAGCGATTCAAGAAGCTGAAAAGCGCGTTTCAAGCATTCTTAAGCCAACGCCTTTGGTGACATCTTTAAGTTTGTCGGATCGTTGGAAAATTCCTATTTTTTTGAAATTAGAAAATTTGAATCTATCCGGCTCTTTTAAAATTCGTGGTGCAGCCAATGCACTTTTAAGCCTTTCTGCCCAAGAACTCTCAAAAGGTGTTGTAGCTGCAAGCGCTGGTAATCACGCTCAAGGAATCGCCTATGTCTGTCGTCTTTTAAAAATTCCCGCAACTATTTTTATGCCGCTGCGCACTCCCATGGTAAAAATTGAGGCCACAAGACTTCTTGGTGCTGATATTCGGCTGCAAGGAGAAGTTTACGACGATTCTTTTGTGGCAGCAGAAAAATTTCAAAAAGAAACAGGCGCGAATTTAATTCACGCTTTTTCAGATTGGAGGGTTATAAATGGCCAAGGCATTGCTGGCCTCGAGATTTGTCGCCAATGCCCGGATGTGAGTGGGATTTTGGTGACCATTGGTGGTGGTGGTTGGGCTAGTGGAGTTGCGACAGCAGTAAAAGCACTTTCCAAAAAAACAAAAATCTTCGGTGTTCAAACAAAAAGCTTTCCCTCGATGAAACTAAGTTTGGATAATGACAAAGTGACGCAAGTGCCGAGAGCGATGACTATCGCTGATGGAATCGCGGTTAAAAAACCCAGTGAATTGACTTTTAAAATACTCAAAAATCTTTTGGATGATTTATTATTGGTTGATGATAATCAAATTGCGGCAGCCATTATGCACATCATGGAGAAAGAACATAATTTATCCGAGGGCGCCGGAGCAGCGACCGTGGCGGCCATTGAGCCTTTGATTGAAAAATACGGCGTCGAATCATTTCCGGGTGGTCTATGCGCAATTATCTCTGGTGGTAATATCGATGTAAATTTACTTCACCGCATCACCAATCGTGGGCTTATTCATTCGGGTCGGATGATGCGGATCTCTTTAAGGGTAGAAGATCGACCAGGGAAATTAGCGCAAATTCTCGATATTCTAGGTGACAGTGGCGCAAATTTACTTGATGTTAGACACAGTCGCAATTTCGGCGCCATGTACTACAGTGAGGTTGATATTGAGATCGATCTGGAGACTTCAAATTTCTCCCATCAGGATAAAATAAAAGACCTTTTAAAACAAAACGGTTTCTAGTTTTTTTTCAGAACTTCTGAAAAAGGTGCAACCGCGACATCGCTCCAAGTTAATGGCACATTTTTTTTTGGCGCGATATTTTTCCTAAGCGGAATGACAGGATTTTTAAGTTTTTGGATTTCTAATTCCACTGCAAAAGCCTTGGCTTTTTTACCTTGGATGTTAAAGAAATTTTGCAGCTTTTCAAGGGCACATAGATTGTCGGGATAAGCAGTAACTATTTCTCGCAGCAGCAGCAAAGCTGCCTCAGGATTTGCTATTTCAATGGCATCGACTAACTGGATCGTTAAACTTATTTGAACCAGTTTATCCTTCTCAAGGCTAATTAATGCAAGCGTTCTTTCAAATAACAACTCATTCCATTCTTCGGATTTCAAACGGTCTATAAGTTTATTTACTGCATGATTCAATTTTAAGCACTCCCGGGTTATTCTATTGACAATAATACCTTGTAAAGGCAGTCTTGGCCAATTGATCAAAAATTCTGGCTGGCTGGCCAAATTTATGATATTCGATTTAAAAGGGGAATAATAATGACAAGCACTTCGAATTCACATGCAGATCAAACTGCTGAAAATTCTGGACAAAGAATGCCAAAGGGTGTTCCTTACATTATCGGAAATGAAGCTGCCGAAAGATTTAGCTATTACGGCATGCGCGCTATTTTAATTACTTTTATGACTCAGTATTTAATGACTCAAGCTGGACAACCCGAATTCACCAGACCTCAAGCCGTGGTTTGGTATCATAATTTTATGACCGCTAATTATTTTTTTCCAATCATCGGAGCGATCGTTGCCGATGTGTGGTGGGGTAAATATAAAACAATTATTTCGCTTTCGATTGTATACTGCCTCGGTCACTTAGTGTTGGCGGGCTTTGAATCTAAATTCGGTTTATCGTTGGGTTTAACATTGATTGCAATTGGTGCCGGCGGCATCAAACCCTGTGTTTCGGCAAATGTAGGCGATCAATTCACGCAGCACAACAAAGATCTCATTCCGAAAGTATACGGCTGGTTTTACTTTGCGATTAATTTCGGGTCATTTTTTTCGACTTTGGCCACGCCATTTTTGTTGAAAGCTTATGGTCCTTCGGTGGCATTTGGCCTACCTGGAGTTTTGATGCTTGTTGCCACTATTGTGTTCTACATGGGCCGAAAAGCCTATATTACGGTACCGCCGGTAGGCTGGACCAAATATAAAAAAGATGTTTTAAGTCCCGACGGATTAAGCGCGTTAAAAAATCTTTCAATTATATTTTTATTTATCGCCATTTTTTGGGCACTCTATGATCAGACCGGAAGCTCATGGGTTGTTCAGGCTAAAAAAATGGCGCGAGATGTCGACTTTGGTTTTATTAAATTCACTATTGACGAAGCCCAGGTTCAAGCCGTAAATCCACTGCTTATTTTGATTTTTGTACCGTTATTTTCCTATATTGTTTATCCGGCCGTAAATAAATTTATAACAGTTACACCACTGCGAAAAATTGGTGCTGGGTTTTTTCTAACGGGAATTTCTTTTGCCATTTTAGCCTACGCCGAAAATCTGCTTGAACATGGGGAGACCGTGAGTATTATGTGGCAAGTCGGCGCATTTGCAATTATTACGGCCGCGGAAGTTTTGGTATCTGTGACGAGCCTTGAATTTGCGTACACTCAAGCCCCGAATTCCATGAAGTCGTTATTAACTAGTTTCTATTTACTTGCAGTTAGTTTGGGCAATCAAATAACAGCGATATTCACAATGTTGACCCAAGATGCGAATGGAAATGCTACAATTTCAGGGGCTAATTATTTTTGGTTTTTTACCGGATTAGTTTTTGCTGCGGGAATATTGTTTGCGGTTTATACACCATTTTACAAGGGCAAAACTTACGTTCAAGGTTAGATTTTTCCGCTTCTTTTGCAAGGAGCTAATTGTGGTAAATCCTCAAATCATGACCGGAACACCTAACCTTGTTGGTGATGAAAGGTCGCTGATGCAAAACAATGAAAAATAATCAGCTGAGCCAATCCTCGACCGAAAGAGTTCTTATTGTTACGGCGCTTCCAAATGACGCCGAGTTAACAACCAAAATACTAAACAACGTCGGCTTGCAAGCAGAAACTTGCCGCGATCTCTCGCACCTTTGTCAAAAAATTACCGATGGAGCTGGAGCTGTTTTATTGGGCCTTGAGGTTTTTGGGCAGGACACGACGGAATTGCAGAATCTTGTGACGATGCAGCCGACTTGGTCGGATGTTCCTTTTGTGATTTTAACAGCAGAAGGACTTGTGCAGGATAAATCTTCGCACGTTTTTTCATGGCTTCGAAATGTGACGTTCTTGGAAAAACCAACCCGTGTTGTGACGCTTGTAAGTAGTCTTAAATTCGCGTTGGCTGCCAGAAAAAGACAATACCAAGTTCGAGATTTATTAAATGATTTAATCGCTTCGCAAAAAAACGCCGAAGATGCTAACCGTACTAAAAGTATTTTTTTGGCCAATATGAGTCATGAAATTAGAACACCAATCGGGGCTATTATTGGGTTTCTGGGACTTCTTCGCGAAGCGGATGGGGATCCGATTAAAAAACAAGAATTTTTTGATATTATAGAGAGAAATTCCAATCAACTCTTGCGACTCATAGATGATATTTTAGATTTGTCAAAAGTTGAAGCCGGGCAAATTTCTCTTGAAAACGTACGCTTTTCGTTGGCTAAATTTCTTCGGGATTTTAGCAGCACGACAACTTTAAAAGCCCGCGAAAAAGGGATTTCGTTTAAACTTATTTTATTAACCGAAATTCCTGAGTATGTGGTTTCGGATGCGACGCGATTAAAGCAAATAGTAGGAAATATCGTCGGGAACGCTTTGAAATTCACGACTCAAGGTGAAGTGATACTCGCGGTTTCTTTTGAAGTCGACAAACTGACTTTAACTGTAACAGATTCTGGAATAGGCATTTCAAAATCCGAGGTGCTAAAATTATTTAAACCATTTGTACAAGCCGATCCGTCGGTTACAAGAGCCTACGGTGGTACCGGACTTGGATTGGCGTTGACCAAAAAATTAACCCACATTATGGGTGGGGATTTTGTTTTAAAATCAACCAAGATCAATGGTGGCAGTGTTTTTTCAGCTTGGCTAACGGTTGGAAGTCCGGAATTTAAAAGTGAAGATAAGGGACCCGAGAAAGAGTCTTCCGCAGACACCGCAAACCCGAAATTACTGTTAAAAGGTAAAAGTATTTTAATTGTCGAAGATTCGCCAGATAATCAAGCCTTGTTAAAAATTCTTCTAACTCGGCAGGGTGCGGAGGTGGCGATTGGATCTGACGGTCAGGAAGGTTCTGATATGGCTTTAAAAAATAAATACGATATTATACTTATGGATGTGCAAATGCCACGAATGGATGGGCATCAGGCCACCAGAATTCTTCGTAAAAACGGCTATATTAGACCGATTATTGCGCTTACGGCCCATGCCATGAACGAAGAAAGAGTAAAGTGTCTCGAGTCTGGTTTTACGGATTTTTTATCTAAGCCCATTCAATACGACTTACTTCTTCAAACGGTACTTCGGTTAATGTAATTTTTATAAAACTCGGCACCAAAGTGCTTTGAGATAGCGGCTTTCACTAGCTTGAATCGAAAATGGATGATCTGAACTCGCACCTGAAATACGAAAAATTTGCAGCTCGCGACCGGCTTGAAATCCTGCACGTCGCACCGATTCTATAAAGTCACTCTCTTTAACTAAACCCGTACAAGAAAACGTCACAAATAGCCCGCCAGGTTTGGTGACTTGAATAGCCAAACGATTCATATCGCAGTATTTTCGCAGCGCTTGCTCAATTTCCAACGGTGAACGAGTTTGTTTGGAAGGATCCAAAATAACACAGTCGAAGAATTCTTTGGCTTCAATTTTTTCACGCAGCCAAGGGAAAAGATCAACATGAACGTATTTCACCGGAGCCGAATTAATTTTAGAATTTTGTTCGGCGATTTCGAGAATTTCCTCGTCCAGATCCAGGGCGGTTACCTGATCAGCGAGGCCGAGTTTTTTAGCATAAATTGCGAAGCCGCCCGAATTACAGCAAATGTCCAAAACTTTGGCGTTGGGTGGTAATATTTCCGAAAGATATTTGCGGTTGTCTCTTTGATCGAGAAAAAATCCTGTTTTGTGTTTTGACCCAGGAGCTACAAGAAATTTCAATCCGTGTTCTTCAATGGTAAAAGGCTTTGGCGCAACCGGACTTCTAATATCGATGGATTCTTGCTTTTGCACGTGCTCTTCGGCAAAAAAGTAAATCGGAAGGTTTGGATAGAGTCGGTTTATTACCGACTCTATTTGAGCCCGAAGGCGATACATTCCGCTGGAAAAAAATTCTACCACAATTTGCTTGTCATAAACTTCCACAATGAGCCCGCTTAAGAAATCACCCTCGCTATGGATAAGACGATAGGCGTTGGTGTGTTTCAAAATTTGCAGGGTAACTTCGCGAAGCTTTTTCGCAGAATAAAAACGCTGATAGAAAAATTCTGTGTCGATAAATTCATCGGGATTTCGCGTTAACACCCTTAATGCAATGCGCGCATGACCGTTATAGATACCACGGGCAAGCCATTTTCCGTCGGGATCAAGTATATCGACGATGTTTCCGTTTTTAGGCTTTTCTTGTTTTGAATCAATAAGCTTCTGAAATATCCACGGATGCGTGAATTTTAATTCTGATTTAAGCCGAATTTGCGGCAGATTTGATTTTGACTGTGGTTCATTCACCCTGGGACCTTTTTTTTTACTATTAATGTTTACCGAGTCTCAGCAGTTACCTGATCGACCATCCAAAGTAAAGAAATAATCACAAATCGACCTGTCCGATTGCTATACTGGTCAATAAATGAAATAATGACTAGTATGAAAGAATTATTGGTCAAAATAGCTCAGTCACAAAAGGAAGAGTATCAGCAAAAATCGGTAAAAACTGAGATAATCCGCGATACTACAGCCCTAATCAAAGAAAATATTCAATCTTCTCTGATAAAAGTCATTGTAGGACCGAGAAGAGCCGGCAAATCAACCTTGGTTCGACAAATCCTAGCAGAAATTCCGCACGCCCATTTCAACTTTGAAGATGACAGACTTCCGTTAAAAGTTGACGCAGATTTACTGTTGGAAGTTTTAGAAAAAGTGTGGGGAAAGGAGGCAAACCAAATATTTTTTTTCGATGAAATTCAAAATTTAGATCGATGGGAGCAATTTCTCCATCGTCTTCATCGATCAAATAAAAACATATTTATAACGGGTTCTAATTCTCGCCTTCTTTCAAAGGAATTAGCGACTTCGTTAACGGGGCGCTATCTCAGCTTTACTCTGCTGCCATTTAGTTGGCAGGAGTCTAACCGAGCTTTAAAATCCATAAGTGAGAAAGATCCCGTAAAAGAAAGTGAAAAATTTTATGACTATTTAAAAAACGGAGGATTTCCGGACGTCGTTTTAAAGCAATCCGAACCGCTATTTTATCTCTCACAACTTTGGGGAGCCATCCTTTCTCGTGATATTGTGGACCGATATAAAGTTCGCAACACGCCTGCGTTGAGAGCACTTGGTGAACTTCTCCTGCAGTCGGTTGGAAGCCATATTTCAGGACGAAGCCTGCAAAAAGCACTCGAAAATCGTTTGAGTAATACCACTTTAGAAAATTATCTGTCCTATGGAGAAGAGGCTTTTTTATTTCATCTTTTACTGAAATTCGAACCTTCATTAGCCAAACAAAAAAAGGCAGACCGCAAGCCTTTTGCCTATGACACAGGTTTTATCCGCTCAGTACGGCCGTCCCTCGTGTCTGCATCACAAGGTCAATTGCTTGAAAATTTTGTTTTTCTTCAGCTTATTCGTCTAGGTGCACAGCCTAATATCGATCTTTTTTATTTTCAAAATTCCGAGTTTGAAGAAGTGGATTTTGTTTGTCTAAGGCCTGGAGTGCAGCCTGAGCTTATTCAGGTGTGCTGGACTCTCAAGGATGTAAAGACTTACCATCGTGAGGTACGAAGTTTAATTTCAGCAGCAAAAATATTTCGATTAGATCATGCAACAATTTTAACTTTTGACGAAGATTTTACCATTCAAGAAAATGGTTTAGAAATTACAGTCAAACCAGCTTTCAGGTACTAAAAAAATTAGTTAACTTTTCGGTCTGCAATTTTTCAAGGAAATCTTTTTGAATCAACAGTCATTTCCTGACCCTTCTTGACTTCGTATTGTCCAGCGCGAATAAAAACAATCGCTCCTTCAGACACGAGAAATCCGCGCGGCGACTGCACTTTTTCTTCTGGCCCATAAAAGCCAATCACATGGCCTTTGATCTTTTCGCCATTAAAAACCACACGATCGCCCATCTTTAATCCATATGCTCGACCGCGATCTAAGTAAACCCAGGCACGATTGATTTTTGCTATTTGAGGCGTATCATTTATTTTTAAACTTTGCGCTTCGACTTTTATTTTATCCAACATTTCTCTGGAAAAATTTGCCGCCAACTGATCCTTGAAAAACTTAATCTCCACCTTCTCCTTGCGCTCCACATCCAATGCTTTTGCAAAAATGCTTTCAACAAGATTCCACCGCAAATTAAAAAAATTCTGCTGCTTATCTTCCAAATTCCATCGTGTCAAAACTGTTCTATTATGCCGAGAAGGTGTTACATTATTAGCAACCAATTGCTCACGTCCTACCGGAGATAGAATTTTTAAATCTGGTAGCAACGCATGTGCTAAAATCAAGTTTAAACACACGCGAGATGTTTCGCCATTTTCGCCATCCAAAGCAGCTCTTATATCGACCGACATGCGGTGATCCCACTTCAATAAACTTGGATTCATTGCCGTAATTAAATTCTGCGCCACAGCATTGATATCGTATTTTTTACCACTCAACGGCATTTCCGCCACATGATGAGAAATCGCTACCATAATCTGGGATTTTAAATCTAAAGCCACCACAAATATTACGAGCTTATTTGCCACCGGACAACTTACCGGCACATATTGAATACTCGCATCACGATTGTCAGGAATTTCTAAACGGGCAGGAGATCGGTAGACAAAATCAGGCGTCGAACTCTGCTGAGTAAATTCTCGCGACGTGCCAAGATGCTCCCAGAATAAACTAGGTCTTGCAAAACAATTGGCGCCGGTAAGTAAAAACAAAAAAACAATAACTTTCATATTTTGTTTTCGGTGTAAATAGAAATTGTTTGAGTCTTTTCATGTCCTTTGCCTTTGAGCGCGAAATATTTTACTTTTTTGATGTTAATTTTTTGCGAGTAATGGCAGGATTCTACTGGCTTAAGCAACGGTAAAAAGCCGGCACTTTATTGCAAAATATTAAAGATAATTTGGTGTTTTTTTAAATTCTATAAAAGGAGCTTCTTCATGCAATCAGATATGCCTCACGCGGAACGGTCCAAAGCCTTGGAACAAGCAGTCAGTTCCATCGAAAAACAATTTGGCAAAGGCTCCATCATGCGCCTTGGGAAAAATGGCGGCCAAATCGAACCCATCGAAGTCACTTCTACCGGCGCTTTATCTCTTGATATTGCCCTTGGCGTTGGCGGATTACCCTGCGGCCGGATCATAGAAATTTACGGACCAGAATCATCAGGGAAAACCACACTGACCTTGCACGTGGTGTCGGAAGTCCAAAAGAACGGTGGACTCGCTGCTTTTGTGGATGCAGAACATGCTCTCGATACAGCGTATGCCCGAAAAATCGGTGTAAACCTTGACGAACTTTTAGTTTCACAACCAGATACTGGGGAACAAGCTCTAGAAATCGTTGACATGCTTGTGCGAAGTGGTGCGGTTGATTTAATTGTTGTGGACTCGGTTGCGGCTTTGACTCCCAAAGCCGAAATCGAAGGCGAAATGGGCGATCAGCATATGGGCTTGCAGGCACGCTTAATGTCTCAGGCGTTAAGAAAACTTACCGGCTCGGTTTCGCGGTCTAATTGCTCGGTTATTTTTATCAATCAAATCCGCATGAAAATTGGTGTGATGTTTGGCAGTCCCGAAACAACTTCCGGTGGTAATGCCCTTAAGTTTTATGCCAGTGTTCGTCTTGATATTCGCCGTATAGCCGCCATTAAAGTGTCTGAAGATGAAGTCGTTGGCAATAGAACTCGAGTTAAAGTTGTTAAAAATAAAGTTGCCGCACCGTTTCGTCAGGCGGAATTTGATATTATGTTCGGCAAAGGAATTTCTCGCACGGGAGATGTTCTTGACTTGGCAGTAGCCAAAGATGTTGTGGCAAAAAGCGGAACTTGGTTTTCCTATAAAGATGAACGTCTAGGTCAAGGCCGAGAAAATGCAAAAGAATACCTCGAAACACATCCCCAGTTGATGAAAACTTTGGAAGCCGAAGTTCTAAAAGTTTACGGTATTGTAACCCGAAGTAAAAAAGGCGTGATCGCCGCTGTACCTTCAGATAAAGACGCCAAGAAGTCTATGCTTGAAAGTGCTGCCGAAAATCCCGTAATTAAAGCACCTGCCATGGCTGCAGCAACCGGTATTAAAAAACCGGGAACTGGAAAATAAAAAAAACGTGCGATCGGTTGTTCTTATTGCTGCCCTGGGTTACTTTGTCGATGTTTTTGATCTGTTTTTGTTTTCTGTTACGCGTATCCAAAGTTTAAAAGACTTAGGGGTAGCGCAAGACCAACTGATGAGCGTAGGTAGTTCTGTTTTAAATTATCAAATGACAGGCCTTCTCCTTGGCGGATTCGTATGGGGTTTAGCCGGTGATTATTTTGGCAGAGTGCGGGTTCTTTATCTTTCGATTTTTCTTTATTCGCTTTTTACTCTGCTGAATGGCTTTGTCCAGACTATTGAGCAATACCATTGGTGTCGTTTTATTGCTGGTTTCGGATTAGCCGGAGAACTCGGCGCAGCAATAACACTAGTTGCAGAAGTGTCCACGGCCCAAAAAAGAGGAATCGCAACCATGTGGATTGGAGCTCTAGGTTTTCTGGGAGGAATTACCGCGGGAGCAGTGGCAAAGTTTCTAAGTTGGAGAGTTTGTTTTGAGATCGGTGGTTGTCTTGGGTTTTTACTTCTGATTTTCCGGTTACAAATTAAAGAAAGTTATTTATTTTTGGAATTGAAAGCACTTAAATCCCAACGTAATTTTTTCTCGGCTCTTAAATCCATATTTCTGCAGAAAAATCTTTTTAAAAAATATGTGTACTTTGTTCTTATTGGATGTCCCATCTGGTTTGTGGCGGGTATTTTGATTGCTTTTTCTCCAGAATTTGCACAAGCCATTGGCGTAACCGAAAAAATCCAAGCCGGAGACGCTGTAGCAATATCTTATATCGGGGTTATTTTAGGAGATATTGGCTGCGGGACGTTGTCGCAAAAACTTAAAAGTCGAAAAAAAGCACTGTTGGTTTTTATCGCCGTATCGTTACTTGCAATCCCGGCCTACTTTGCTTGTAAAGGCGCAGATGGTTCGGTATTTCTTTTTACGTGTTTTCTGGTAGGACTTGGAACGGGGTACTGGGCCGTTCTTTTGACTTTCGCTGCCGAAAGTTTTCCCACATACGTGCGAGCTACAATCTCCACATCTATTCCTAATCTTATACGCAGCTCTGTTGTGCTAATGCTTCTTGCTTTAAAAGCCTTGAGGCTTTCGTTCGATATTAAAACATCATCGATTATTATCGCTGCGGTTGTTTTTCTGCTTGCTTTTACATCCCTGGCTGCAACGGACGAAACTTTTGGTAACGAATTGGAACATTAAATTTCGAGAAGTACAGTTGTGGCCTGTTTTGCTTTAGTTTTTACTGACGTATTAGCGTTAACGACAATTCCTGCATCACAGCCACTCCAAACTTCCAAATCAACTTGGCTGTTACCTATATAGACAAAAGGTCTTTCGCAAGCGAAAGCTCGCATTTTCTCTAATTTATTTTTACCAATAAGATTTTGAGATAGATCTGTTGCCAAAACTGCATCAAATAATCCTGTCACCTGTGCAATCTTTTGCGCATAGATGTCGCTTGAACCTGTTGCTAAAACCAGAGTTTTGCTTTGAGCTTTTAAATACTTAAGAAGTTCAATGGCCGGCGCATTCAAAGTATATTTCAATTCTTCGAAGGGAATTTTTTCGGCCAGAATTTTTTTAGTTCGCTGTCTATAGACAGAAATTTCGTATAAACTTTTTAAAAATAACCACGGTTTTTGGCTTAAATAAGCCTTAAATGACAAAAAAGTCAGATCTTCAAAAATCATAGTTCCGTCTAAATCGACAAAAAATAAATCAAATTTTTTCACACTATTTTGGAAAGTCAGCGGGTAATTATTGCTCATAAGAATCTGACTGTAAAAAAAATAACAAATGATTTCAATAACTTAAAAAATAATTTCAACTCATGGGTAAACTTTGCCGGACGCCGGACGATTAATGCTTTAAGGATCACATGGAGTGATTCATTTAAGATGACAGGAGGTCAACAATGGGTTTAAGAATTAGAACGAACGTTGGATCGCTAAACGCACAACGTAGGCTCGGTCTTTCGACTGATGCTATGCAGTCAAGTATGTCAAAGTTAGCTTCGGGAACTCGTATCAATCGTGCCGCCGACGACGCTGCTGGTTTAGCAGTTTCGGAAAATTTGCGAGCGAACGTACGATCACTTAACGTAGCGCGTCGAAACGCCTTGGATGGTATTTCGATGGTCCAAACAGCAGAAGGTGGTCTCGAAGAAACCACTAACATGCTCACTCGCTTGCGTGAACTTGCTATTCAATCAGCGAGTGACACGATCGGTAACACGGAACGAGGTTTTGTGGACAAGGAATTTGTTCAGTTAAAAAACGAAATCGACCGGATTACGACAACAACCGAATTTAACGGCACGCGGCCACTAGTAGGCGGCGCAACCCTACCTGACGAATTGAGAGAAACACAGAACTCATTTCCGTTAGAGATTCAGGTTGGAAAAGACTATTTTAAAGGTTCTGATTCACTTGATACAGTGAATCCAATCAACATCATTAAAATAGATTTCTCGAAAATTAACAATTATACCGAAGGCGAAGGATCGCTTAATATCGGACGCGGTGAAGAAGGAACTCGTGTGATGGATAAAATATCCGCACAAGGTTCGATCAGCACTCTCGATACTGCGATTACTAAAGTGAATGAATATCGAGCCTATTTAGGCGCGATTCAAAATCGATTCACATCAACTGTCGGTAATTTAGGTGTACAAATTGAAAACTTAGATACTGCTCGAAGCCGCATTTCTGATACAGATTTTGCAGCTGAAACAGCGAACTTTACACAACAAAAGATTCTACAATCTGCTGGTACGTCGGTTTTGTCACAAGCAAACCAACAGCCGCAAATTGCGATGGAACTGTTGCGAAGTCTCTAAATTTCAAGTTAGTAGTAGAATTTTAGAAGTCAACTTAAATTACATTCCATGATTAAAGCTTGGTGCTTGCGCCAAGCTTTTTCCTGCGTCCTTGTACATCCATGAAAGTTTATTGCTACTCGTAGATTACTCGAATATGCTTTTGTTCTATGAATAAAATAAGAATTATTGGAGTGCCAACGGATTTTGGTGCGAATATTCGCGGCGCGAACATGGCTCCTGCTGCTTTACGAATTGCTGGCCTGCACGAAAAAATTAAACTTCTGGGATGGGAAGTTGAAGATGTCGGTGATTTAGCCATTCCAATTCGAGAAACTTTAAGTTTTAAAGACTCAAAAGATCAATTTTTAAATGCCATCTTAAAAATAGCCGAGTTAACGGCCTTAGAAGTAGAAAAAGCATTTGCAGCAAACACTATTCCATTAGTCTTAGGTGGAGACCACTGTGTAGCTATTGGGACAATTTCGGGTGTTGCAACTCATTTCAAAAAAAACAACAAAAAATGCGGTGTTATTTGGATCGATGCTCACGCTGATATTAATACTCCTGAAACAAGCCTTACAAAAAACATTCACGGTATGCCCATGTCCATTATCATCGGCAAAGGCTACTCAAGTTTTACAAATATGAATCCTGAGCCGCAAAAAATAAATCCCAAAAATATTGCCCTCATTGGAATTCGGATGCTTGACGGAGCCGAAAAAGATCTGCTGAAATCCAGTGGAATTCGCTATTTTACTATGCGAGAAATCGACGAACGAGGTATGCCCGCAGTGATGGCTGAGGCAATTGCTGTTGCAAGCCGCGGCACAGATGGAATTCATTTATCTTTTGATCTAGATGGAATTGATCCTATGTTTGCTCCCGGCGTGAGCACACCCGTGACCGGAGGAATTAGTTACCGAGAGGCACATTTATTATTAGAAATGCTTGCTGACACTAAAAAAATCACCTCTATGGAATTTGTAGAATACAATCCTCTGCAGGACGAAAAGCAAAAAACAGCAAACTTGATTACGGAATTTATTCAGTCGGCACTTGGAAAATCCATCGTCTAAAAATTCTATCTAGAGGCCAATTTGTCGCATTTTACGTTACTTTCCACCCACTCAGGCGCGCGCCGTGGGCGTTTGACCTTAGCACATGGAATTGTCGAAACTCCTATTTTTATGCCGGTTGGAACGGTTGGAACCGTCAAAACTTTAACCCCGCAAGACCTATTGGACTCCAAAGCGCAGATCATTTTAGGCAATACTTACCATCTGTTCTTACGTCCCGGCATGGAAGTGATCAATCACTTTGGTGGACTCCATAGGTTTATGAATTGGTCTGGTCCAATTTTAACAGATAGCGGCGGCTTTCAAATTTTTTCTTTAGGAAAATTCCGAAAAATTGATCCTTGCGGAGTGAAGTTTCAAAGTCACATCGATGGTAGGAGTTTTTATTTGTCGCCAGAACTAGCGGTACAAATTCAAGAAACAATCGGTAGCGATATTCATATGGTTCTTGATGAATGTACGCCCTATCCAGCAACTCACGCCGAGGCCGAAATTTCCATGCAAAGGTCAATGGCTTGGGCCAAAACCTGTCGTGAAGCAAAATCGAAATCGGAGCTCTGCCAATTTGGAATTGTTCAAGGCGGCATGTTTGAAGACTTGCGCAAGGTTAGTATCGAGGCACTTGTTAAAATTAACTTTGAAGGTTACGCCATTGGCGGTTTGTCGGTAGGAGAGCCAAAAGAAGACATGCTACGCGTTACAAAATACTGTTGCGACGCATTGCCAGTTGATCGCCCCCGATATCTTATGGGCGTGGGAACACCACTGGATTTACTTGAAAATGTAGCACTTGGTGTGGATATGTTTGACTGCGTTATGCCAACAAGAAATGGCCGAAACGGTACTGTTTTTACTTCGATGGGACGAGTCAATATAAAAAACGAGGCCCATAAATTTTCCGATGAGCCGCTTGACCCAATATGCGATTGTTATACTTGCAGGACGTTTTCAAAGGGGTATTTAAGGCATTTATTTGTGAGCAAAGAAATTTTATCTCTTCGCGCTTTATCTCTGCATAATATCCACTATTATTTAAATCTAATGCAAACGGTTCGCGACGCTATTGAGAATCAAACTTTTCAACAGTTGCTTATAATCCATCGCAACCTCTGGAAAAGTTAATACCTATAAATTGTAGAACAATTTGACACTCTACGTGCGCTTAACCACAGCTCATAGAGTTAACCTCTTCTAATCTTTAACCTTTTTTCTGGCATGACCCGTGCTTTAACATTCTTGCAAGTCGCTCAGTGTTTTACCGAGCGAAGACCTTTTATTGTTGCAGTTGTATTTCTAAAAGCTGGAGTTGTTTTCTGATGTTGCTAATTAATCGTTTACCATTTATTTTTTCGTTGTTTTTAATAAGTCAATTTGTTGCATCAGAAGCGATGCCCAAAGGGCTAGATTTGACTGCAAAGAAAACCGCATTATCAACCGACGCCTTAAAATTCTCCGCAAATAAAAATTTCATTCCCAGTGCGGAGGATTGTTACCCGGTGTTTGTCACCTCGCATCAAGTTGCAGATATTCATTATTTGCAATGTTCAAAAGAGCGTATGGAAAAAGATCACGCTGCTTTAAAAATAAACGACGAACTTACTGTCCCTAAAGAACTTGCCGCGCGTTTTAATTTTTGGAGAAGAGTCTATGGACTCTGGTCGAAAGATCAATACATCCTTCACGTAGGAGAATTTCCGGAAGTGGTTTTAGAAGTTTGGGATCTTTCTCGATTTCAATACGATAAGAAAGGCCTTGCTCGAGCATCCAAAATACTAAAAGACGACCGTCAAAAAACTTACTATCAGCTTTTGATCGCACTCAATGATCAGCGCAAAACTTCCGTGGAAAATTTAGAACCAGCTTTAAAGCGTATTGCAGAATTAATGGCGCATATTAAACGCGAAGATAAATATTTGGTAGCAGCACAAAGTCTGAGGTCGCAACGCGGTCAAAGAGAATATATCCAAAATGGCATAACCGTCGCTTCTAAATATATGCCGATGATCGAACAAGAATTTGTAAAATATAAAGTTCCGAAATCTTACGCAAAGCTTGCTTTTATTGAATCGTCATTTAATTTGATGGCGCGTTCCAAAGTGGGTGCCAGTGGTGTTTTTCAAATTATGCCGCAAACAGGCCGTCAGTATTTAATTTTGCAAGATGGAATCGACGAGCGTAATGACCCAATCAAGTCGGCTAAAGCGGCCGCTAAGTTATTGCTTTTAAATTATAACATTCTTGGCAAATGGCCCCTCGCTGTAACCGCATATAATCACGGCGTTGGTGGGATAAGACGTGCTATGGACACTGTGCGAAGCAATGAGCTGACCGATTTGATTGACCGCTATGACGGGGCTAATTTCGGATTTGCTTCGAAGAACTTCTATGCTGGGTATTTGGGACTTGTTTTTACTTTAGAAAACATAAAAACCTTATTTCCAAAAGCTGTTTTAGCAGAACCAATGCAATTTTCTTCGGTTAATGTCGGCGGATTAAGTGCCATGGAAGCACAGCAAAAATACAAGCTTTCTGGGCCTCAGATTTTGTCTATGAACCCAGACATTTCGTGGACTTTTCTCAAATACAATAGTGTCTTCAAAACTGGGTACTCGTTAAAAATTCCTGGCCGAATGCCAACTCGTTTATTGGCGAGTAAGTCGCCTAGGAAACCTTCTGCGAAAAGGTAAATTGCGGAAATCTAAAATGGATTCTGACGGCGGCAGACGATTTTTCTGATAAAGCAGAAAACTGCAGCCTAAAATTAAAATCACAAAAGGAAGCCAGGCGGCTAAAACTGCAGGAAAATGCGTGTTTTCGGCAAACCATTTAAAGCCCATGATGATTACGTAACTTCCTATTATGCTTAAAATTGCGTAAATATAAGCGAAGTTTTTACCTTTGCGCGGGTCGGTTACACCAAGAATAAGTCCAAAAAAAGCAAAAACCACAACCGCAAATGGCGTGCTGATTCTTTGATGAAACAAAAACACAGCTCTGCGGTATTCGCCTTCGTTGAAATCTTTTTTGGTTTTTGCGGCTTTTATCCATTGCAGCAATTCATTGGGCGGGTAGCTTCTGTAGTCGAGACTTAAATCTTCACCCGAAAAAATCTGCTGCGAAAAAAGCTGCAAAATATCTAGGTCCATTCTTTGAAATTTCACCACTGTAGATTCTGATTGGGGAATACTCCCGGAGCGAATCATTCCCTGTAAAAACTCAAAATGCAAACTGCCATCGGTAACACTCCCGATAAAGTGTGCGGTTGGTGCTAAAATAAAAAAATTTCCGGCGGCATTATTTTTGGGAACCATAAGGACGTTTTGAAAATCTTTTTTATTATCTGAAATATGTTCGGCGTAAAATGTGTATCCCAAAAAGTCTTCGATAAAAACACCGGATTGCATTTTAAATTGAATCACATTGTCCAATTCGGTTTGAGTTTTGCGGTGATAAAAGTTAGTTAATTCACGGCGTCCCCAGGGTTCTAGATAGGACGCCACAAGGCTTGCAACAAAAAAAAGCGCAACAGCAAAACCGACTACTGTGGCTGCGCTGCGTTTTAAGGATAAACCCGCCGCAAGCATCGCCGCATATTCGCCGTCCGAACTTAGCCGGGAATATGTAAAAAGCACAGCCCCTAGGTAGGCAATCGGTATGTTGAAGGACAAAAACGGCAAGGTGATGTAAACAATCGGCATGACTACATTTTCTACGGTGATTCCAAGCGCAACGATCATTTCTGAAAGTCTTATAAGTTGAGATACAACCAAAATAGAGCACAAAATAAACAACATCGAAAAAAACTGCGGAATAATTTCTGTAAGGATGTAGCGATCAATTTTTTTTAAAATTGGTAATTTCACGATGCGAAGCCTCTGATAAATTCCCGTGAATGCGTCCAGACGCAAACAGTGATTAAGACTCAATTGTTCCACGGATTGGTCGTACATAAAAGCGAACAGTCACTTTTTACCTATACCGGTTTCCTTTGCATTTTTCCTACAAAGCAGTTTAAGATATATCAAACCATTACAAGATACATTTCTCCTTAGGGGACCGATGGAGATTTTTAAGAAAATTCGCTTCTTCTGTTTATTGCTGCTTACTACTCAGCATGCTAACGCACAGGCTCATAAAACTTCTTTTGCAAAACTTCTTATTCCTAAAGGCCTCTGGAATGAGCCCAGTGCTACCAATAAAATTTCTTTTCCTGATACCGACGGCGCGCAGCATGAAACCACTATCGATCCGCGTCTACAAGATCACCTTGAGCGATTTTTAGTTACTCAAGGTAGCCCCATCGCGGGCGTGGTTATGGTTGAGGTAAAAAGCGGTAAGATCCTTGCCATGGCACAAGGCCGAAATCCTGATCTTTGGGGCAGTCCTGTGCACACAGCCCTTTATAGCGGTTTTCCAGCGGCATCTATATTTAAAACTGTTGTGTCGGTTGCCGGGCTAGAACTCGGCCAACTCTCAACGAGCGAAGTTGTCGGCCTTAATGACGTCTGCGGAAATGTGCATCCCCGCGGCACATGGATGAATGAAAATATCCTTTCGCGCGGAAATTCCATCACATTAAAAGAAGCCTACGGACACTCGTGCAATAGTTTTTTTGCCAAAATGGCAGTCAATCGTCTGGGGTTTGGAGCAATTGACCATTTCGCCAAGGAATTAGGCTGGGAACAAGATCTGCCTTTTGATTTTGCAATGCAAAAAAGCCTCATCGAAGCCCCGGATATTTTTACCTCGCACACCCAAACCATTGGGAAGTTTGCGGCGGGATTCGGCGCGGTTGGTCTCAGTCCGGCACACGGGGCTTATTTGGCACTGACAATTGCACAGAACGGCCGGGCGCGTCCGCTTATCTTAAATGGCGAAACAATTATTCCTACCGACGCAGAATTAAAAAGCCTGTTTGCAGAAGAAACCGCCGTTAATTTGCGCGAAATCATGAAAGCGACTTTGATGTCTGGGACCGCAACCCACGCCTTTAGTATGGGGCGGTATGCGCATTTAAGGCCGTACGTTGGCGGTAAAACAGGAACACTATCAAGCCGCAATCCGCTTGGTGTGGCAACATTATTTATCGGTTTGATGCCGATCGACAATCCGCAAGTTGCGGTCGCAAGTGTTGTGGTTCTGCAAGGAAAATGGAATCTAAAAGCCGCACATTTAGGTGCCGAAGCTTTGGCGAAATATTCGGAACTCTACGTTACGGATTTAGGGGCCGGAAAACGCCAGATTTTGCTTCCATCTGATCAGCAGAATTTTTATCGCGCCCAAAAGCGCAAAAAAATTGCTTTTCATCACCATAAATCACGCCGCAAGCACATGGCGATAAAATTTAAAAATTGACTGTGCTTTAGCGAGCCGCCCTGTCATAATTTAGGCTTCAGGGAATTAAAAAAAGCGTGCGAAAATCGAACGGAACATTTTTTAAAAACTATGTGCGTGGGCTACTGGAATTTTTGGTGGCACCCAACCGCATTTCGTGGGTTATTTTTGATCTTTTAACCCTGCCATTAATTTTTATAGGTTTTGTATGGATAAGCCCAAAAGAAACTTGGGGCCTATGGCATCCAGAATTAATTAACAGCGGCATTACATATACAGTGTTTTTTGTCATTATTGCGTTGGGTTTTGGCTACTACGACAAATCCCAACGTTTCAAAATGACTTTTGTAGCCCGAACCGCAATTGCAACCTGTGCGTTTGCCTTTGTTCTGACTTTGGCCTTTGTTTATTTGTTTTTTTACAAAGTATTTGGCCGCTATAATTTAATCTTCGGATCGATTGGCTGCGCCTTGGTCTCTGTTGCCATGCGTTATCTGCTATCGCGGTTTTTATTATCCTATCCATTTCGGTTTATATTTTTAGGCCGATCAAATTTAACTGAAGAAGTTATTTATTTTTTCAAAAATCAAATCTCGACCCCAAAACACTACGATTTTGTCGGGGTTATTGAATTAACTGATGGGATTGGTGACGACGAAATTAAGGCGAAAATTAAAAACGACGTGGCCGCGGTGATTATTAATCACAATGACTTGATGCGTTCTGAAGCCTCTTTAATTGCGCTGCAAGCATTAAAACTCGGAGCTAGGGTTACTGACGATATTACTTTTTTTGCCGAAATTTTTGAGCGTGTACCTATCGGAGATCAAACAAGAACATGGATTATTAGAGAGAGTGTTCAGACCCATCATTTTATTCGAGATATATCCAAGCGGATTTTTGATATGGTATGTTCTCTTGCTGCGATTATTGTTCTAGCTCTGCCAATGCTTTTAATTGCCTTGATGATTAAACTTACCGACTTTGGCCCTGCGTTTTACTTCCAGAAACGCCACGGCAAATATGGAAATCCTTTTGTCATTATAAAATTTCGCACCATGCGGGTTGGCAGCAGCATCAACGAAGGTTTGACCCAGCATCGCGATTTGCGCGTTACTTGGATCGGGAAGATTCTTAGGCCACTGCACCTAGACGAACTACCACAACTTTGGAATATTTTGCGCGGCGAAATGTCGATTGTTGGACCACGTCCAGAATTTTTTGAATTGCTGACTAAAATGAATCTGATAACGCCGCTTTATGAATTACGACTTCTCGCAACGCCAGGGCTGACCGGATGGGCCCAAATAAACCAAGGATACACAACGGATTCTGTTGATGAAATAAAATTAAAACTTTCGTTCGATTTGTTTTATGTGTGCAGACATTCTCTTTGGCTTGATTTACGAATTATTATTCGCACTATTTTTACTTTAACTCGAAGAGCGCGTTAACAAAAGGAATAGAAGCAATGGAATCCCAAAAGTTTCTGACGTTTGGACAACCTGATTTTGGTCCCGAGGAAGGTCAAGAAGTTCTTGATTCGATTGCCAAAAGATGGCTTGGAACCGGACCTAAAGTTGCACAGTTTGAAAAGGATTTTATCGCCTATAAAAATTCTGCAGAAACACAACATGCTGCAGCGCTTTTCTCAGCTACCGCGGGGCTGCATCTTTCGTGTCTTGCCATAGGACTAAAATCTGGTGATGAGGTGATCACCACGCCTATGACTTTTTGCGCAACGGTAAATGCTATCATTCACGCAGGCGGTACACCGGTGCTTGCCGATATCGATTCTAAAACCATGAATATTTCGCCAGATGAAATTAAGCGTAAAATTTCACCTCGAACCAAAGCCATTATCCCGGTTCATTTTGCGGGTCGGCCCTGTGCAATGGATGCGATCATGGATATTGCAAAAGCGAATAAACTTTTTGTGATTGAAGATTGCGCCCATGCAATTGAGACAGAATACAAAGGCCAAAAAGCAGGCTGCATGGGAGATCTTGGTGTCTTTAGTTTTTACGCCACCAAAAATCTCGCCATGGGAGAAGGCGGACTTGTTTTATCTCGAAATGAAGATCTCGTCAGGAAAATAAAATGCCTCGGATTGCATGGAATGAGTGCTGATGCGTGGAAGCGTTTTTCTGATGATGGTTATAAACATTACGACGTAGTGGCCGCAGGTTTTAAATATAATATGATGGATTTGCAAGCGGCGATCGGATTGCATCAATTGCAAAAACTCGCAATCAATGGTCTGAAACGCAAAAAAATCTGGGAGATATATTTAGAAGAGTTCAAAAATCTCCCGATGGAACTTCCAGAGAAAATGCAGGATTTTGAAAAACACGCATATCATTTGTTTACTGTTTTAATCGACGAAGAAAAATCCGGCATAACTCGCGATGCTTTTTTAGCGGCTATGGGAAAAGCTAAATTGGGGATTGGTGTGCATTACAGGTCGATTCCTGAACATCCTTATTATCAAGACCGATTTGGTTGGAAAAGTTCTGACTATCCAAACGCAGATCGAGTTGGCAAACAAACCGTAAGTCTTCCCCTATCTCCAAGCCTCACTGAGTCCGATGTGAGTCGGGTGGTCGAGTCT
Organism: bacterium; assembly: GCA_043757325.1. Lineage (GTDB taxonomy): Bacteria > Bdellovibrionota_B > Oligoflexia > Oligoflexales > RGVZ01 > JAYVPO01. The sequence continues at coordinate 46,807 of JAYVPO010000149.1, forward strand.
GTGAAAAATATTTTCAATTGAAATTTATTTGAACAAATCTATACCGGCAAAACTTTTACCGGTAAACTTTTGTTACCAGCTGCATGACCCAAATACACCTCAACCTATTAAATTCATTACCGGTTCAAATTGGCATAGGCTTTGCAAGGTCTTATGCAAGGGACAATGGGGAGGGCCAAGAAAACTGGCTCTAAAAAAAATAAAATCACGCACCGGAAAAAGGAACTAACCATGAACAACGTAATCGCAATCTCGACCCGATTCACCGCTCTCAATCAAGAATTTCACACCCAAAACTACGCTAGCAAGAAGGCCCTTCACACAGTAAAACTTGTTCACATGCTTTTAGCTTCGAATTATAAGTTTGACGATCAAGAAAGAAAACTTGGAATGCTCGCCGAGCTGCAGTCCGCCGTAAAAGTTATCGAATCTTTTATCCAGTAAAACCCACACAGAGGTCGTCATAGGTTTCTCGTCTTCGAATTGCAGAAACCTTGTCACCATCTACCAATACTTCGCAGGCCTTAGGGCGCGAATTGTAGTGTGAAGCCATAGAAAATCCATAAGCTCCCACATTTTCAATTAAAATCAAATCTTTTTCTTCGGTTTTTTGAAACTTTGTATTTTTCAAAAAAATATCTGCCGACTCACAAACCGGACCAACAAAATCATAGGTTTTTTTGGAACCAAATCGCTTTGTGACCGGTCTAAAGGTATGCTTTGCGTCGTAAAGAGCAGGCCTTAAAAAATCACTCATTCCAGCGTCTAAAACCACAACTTCTTTGGATTGGGTTTTTTTGACCCCTAAAACACTGGTCAGTAAAAATCCTGTGTTTGCAATTAAAAGCCTTCCCGGCTCTGTAATTAAATCCACATTTAAATTCTGCGCTAGGTTTTTAAAAATTTTCCCATAGTCATTTAATGTGATTTGCTTTTCGCCGTCGTAAGGAACTCCTACCCCGCCGCCAAAATCAATGTAGTGTAATTTAAAACCTTGGAGCTGTAGATTATTAACGGTTTTTTCGAGAAATACGGCTAATTTTTCGAACGGGTTTAAAGCAAATATCTGCGAACCGATATGGCAAGAAATCCCAACTAAGTTTAGCTTCGTCCGATTTTCTATTAAAAGCTGAACACATTCTACCCATTCACTAGGGTATATTCCAAATTTGGAGGCGGAATGTCCGGTTGCAATTTTTGGATGTGTTTTTGCTTTTACGCTCGGATTTAAACGAAATCCAACGTCAACTGAAGTTTGCAAAACTTCGGCCAAACCAAGTACGGTTCGCAACTCAAAAAGCGACTCAACATGGACCGCTTTAATTTTATTGTGTATCGCCAAAACAATCTCAGCCTGAGTTTTTCCGACCCCAGAAAAAATTATTTTTTCCGGCGAAAATCCAGCTTTTAAAGCCAAAAATATTTCACCGCCCGAAACCGTATCCACACCCAATCCGGCTTCAGCCATAATTTTCAACAAATGCAAATTAGAATTAGCTTTTGCTGCATAACAAATTAAATGCCTATCGCTTGAAAAAAGCGTCTTTAACTTTCGGATGTTTTGTTCCAGCTGGTCTCTAGAATAAATATAAGTCGGCGTTCCGAATTCTTGAGCAATTTTTCGCAGGGAAGTTTTTTCTATCAAGGTTTCAGACATTCTTCTCGCCCAGGTCCAGTTCCGACGGCCATAATCTTTATTCCGGCATGATGCTCGATGGCTTTAACATAATCAAATGCCGCTCTAGGTAGTTTTGAAAAATTTCCAGCGGTGGGAATAGCCTCAGACCACCCAGCAAAAGTTTCAAAAACCGGCTCACATTCTTCCAGTATACTTGAATCCCAAGGAAAATCCCGAATCACTCCCAAAGATGGATGCTTGTATGCGGTCGCAATTTTTAATTCTTTTAAGCCTGTTAAAATATCAATTTTATTGAGTAATACTCCGTCAAAACCGTTGACCGCTTGCGAATAGCGAAATGCAACCGCATCAAACCAACCGCACCGTCTAGGGCGACCCGTTGTAGCTCCAAACTCTTTGCCTACAGTTCCAAGATGTGTTCCAACCGCATCTTTTAATTCCGTTGGAAAAGGCCCCGACCCGACCCGAGTTGAGTAAGCTTTTGCGACACCAAGAATTTTGGAAATCGATTTTGGAGAAATTCCTAACGACGTGCAAGCTCCTGCTGAAGTTGTAGAACTAGACGTCACAAAAGGATATGTCCCGTGATCTAAATCAAGCAAAGAACCCTGGGCTCCCTCAAGTAAAAAACTTTTGCCTGCCGCCATTTGAAAACGCAATTTTGTTTCGACGTCGCAGACAAAATTTTTTAATTTTTCTGCGGCCTCAAAAAAAAGTTTCCAGCGTTCGCTTGAAGCCGAAAAATCCTCAGAAAATTCTGGATCCTCTTTCATTTTTGAAATCCAATTTTGCAAAAAGCTCGGTTTGACAAAATGCCCCATGCGAAGGCCGCTACGGCTTGCTTTTTCTGAGTATGTAGGCCCGATTCCGCGTTTTGTCGTCCCGATGGCTTGAGATTTTTCTTTTTTGGAATCTAAATATACATGCCAAGGAGTTATCACATGAGCTCTAGCAGATACCCATAAAGTATCCGGCGTGATAGTGACTTTTGACCTTAATTGTTCGATTTCATGAGCCAGTCCTATCGGATCTACCACGACTCCCGCAGCCATTGCAGATATTGATTTTTCTTGAAAAATTCCGCTGGGAATTTGGTGCAAAACAAACTTTTCACCTTGGACATAAATAGTATGTCCAGCATTGCTTCCGCCTTGGTAGCGAACCACGAAGTCGATATTATCGGCGAAGTAATCGATCCACTTGCCTTTACCTTCGTCACCCCATTGGGCTCCGACCAAAACCGTGATATTTGCTTGCATAGAAGTTTTCTCTCACTCTTTTTTACTCTCCCGAGTATACTGAAAAGCGTATTTTAGACATTAATTTTTTTTGAAAGGAAAGCTCAAATTGGAATCTTTATGGGCTATTTCGCCGATAGATGGACGCTACGGCCAAAAAACACAATCAGTTGCATCCTATTTTTCTGAAGGTGCGTTGATTCTCTACCGTTTAAAGGTCGAAGCTCATTGGTTGGAGTTTTTGGTCGATCAGGTTTTTGTGGATCAAATAATGCCATTGGCCGTCAAAGATCTGCTGCGAAGTTGGCAAGAATTATCTGACAAAAATGTTTGCAAATTTATTAAAGACATCGAAAAAACCACAAATCATGACGTCAAAGCCGTAGAAATTTTTATCGGCCAAAAACTTTCGGAACATAATGCCCAACACCTTGTGCCACTAGTGCATTTTTCTTGTACTTCAGAGGACATTAATAACTGTGCCTATGCATTGATGACCAAAGATTTTGTGGGAGAAATTTACTTAAGTAAAATTCTTGAAATCGAAATTAAATTGGCCACATTTGCCAAGACTAATAGAAATACACCCATGCTTGCTCGAACTCATGGCCAACCAGCAAGCCCCACAACGCTTGGAAAAGAGTGGGCGAATTTTTTATGGCGGGTTAGAAAACAAAAGAAGAACATCACTCTGACGCAATTTGAAGCAAAATTCAACGGCGCGGTGGGTAATTTTAATGCCCATGTGTCGGCTTTTTCTGATCTTGACTGGAATCAACTCAGTCAAACATTTATCCGCGATTACTTGAAATTAACTCCCAATCCCGTCACCACCCAAATTGAAAATCACGATAAATTAGTTGAACTTTTGGACGACGCCGCAAGATTGAATGTAATTTTCATTGGGCTTTGCCGAGATATTTGGGGATATATCTCCTACGGGTTATTGACTCAAAAAATAAACGTCACCGAAACCGGATCTTCTACCATGCCACACAAAATCAACCCGATTGATTTTGAAAACGCAGAGGGAAATTTCGGAGTTGCCAATAGTTTATCCAGACATTTAAGCGAGAAGTTGCTTATTTCACGGTTTCAACGAGACCTTACTGATTCTACAGTACTTCGCAACCTCGGGGTATTTTGGGCACATACATTTTTAGCGCTCGATTCTTTAAGCCGCGGCTTAGACAAAATTTCTCCCAATTTGAAAGTTTTGGAATTAGAATTAGAAAACTCCCCGGAAGTTCTGGCCGAAGCCATTCAGACCGTAATGCGCAAAAAGGGTGTTGTGGATGCCTACGATAGGCTTAAGCAATTTGCACGCGGTAAAAAAATTTCTTTGGAAAAATTGCATGAGTTTATCCATAACGTTTCTGAATTAACTGCGATGGAAAAAGCTCGATTGAGCAGTCTCACTCCTGCTTTGTATATTGGAAAAGCCGTCGAACTTACAGACTTTGTGTTGAAAGAAACCGAATTATGAAGATTCTGGAATTGGCAGAAAAAATCGGCGCTAAAGTTTTTTTTCCTGATAATTTAGAAAATCATGCAGTAATAACAGGTTTTAACGGACTTGAGGAAGCGCAGCCGGGTCAAGTTTCATTTTTAACTTCCGAGAAATATCTGGAAAAACTTGCACAGTGCAAAGCGTCGGCTGTTATCTTAAACAAGGAAATGCCTGCGATTAAAATTCCGCAGCTTATTCATAAAAATCCTTATTTTGCATTTGGTCAGGCTTGTGCTTATTTTTTTCAAAATCAAAACGTCTCAGAAGAATTCCAAGGAAAAATAAGCCCGCAGGCAAATTTTGGGAAAAATATCACCCTAGGTAAGAACACCACTATTTATCCAAATGTGACAATCTGTGACGGGGCTAACATCGGCGACGGAGTGGTGCTTTTTTCAGGCGTTTTTATCGGGAAAAATTCGAAGGTTGGTAATCATTCTGAAATTCGTTCGAATGTTGTTATTGAACATCACTGCGAAGTGGGGGAGAAAGTATTAATTCATGCAGGTACTGTTGTGGGAGCAGACGGTTTTGGGTTTGCTCCAGGGGAGCAAAATGGCCGTTACAATATTGTAAAAATTCCGCAGATTGGGATCGTTATCATAGATGACAACGTTGAAATAGGTGCCGGTTGTACTATAGATAGGGGTGCTTTTGGTCCAACGCGAATTGGTAAGGGGACAAAAATCGACAGTAGTGTCCATGTTGGTCACAATGTAGAGGTCGGCGAATTTTCTATGCTGTGTGGTGGCGTTTCCGTTGCAGGATCGGTTAAAATAGGAAGAAGAGTTATTTTGGCAGGTCAGGTTGGGGTAAGTCATGGAGTCGAAATCTGTGACGGCGTCATTATAGCTGGGCGTGGCGGGGTCACCAAGTCTGTGACCGCTCCTGGCGAATATGCAGGCTTTCCTTTGGTGACTATAAGGGAATGGCGGCGTGAAATTGTAAACATTCGAAGAATAGAGAAAATAGATGCACGAGTTAAAAATTTGGAAAATAAAAAACTTTAGTTGGCTTTTTTTAATCCTAAATTCGCAAATATTATTTGGTTATTCTTACCGAGATTTTACCCGAAACGGCTTACCCAATGTGAGATCTTCTCAGGCTATCGTAATGGTGCAACAAACCGGCGAAGTTTTGCTTGAAAAAGATGCCGACACTGTCCGTCCCATCGCAAGTTTGTCCAAAGTCGTAAGTGCTATGACTTTGCAAGATTACTGCAAATTAGACCCCAATGAGATGCATGAAATGAGCACCAGTAATCGCGAAGCCGCCCGCGGTGGTGACAAGAGTAAATTAACTACGGGTTGGCTTTTTTCTAATCGCGATTTATTGTATGCGGCCCTTCTGCGTTCGGATAATAGGGCACTTCCCGCCCTGGTTGAGAGCTGCGGGCTCACCCCCGAGCAGTTTGCTTTACGAATGAACGAGAAAGTACAAAAGCTTGGACTTACAAAAACCCAATTTATTGAACCCACAGGTTTATCGATTCAGAATGTTTCGACGGCCCGTGAGTACGCAAAAATTTTAATGGATTTATTAAATTATCCTGAGCTGACCGCGATCATGCAAACTGAAAGGGCGCGTATTCGAGCCTATAAAAACGGCCGCGTGCAAGAGTTTGAAATTCGCAGTACGGATCGTCTTTTAGCGCGAGAACATATGGATATTATTGCAGGCAAAACGGGTTACACGGATCCGGCAAGATATTGTTTTGGAGGACTTGCACGCATCACCCAAGCGGTGAATGTTGCGATGGTTTTTCTTAATTCAGAAGGAAAGCACACCCGATTCGGTGATTTTTCTCGGGTGCATAAGTGGCTTTTAAAAAAGCTTGAGCTGCCTGAAACAACCCAAGCTCATTAAATTTTTTAAAGACTACCGCCTAAAAGTTGGCAACCTTTTGTCTTTAGATTAAATTGTCCGTTGGCATCAAGACAAGAATAAATCTGAAAAGTCTGTTGGCCATAGGATTTTCCCTTTTCAAAGAAAACGGTTCCATCTTTACTCACTTCACAAGGATTATCCATGGTGCATTTTTCGCCATTGTCGTTTCCAGTATTATTTATTCCAACAATTTTACGCGTTACGCTATCGATAATCGGTGAACCAGAAGTTCCATGAATTGTTTGGCAACCAGGCTGAGAATAACGTACGGAATCTTTCCAAATGTAACCTTCCTCGTGCAGCTCATAAACGGTTCGATCAATCGAACAAGAATAGCCCTTCTGCCAATATCCAGACAAAATATCGATCGTCGTACTAACTGACGGTGCTTTTGAATCCAAGGTTAAAGCGCGAACACTGGAATTTGTTTCGATTTGCGCGTAAGTGTCATCAAGTTCGTAGAGTGAAATATCGGTTCCAGTCATCGTGGCATAAAGCAACTTGCTTGAATACACTGTGTCATTGCCTAAAGTGCTATCCGAATTTAAGAATCGAAAACCACGACTTACTGATTTGTTTTCATAAAATTCACCTGGCTTAATAAATCCACCAAACGTCCCAGCAGGCACACAATGTCCGTTGGACAGCACAATTCCTTTGTCTGTTGGTTTGGAATTTTCAAATCGAATCAAGGCTCCAGAACAGTTATTTAGTTTTACAATGCCTTCAAAATCATAATTATTGTTAAAAGAAGCTGGCTGCTCGATGTCGTCCAGTTTAAATTTTTCAATTAAATTTAAATCCGCCTTCAAAATCTTTGATATTGGTAAGGAATAACCAATATTCGAAATAAATAGAAGTGAACCAGAACTGATGATTGTTGCACCGAATTGGCGCAGTAGAGAACGAAATACCATAAAAATCCCCCCGATTTTTTGTATGCATTTGCTTTGATGACCAAATTAAATCATTTCAAATTCTTTTTTTTCTGTCCACTGGAAAAATAATATAAGATTTTTCAGCGTAGAAATCTGTACCATTCAAACAGATGCAAAACTTTTTTACAGGAGTTTGATTTATTTTTTGCCGTATTTGCAAGTCATCGCAACCTTACACTATTTATGAAGTTCCAGAGTTGCAATTCGGAACTCGGGAAATATTTCGGTATTTTCAATGTTCGGAATGCGAATGCCTTCAGATTGAAAGTATTCCCGCCAATATGGCTGACTATTATCCCAAATTTTATTATTCATTTGCCGTTGAAAGCAAACTTTCGACTTTTCTAAAAAAAAGACGCTCGCGATATTTTTGCTCAGGAAAAAAAACATTAGATGGTGTCATTCTCAAATTTTTATTTGGCGACCCTTATTACTATTGTTGGCTATCAAGAATTTCTTTAAAAGATACGACTTCAATTTTGGATATAGGCTGCGGCAATGGGACTTTAGTAAAGCAGCTTTCTGCTGGAAACTTCACTCGAATCTTGGGCATTGACTTATTCATTGAAAATGATTTTAGGGTTTCAAATAATTGTGAAATTCAAAAAAAGACTGTTTTTGATGTCGAAGAAAAATTTGATCTGATTATGATGCATGATTCGTTAGAGCATATGAACGAACAAGAAAACGTTCTGTTAAAAATCGCAAGTTTAATGCATTCCAATGCGACCTTGGTTGTTCGGATTCCCATTTTGGGCGAGGCTTTTTTAAAATATGGAATTTTCTGGGGCAATCTCGATGCACCGCGACATTTTTACTTACATAGTCGAAAAAGCATGCAGATCTTGGCGCAAAAATCGGGTTTAAAAATTACGCAAATGCTTTTTGACTCCAATGAAAGTCAATTTATTTTGAGCGAACAATACAAACTAGGAATAAGTCAACTTGATGACCGCAGTTATGTGAAATCACAACACAACTCTGGGTATTCTAAAGCCCAAGTTATAAAATTCAAACGCCAAGCCGACAATTGGAATAAACAAGAAATTGGCGATCATGCGGCTTTCTTCTTGCAGTTAATTTGAAGATATTGGCTGTCTAGCGAACGTAGTGGATTCACACTGAAATCTAAAGGCTGCAAAATCGCAACAGAATTAAAGTGCTGCCATCTGTCAATGGCAAGATAACAGTTAATTCGGACAATTCAACAACTTCAACTTTATTTGGAGCAACATAAACTCTATGATTGTGTTGATAAGGAATAAATTTTGAGTTGGATTAAAAACTTTTTCGCAAATTCTGAGTTTTCCCTGCTGATGGATTTGGTTTCGCCGGCTTTTTTCAAAGTGATAAAACCTTTGGACGGGCTTTATGTTGCAAAAAAACTTTCGCAAAATTTATTGGATAAAAAAACATTTAAGGAAATAACGTCTTCTCAAAATCTATCTTCTATCAACCTGCTTTGGACTGAGAAAGTTTCGGATATTCCCGTAAATAAGCCTGTGGACAGCGGTACTGCAGAAAAAATCCTAGAGCTTTACTTTTACCAGTTGTTTCATGGGCAAACTGTTATTCTTGATCTGCGTCACGAAAGTTTTTCAACGGTTCATTCAAGCAATGTTGGAGTGCAATGGTCGCCAAGGCCATTTTACTGGAAATTTTCTGAAACTTTTTTGGAAGGTATGAAAACAGTCTACCAAGGTTTTTTTAATGATGAGTCAATTTTGGTCGACCGAGGATTGAAAATTTTAGAAATGCTGCCTTTAAAAAACCAGTTTATGCATCATTTTGGAAATGCCTCGCAAGAAAAAATCTTTTTTAAGATAAATGACTTCAAAGAATCTTTTCACCGAATTTTTACAAAATGCATGAAAGATGGAATTTCCTTGCATCAAGATTTTATACCGTTTGGAATCTACTTAACTTTACTATATCAAACCCTCGACAGCTGCACGGAGCCGCTTAACGTGAAAAAGAGTTTTAATCATGCCTGCGCAAAGTAAAAAAATTGTTATCGCGGGTGCAACTGGGTTTGTTGGAGAAGCGCTGGTCGAGATTCTGAGTAGGAACCACGAGGTTACCGGTCTATCAAGAAAGCCTTTAAAATCTGAAGTGATGAAGTGGCAAACTTGCGATTTATTCTCACTTTTGGAAACCGAACAGGCTTTGGTAGATTGTGACACCGCGATATATTTGGTGCATTCTATGCTTCCCTCCGCAAGGCTTAACCAGGCGACTTTCGAAGACACGGACTTACTTTTGGCAGATAACTTTTCTCGAGCTGCACGAAAGAATAAAGTAAGGAAAATTATTTATCTGGGAGGCATTATTCCGTCAGGCAGACTCTCTCGCCATTTGGAAAGTCGCTACGAAGTTGAGCAGATTCTAAAAGCATCTGGTACGTTATTTTATGGATTGAGAGCAGGTCTTATCATTGGGCAGGGAGGTTCATCATTTAATATGATGTTGAAACTAATCGGTCGCCTGCCAGTTATGATTTGTCCGAAATGGACCGCAAATCCCAGTCAGCCGATTGCCTTAAATGATGTAACTGCGATTATTGAGCAGCTAGTTTTGCGAGATGACGTGCCGAGTAATAGTTACGATATCGGCGGAGCGGACGTTTTGAGCTACACAGAAATCATGGGTCAAACGGCTGAAATAATGGGGTTTAAACGGCGATTTATCCAGACGCCATTTTTCTCATTAACGCTTTCAAAGCTGTGGGTGTCTGTTATTAGCTCGACTCCCATGTCTTTGGTTTCTCCCCTGGTCGAAAGTCTAAAACACCAAATGGTTCCTCGAGACCTTCGGATGCAGACGATTCTACATCTTAAGCCGACACCTTTTCGCGAAGCGGTTGCCAGCAGCCTTCG
>JAYVPO010000150.1:0-55121 GCA_043757325.1 bacterium
AAATTATCGATATCTGCAATAACAGTATTAAGCTCTTGGACTTTATTGGATAAAAGTTTTCTCACCCGTTTTTTCAATATCATTTACACAAACCCTAAAAACCACGATTTTTATCTATAAATTTGACACTTTCCAAAAGCTTACTTCTAATTCTTTAAAACTTCCATCTTAGAAATTACTCAAAAAACAAAATAATTTACTTTTTCGGCCGATAAAAGGTGACAAGATGGCTTTCCAACGTTCCATGTAAAGGTCCCATGAATTTTTTGATTAAAATTAAGATTGCGCTGTTTATTTTAATGATAATTTCGCAGACCGGTGTGAGCGCACCTATGGAAGGACGTCCAATAACGGGAGAGTCCATTGGAATCTCTGTGGTCGGGGCCATAGTGAATTCCACCATTCCAAATAAAAGCGTCGCACTTGTAAAAGAAATTAAATCCGGAAAAGTTTCACCCGTTAAATCCGGATTTTTGATTGGCACTTATAAAATTCTAAAAATCACAGCTAAATTTATACTGGTTAGTTCTGCGACCAATGAAAAACTTTTGGTGTATCAAAGTCGTTTTGCGGGCGAATTTCAAGGCAGTTCGGGCGCTTCAGGCATTGCTAATGCTGCCGTTTCCTTGGATTCCTACCGCGAAGAAGGTTTCGAAAGAAATCAAAATAAAATTGTGATGACTTCTTCCTACCGCGATAAATTAATTAAACAAGACCTGCAGAAAATACTTATGCAGGCCACCGCCGAGCCACATATGGTAAATGGTCAAATTCAGGGTTTTAAATTTTCAGAAATTGACGATGTAAGCATCTTTAAAAAAAGCGGACTACAGAACAACGACATAGTGACTTCCATCAACGACCATAAGCTAACTAATGTTGGAGCCGCCGTTCAACTTTTAAATTCTTTGCGCGGGGCAGAAGATATTGAGTTTGATGTTTTACGCAGCGGACAGGCCATTAAAGTAAAAATGGAAGTTCGCTAAGTCTCGCTAAGTTTTGCTTAAACTCACCTTAGTATTCAAAGACCAAATCACGGCACTTACTAGCACAAAAAAACTCAGTAAAAACAATGCTTGCGGCAAACTTGCATAATCTGAAATCAATCCAACTATTGGCGGCGAAATGAGATCTCCTAAAGCATGAACAACAAATATCGAGAACGCCATGGCTATGGCTGCAACCTGGGGTCTTACGGCCACAAGTAATGCGGTATTTATCGGGGCAGAAGCAGCAAACATAAAAGTTTGTATCATAAACATGTCGGCCATAAATAACCATTGATTGCGTATCAAAGGCAAAGCAAATGCAAATGGCGTGGCAAAAATCGATGTCCACATACAAAAACGATTAAACCCGTCCACAGCGGTGTTTTCAACGCTGTTTGATATTTTGGAGCCTTGTAAACTCGCTCCCCATTTACCGCCAATAACAGTACCTAGAATACCGGATACGACCGTGACTAATCCAATGGAATTATTGATATTTGCAATATCTCCTCCGATAATTGAGATCCCAAATTTCGGCGCCCAGGCAGCAAAACCACCTAATGCGAACGTATAAGCTGTGTAACCCAAAACAGATATTTTGTAGGCCCGGTTGGTGGCCAATTCTTGTAGGATACTTTTCAACTCTCCAAAAGAAAATGGCTGCTTGGAAATCTCTCGGACTTGGTCTTTTTTTAATGCGATGATAAATGCCAAAACCAAACCGGGCAATCCGCCAATGAAAAAACCCCAATGCCAGCTTAAAAGCTTTGCCGAAAGCCCGCCGCAGATAAAGCCCAGAGCTGCACCGACGGGAATTGCGGTGTAAAAAAAAGCAAGAGCCTTGTTGGTTAAAGTTGAGTCTTGAACTTCATCTCGAATATAAGACGGTGCAATCGATGCATAACTTGCTTCACCAACTCCGACACAGATTCGCGCTAAAAAAAACACGATAAAACCATTGGCAAAACCCGACAAGATAGTTGCAATACTCCACAGCAAAACCCCAAATCCCATTAATATTGGCCGACTGTAGCGGTCGCCTAAGTAGCCAAAAAAAGGACTCATCACCATATACCCGATCATAAAGGCACTCATCAAAAGGCCTAACAGAAAATTATTAATACCTAAATCTTTTTGAACTTCTGTCCCAACCGCCGCAAGCAGGTATCGGTCGAGATAATTAATCAAGTTGATGAGCGTAAGAAGTACCACGGTGCTTGAGTAAATGGATTTTTTCGTGTCAACTGTCAAAGTCATTTAAGTCATAATCCCATAATCGTTTAGTGCGGTAGGTCCAGTTTGCGACGAGTTTAGTATGCTTTAAATTATTAAAACTTACACTTTCAAAATCGTGATCGCGTAAAGTGTGAATGAATTGCAACTGGAAAAGCCCATCAAAAATAACCTCAAAAGCTTTTTTTTTGGCTGCCGTTTGTTTTGGCTGGTCAATTTGCGGCACCGCTTTTTGCATTTTATTTTTAAGATACAGAATGGAGTTTTCTGAAAGCGTAAAATTTTTTTCTAAATTCTCAATTGCTACACTAAAATCCCCAAGAAGACTCTGCGCATAGGAAAGCCAATTTTTTAGCACCAAGAAACACATAGGATTGTAAAATAAATATTCTTTACCTTGCAGTAATTGTTCCGCAAATTTGACTACCGCTGCACCTGTTCCAAAAGTCACTCGGTCAGAACGCCGAGCAGACAATTGCAATTCCACATGGTTCACATCTTCAATGAAACACACTTTGCGAATTTTATTTAAAAAATAAAAGTCTTCAGCAGCTAGAAGTTTTGGCACTCCACGCACTTGGGCATAGCATTTTTGGCGGTAAACTATGCAACTTCCCATAGCATCAAACGCATAAGCACTTCCTGCAAATATTAAACCCGCCACATAATAACGCAAGCCGAAGTCGTAATGCCTTGCCGCAGCTTTTGCGGCCACGTCTTTAGCTTGCAAAGAAGGCTTACGATGACTAAAAGCAAAAACTCCAGCTCCAGAATTTTTAGATAACTCAACATCAAAATAATTTAATGGAACTTCCACATCTGAGTCCGTCATCCAAACGAGATCGCTTGTAATTAAGTTTTTATTAAAGAATAAAAGTGCAAGATCTTGAGTTGTTTTGCGCGCAAGTCCGACGCCCTGATCGACCGGGAAAGCATGGATATCAATAGCGAAAATAACAATGGTGTAAAAATCATCGGAGACTTTTCCGATATAATATCTCGAGTCATTTTTAATGGTTTCAAAAGCCTGAAAGTAACTCTGCAAGTTTAAGTTGTCTAACTTTGTGTCAGAGTCAGAATCGACTCGCTCGTTGATACAGACTATTAATAATGTGATTTTTTTGGAATTTTTAGAAGCCGCACGCAAACTGGTTAAAAAATTCGGAAAACTTTGAAATTCTCGATACGCCGGTACGCACACAACTTGATTCGCTGCAGGAAGATATTTTTGTTTCCAAAGTTCAGCTATCTCTTCGCAAAGTTTGATGTTTTCAGAGTAGTGGTTTAAATATTTTTCAACGAGAGACATCACTGGCCGGCCGAGAAGCATCCGACTTTGTAACGGGTTTATGATTACTCGCTGGTGCAACTGAAACAGCTGTAGACGCGCGCGGCGGAATAGCAACGCTTTCGCTTGGTTTAACTGTCGAGGAAATATCGCTTGGAAAACTCGACGAAAAAGAATACGACTGCACCGTGCCGTTTGCATTCCAATAAAATTTTACTTCTTTAGTTAATGTTTCGCCATTTAACTTAATTTTATAGTACCCATAAGTCCATGTGGGCACACCGCCAGAGTTTCCTACGGCCTGCGGAGTTCCCATCACAAGTTTGACGTCATCTTGCTTTGTTTTGGAAGCTTGCACCCACTCAAATCGAGATGGAAATTCACGTCCTGAGGTAATACAACTTGCGAAAAAAACCACCGAAATCATATAAAGAAATTTCATAAAACCTTTCAGAGCGAATAAATTATATTCGACAAATAAAAATCAAGCACCGACTCTTCTATCATCTATAATTTGCGGCTTCGAAGCAAGATTGATTGTTTTTAGATCGACGTTATATCCTGTAATAAACTTAAATTTCCTGAATAAGCATTTTCAATTGTAGAGTTACAAGTGATTTTGGTACCCAAAATGCCCCAGCTAGTTCGTTAACTAAATTTTTATTTGAGTCAATTTTGGTTATCTCGGCCTTCAAAAATTTTCTTGGTAATAACAATTCACTTGCGAAAGTCAATTGCTCAAGAGCCGAATGCTCGGATTGTAATGTGCCAAGCTCCGCAAATCGTGAGCGTTCGGCTTCAAAAACTAATCGCGCCAGGTCTTTGGCCATGCTGTAACGAGTTTGAGCTTTTAAGTCGCCTTTTTTATGCTGGATAACATATTGACCTGGCTTAACTCGCAACACACGGGTGAGGCGATCTGTCATATCCGCAGCCTGGATTTGCACAAACGGCAAAAGCTTTACCACCTCAGGCAAGTAAAGTGGGGCCACATTAAACTGCGCTTCTTTTAAAAGATTTTCGGCAAATGTGCGAGCCCGTGCCATGATGTTTGTTGCAATGTCTTGTCCGAGATTGACTTTTGTTCCAATTGCAGATTTATAATTTAGACTTTCCTGATGTTCAAAGTGAGCTTCATCAAGCCCGAATGAACCGTTAACTATGTCTGTCAGCAAAGCCTGCTCGACGTGAAGGGTTTCGGCCAAAGCTGCGATCGAAAAAATCGAGCGGACGTTTTTTTCACCACGCTTCCAGTGACTGCAATCTGACGGATTGAACCCAAGGATGTTGCCGACATCTTGGTCGTTGATTCGGCTGCCCTTTTGGTTTGACAAAACGCGGTGGCAAAACTTAAACAAGTGAATCGCGTTTGGAAACTTAATTTCTACAACTTTTTTCATACTGAAATCCCTTTCAAAAAAACTTTCTTTGAGTGCAAGCTCTGGAGAAAATTCATGAGCGCTTCCGTGCGCTCAATTGTTTAAAAATTTAAGGTGTCTTACTTTTAATAATAGAGGACTCATTTCCTGTGTCAAGAATCCAGCAATTTAAAATGAATTGAGAATGAATAATTGGTGCCAATCCCAAATTTATTTTTGATTACAAACAGAAAAAAAAACGTTAGTTTCAAACAATGACCACAAAAAACATTTCTTCCGACAAATCCACGCCGCTTCTGAATAAAAGGCCCAAAGAATTCAATACAAGGCAAGGTGCCACATTTGCAGACCTACCGCCTATTCCGATAGCGCAAAAATCTGAATGGCATGAACCGATTGTAGAAACAAACTTAACCAGCACCTCTAGTTCTAGCGAGATTGCGTTGTTACTAGATCATTTGAGTTTAGCCAAAGAAGAAAATCGCGAAATACTAAAACTTACCAACGCGGCCATGGCCCAAATCAAAACTTCAAACGATATGGTAATCAGCTCAAAAGATGAATTAATTCATTTGCTTACAGAGAAAATTGAACGCTTGAATCAGTATAAATCGAGCATCGAAGAGGCTTTAAAAAAATCCCAATCGGAAACCGAGGATCTGCAAATTTTAATCTCTACCGTGATGACTAAATAACCCACACCGTTAAATTGACGAAGTGGTGACAGACTTTGGCGAATGGCTGCCATTCTTGCCTATAAAGAACAAAATATTAAATCCGACATAGTTTCCAGAGTAGAAAACTTGGGAAAAAAACGTGTCACGCCAAAAATGTTTTTATAACTTTATCTTTGTTGCTGCATTTTTGCTGCCTATAAACCTACAGGCCGAACTTCGTGAAGCGGTAACTCCGCTTCATGCAATCGGAATGGGTGGTGCGTTTACGGCGGTTGCAATTGACGACGCAAGTATTTGGACAAACCCTGCTGGTGTCGCCCGAGTCAGAAAAGCCCGTGCCAAATCGGGACTGCATCTTTTGAAAATTCCTAATTTTGCCGGCGCATCAAACCCCGCAGGCCGCTCCTATGCTGCTGCCCTTGCCGCTCCAGCAAGCGCTCCAGCTGATGTTCTTTCCGAATCCAACACTTCTGTCGACATGCCGGCTTATGGAGAAGCGTCGATATTTCCGGTTGGATTTTTTGACATAGGAAAAAATGCTCCGATGGCACTTGGTACGTTACTTAGTAGCAAAGTAAGCACCTACGTTGATCCGGCAACACCAACCATGGCACAAGTTTCGTCCATCGTTAACACTAGTGCGGTTATAACAATTGGATTTGCTTCAGCTTCAAACCGTGCCAATTTTGGAATCAATTTTCGTCCTACCAATCGCTACGCTTACGATGCCTCGGTACCAATTGCGGATGCCAAAGATAAAACAGCTATGCGAAAAAACATTACGTCGGATGCTGGCAAAGGAACAGGAGTTGGAATTGACGCCGGTGCTATGTTCACCTTGGCGGATTTTTGGTTTCCGACTTTAGGGGTGTCGGTTTTAAACTTACCTACTGGATGCAACACCGTCACAAATCCTTATACCCTAACCGACCAATCTGTTTGCGGCACAAAATTTAGTTTAGCCGGTAATTCATTCAACCAGCTTTCCGCGATTGATCCCATGGACTTGCGCGGTGGAATCTCAATAAGTCCCCGGCTATCTCGCACATTATCTTTTAGATTAGCGGCTGATGTTCACCATTACTATTTAAAGGGCGGCAGCAATTATTACGGCTTAAGTGGTGTCGACGCTGGCAAACTTATTCATGCGGGTGGCGAAATTTTTTACGGAAATCCTCTTGAATCCAGTCCAACGTGGTCACTTCGCGCCGGTGTAAATCAAACATTTTTAACCTTTGGCATATCGGCACGCCTAGGAAAGTTAGCTTTGGATTTTGCGTCGTATGGGATTGACACATCTATAACTGTCACCCCTAAAGAAGATCGCAGGACTTCAGCTGGCGTGTCATTATACTTTTAGGTTACACTCGTCCTCCTTAAGTCTATTAAGTGGGAGAAAACCAGATGTTTTTAAACTCAACAATCGCGCGTTTAAGTTTATTAGTTTTTTTGGCAAATTGTACCGCAAAAAAACCTGCTGATAATGATATTTATATCACTCCAGCCAGCGATTCAGAAATGAACTCATTTGTGGAAAAATACCGTTCGGGTCGGGTTGGAGACAATCTCGATTCAACGGATGAACAGTTGATTTTTAAAGTCAAAAGTTCTGGAAGTAAAAACTCTTTAACGGAAGCGGTTTTATTTTTGGCCACGATCAAAAAAGTTTTAGCTCCGGAAAATATTCAAAAAATGCGGGTTGAAGAAGTCGAAATTTTGGATGAAAAAATCGCCATTCCAAGTCGCAATGCTCAAGGAGTTCGCAAGAAAAAAAAGCTAGTCAAAGACCCGACTCAACTATCTTTAGAAGCTGTCTCAAAAGAATTTGACATAGCTTTTGCGGATATATTGGAAAAAAATATACCGATTAAATTTCCATCCGTTTTTGCTATGACAGCGAAAGCGAATCAACTGGGACAAAATTCTTTAGAGTTTCAAAATCGCTTGCGCAAAGTTTTGGAACAAGAAGTAAATACCTGGAAAAATATTGCTGTTTTAACTACTGAACTGCCTTTTGACCCCGTTGAAAACAATCCAAACGAAGTAAAACAAATTCCAGTTACCGAAAGCAAACTAGATGAGCAAACACTCATCAAAGACTCGATTCATTTATCTGAAATTGGCCAATTTGAATCAGCTATTACAAAGTTAAAAAGCATTCCCGCCGCAAGTCCGCAATATGTCTACGCAGTTGACCGAATTCGTCAGATTTCTAGTTCTGCAGCGAATGACTTACGCAAAAAAGCTGCCGTCGAATACCAATCTTCTCAAGGTGTGTCTGATCACAAAATTAAAACAAATTTTCTCGAACGCGCTAAAAAATATTTACAAGAGGCACTAGATAAATACCCGGACTCTGACCAGAAAAAAACCATCGTCGAAAACATGAATATGATTGACCGAGAACTTAAGACTATCCATTGACTTAGTCCTCTTCGACAACTTCTTCGACCACCTCTTCGACTTCTTCGCCTTCTTCATCGGATCTTGCAAGAAGGCGCGCCCTTACCATTTCAATAGTTTGACCAAACTGAATATTATCAAAAGCGGTTTCAATCAAGGCAGGAAATTTATCTTTCAAGTACTGAATGGCTTCATCAGGCGTAATAAAAATAGGAAACTTAGCGGTATAATCAAAAGCCTCAAGGATTTTCTTTGGCTTCATCATAACTCCACAAAAAAGCACAGGAATTCTTACCCTGCGCATTAATTGCATCACGTCTTCAATCATGGTTTGCAAGACATCTTTCTCGTCCTGCAAATCAAAAATCAAGTAGCGCACCTGGGTGGTTAAAAGCCAGTTGTGAAGACCAACACCATAGTCAATTCCGTCTTTATTTGCCGAAGGGTAAACATTAAGAACCACTAAATTTTGATAATTTTCCGGAATAATATCCATACAGGCCTTTTACCTCGTTAAATTTTTAACTAGAGACTGAAATTATAGTTGGTTTCAAGTGAAGTCAATCTTTATTGATGCTTTAAAAAAAGCTAAACTTCGTTATGAAAAAAACATCTGCAAAAAATAATATTGCAAAAAAATTTAGTTTTTTTGGTTTTGACCCTTTTTTTTGGCTTCCCTACTTAGAAGTTCAGGATAAAAATAAGCTGCAATTGGAACCTGCCGCGAAGCGTTGCGATTTACTGATCTACGACGATAAATTAAATGATCTGAGAACAATCGAGCGCGATTTGTTGAAACTCGGCCATAAAAAACCTTTAGCATGGCAAATGGATGAGATAAATATCTCTAAGTCAGGAACTTATTATTTTATAAGTGAATCTGGGCATGCGGTCGTGATCATCCAGAAAAAATCACTGAAGCAACCTAGTCATGACGGTGCTTTTGATTTTCCAACGGCTTTTAAAGTTAGAAACTGTGTCGGAGCGGAAGTTTCCCGGCTGCGCGAGCAAAAAGCTCAGACGATCAATGTTGAGTTTAAAACTTCAGATAAGCATTTTGTAACCGAAGCTATAAATGGCGTTATTTTAAGCCTGTATCAATTTTTTCAGATTAAAACAGAGAAAGATTTTTTTTGCCCTAAAATTTGTTTTTCCAGTCCTTGCACCGAAGAAATTTTGCATGAGGCAGGAATTCTTGCGAGTTCGGTAAATTTGGCAAGACACTTGGTTAATGTACCAGCGTCTGATTTGACCCCAAAAAGTTACTCGGATTGTTTGCAAAAAAATTTTTCCAATATCAATTCGAAAATGGAATTGGAAATTTGGGATTCTGATAAGCTCTTCAGCGAGGGTTGCCTCCTACATCATGCCGTTGGCCGTGGGGCTGAAAACGGTCCGGAATTGATTCATTTTCGGTGGCGACCTGAAAAATCACAGAAAACCCGCGCAGTACCTGCCATTGTTGGCAAGGGAATCACTTTTGACACGGGTGGGTTGGATATTAAAAGCGCAAGTGGGATGCGTTTTATGAAAAAAGACATGGGTGGGTCCGCCAGCGTGGTTGGCTTAGCTTTTTGGACGGCTTTAAGCCAATTGCCGCAACCAGCTGATTTTTATATTGCCTTGGCTGACAACGCCGTGGATAAGAGAAGTTTTCGACCTGGAGATATTATTCGCTCCCGTGCTGGACACTTTGTTGAAATTCACAACACTGATGCCGAAGGCCGACTTGTTTTAGCGGATGCTTTCCACGTTGCCCTCCACAAATATCCAGAAAAACCCTCTTGTCTGATTAATCTAGCAACTTTAACTGGCGCCATGCGCGCAGCTTTTGGACCGATGGTTGCTGGATTTTGTAGTAATAACGACCCCTTAAGTGAGAAAATATATCGGCACGGAGCAAAAGTTGGAGAATGGGTTTGGAGGATGCCTCTCATCCAAGAATACTGGAGCTACCTAAAATCCAACACCGCTGATTTTTCGAATGCTTCTGATTCTGGTTTCGCCGGAGCTATTACTGCTGGTTTATTTTTGCAGAAATTTGTTGAAGAAGTGCCGTGGGTTCATTTTGATATAAATTGCTGGGCGGATAAAACAAGCGGAGCTATTGCAGAGGTTGGAGGCAATGGTCAATGCGTAATGCTTCTTGCAGAGTTTCTAAACTGTGAGACGATTTCTTAAGTTGATTTTAACCTATAACAGCTTTAATCCGTCTCACACCTCGAGAGGATGCTTCTTCTTTTTGAATTTTAAATTTCCCGATTTCTTGAGTATTTTTTACGTGGGGACCGCCACAAACTTCCGTGGAAAAATCTCCCATAAAGTAAACATTAATGCGGTCTCCATAACGATCTTCGAATAGGCCAATTGCGCCTTTTTCTTTGGCCTCTACCAAAGTCATATTTTCAACTTTTACATCTAAAGCCCGAGCAATTTGTTCATTAACGATCTGCTCCACTTTTTGGATTTGTTCCGGTGTCATTTTATCCGCGTGCGAAAAATCAAAGCGCAGCCGATCTGGGGTGATATTGCTTCCTTTTTGCTCTACGTGATTCCCCAAAACACGGCGCAAGGCTTCGTGTAACAAATGAGTCGCCGTATGCAGCTTTGTACTGGCTTCGGAAGTGTCTGCCAGTCCACCTTTAAATAATTTTTCGCCACCAATTCGAGACTTTTCTTGGTGTTCCTCAAAAGCCTTGTTAAAACTTTCGATATCAACTTTCATATTTTTTTCAGCAGCAATTTCCTGGGTAAGTTCTAGTGGAAACCCGTACGTTTCAAACATGAAAAAAGCAACTTTGCCGTCTAGATTTGTGCTCTGTATTTGTGCTAATTCTTTTTCGAGATACTTTAGCCCTTGACCCAAAGCTTTGCCGAATTTTTCATTTTCATCGCGAATGGCTGAAATAATCGCGGTTTGTTTCTTTAATAATTCCGGGTACTGATATTGGTAACTATCGACAAAAAAACCTACCAAAATATCGATATACTGAAAATCCAAGTTTACCCGATTAGCAAGTCGAAACGCACGTCGCAAGATTCTTCGAACCACATATCCTGACCCAGAGTTTGCCGGCAATACGCCATCACAAATTGCAAAAGTGGCTGCCTTCAAATGATCAACCAAAATGCGCTGTTCCGATCTTGATAAAATCCCGGCATTTTTTGCCACAAAGTTCATAGATTCGGCATAAACATCGGCTTCATAAACATTTTTCTGGCCATTCAGAACGGCCGCAACGCGCAACAATCCCATTCCAAAATCAACATTGGGCTTGGGAAGTTTGGTAAATGTCCCGTCTGTGTTTTTGTTATATTCCATAAAAACATTGTTACAAATTTCCACATAACGTCCGCAGTTACAGGCAGGGGAACAATGTGGATTGTTTTTTTTGCAGGTTTCAGACATTACGACAAAGGTTTCGGAATCAGGGCCACAGGGTCCGGAGTTTCCTACGGGTCCCCAAAAGTTATCCGCGCGACCGAGTTTGAAAATATCTTTTTCAGCAAAACCTAAACTTTGCCAAATTTTATAACTTGTTTCGTCGAAGGGAATATCTTTTTCGCCTGCAAATACAGTAACAGCTAGTTTACTGCGATCGAAATTTAAAACTTTAGTTACAAATTCAAACGTCCATTCAATGGCGTCTTTTTTAAAATAATCGCCTAAACTCCAATTTCCAAGCATTTCAAAAAAAGTGCAGTGCCAATCGTCTCCGACTTCATCAATATCTTGAGTACGAATACATTTTTGTGCATTAGTTAATCGTTTTCCCTGCGGGTGCGATTCACCCATCAAATAAGGCACTAAAGGATGCATGCCTGCGGTTGTAAATAGTACTGTCGGATCGTTTTCTGGTTGCAACGACCCGGAAGGAATCTCGAAGTGCTGTTTACTTTTATAAAAATCGAGATATTTTCTACGTAATTCAGAAACTTTCATAGAAATTTTTTTTAGATCCTAAGGTTCTACTTTTATCAATTCCACTTCAAAAATTAAAGTAGACTGCGGCGGAATGACGCCAGGAACTCCGCGCTCCCCATAGCCAAGGTGCGGTGGAATGGTAAGGCGGCGTTTCTCTTTAACCTTCATGCCTTTTACACCCTGATCCCACCCGGCGATGACGTTTCCGGCACCAAGCACAAAACTAAACGGCTCGTTTCGATCCAAAGAACTGTCGAACTTTGTTCCGTCTACAAGTTTACCTGTATAGTGTACTGTGACTTTCATTTTTTCTTGTGCTTCTGCACCGTCTCCAGGCGAAAGGACTTCAACACCCAGTTTAGCAGGTTCGCCAGTTACCGCCGATTGCGAAGCTTGAGGATTGACGGAAGGGGAAGGTTGTACGGATTTTTCGCTCACTTGGGCCTCTTCATTTTTTTTATTGCAACTACAGCTTTGAGCTGCAAATAAGCTTAACAAACAAATCACCGCTCCGATGTGAAAAAATCTCATGGACATCCTCTATAATTCTTTCTTTTACAATGCTCATTCCCGAGATTTCAGTCTAGACTACAGGCCAATCTTCGCAATGCATATTTTCCTAATACATCAAATTCCAAATTGACCAGCTGACTTTTCTTCCAAAATTTACAGTTGGTATTGTTCCAGGTTTCAGGAATGACCGTTAAACAAAACAGTTTATTTTCATCTTGCAACTGATTTACAGTCAGACTTATGCCGTCAACACAGACCGAACCTTTCGAAATTAAAAGCGCTTGAAATTTTTCTGGGTAGCTCACTTCAATATTCCAGAATGCGCCGCAGTTTTGCAAGCTTTCGATAGTCCCTGTGCAATCAACGTGCCCTAAAACAAAATGCCCACCCAGACGATCGGTGGGTAAAAGAGCGCGTTCCAGGTTTAGAGTGCTCGCCAAAGAAATTCCCGCCAGCGACGTCACTCGTAAAGTTTCCGGACTTATATCGAAATATAATTTCTGGGAATCGACTGAGATCAAAGTCAAACAGCACCCATTTACCGCAATACTTTCACCAATTTTTAAGTCCTCAAAGACTTTCTCCGGATTAATTCCAATACGAATCCCTTGGTCCAGCGAATCGATTTTTAAGACGGCGCCTAAATTTTGAATAAGACCAGTAAACATCGTGTTTACCGTCCTTGATTCATTGCTGAAAGTTCATTTACAAATTCTTTAGGGTCTTTGAAATCTTTATAAACTGAAGCAAAGCGTACGTATGCAACTTTATCTAAAGTATATAAAGCATGCAAAATATTTTCACCAAGTTTGTGACTTGGCACTACACGCTCACTAATATCTTGAAAGTGGCGCTCCAGTTTAAACAATAGTTCGTCGATTTGATCGATTGTAATCGGCCTTTTTTGACAGGCAATCTGAATGGAGCGAACCACTTTGCCTCTTTGATAGGCTTCTATTCGACCATCGCGTTTTTGAATTTGAAAAACAAAATCTTCTTCTTTTTCGTAAGTTGTAAAGCGGAAATTGCATTCCTGGCACGACCTACGGCGGCGAATCGAGCGGCCGTCTTGGTGCATTCGACTTTCTAAAACTTTCGTATCAACATGACTGCACTGGGGACATCTCATCAATGCACCTGACTTGCTAATGCCATTCGTTATACAAAGGAAAACGTTGAGAGAACTCGGTGACTGCGTCCTTGATTTCGGAAAGCTTTCTATCATCTTTAAAGTTGTTTTTTGTTTCCGAGACAAATTCACCAACAGAAATCATATCTTTCTCTAACATACCCCGGCTGGTCACAGCAGGGGTTCCGATCCTTACACCGCTCGTGACAAAAGGGCTCCGTTTTTCCCGGGGAACTGTGTTTTTATTTACGGTTATTTGCACTTTGCCAAGGGCTTCTTCAAATTCTTTTCCGGTCATAGGGTCTTGTGAAAGGTCGATCAATAATAAATGATTGTCGGTTCCATCCGTGACAAGTTTTAGTCCTTTTTGAAACAATATTTCTGCCAATTTACTGGCGTTTAATTTAACATTTTTTTGGTAGATTTTAAATTCGGGAGATAATGCTTCTTTAAAAGCCACAGCTTTTGCAGCGATAATATGCTCTAGAGGCCCCCCTTGAATTCCTGGAAAAACGGCTTTATTAAGTTTTGCTGTTAAAGCTTCGTCATTCCAAAGAATAATCCCGCCGCGTGGGCCGCGTAATGTTTTATGTGTTGTTGAAGTGACAACGTGAGCGTGAGGCATAGGACTCGGGTGTTCGCTCGCTGCCACTAAGCCTGCAATATGCGCCATATCGACAAACAACCAAGCTCCTATAGAATCCGCTATTTCACGAAATTTTACGAAATCTATCATTCGCGAGTAAGCACTCGCCCCGGCGATGATCATTTTAGGTTTAATCTGCTGGGCGATTTGAGCGATGGTTTCGTAATTCAGACGCTCGGTTTCTGGATCAACTTGATAAAAATGCGATTCATAATTCAAGCCGGAAAAATTAACTTTCGAGCCGTGTGTCAAATGGCCGCCGTGCGAAAGGTCAAGCCCGAGAATTTTGTCTTGAGGTTTCAGAAGGGCTTGAAAAACAGCCTGATTGGCCTGAGCTCCAGAATGCGGCTGAACATTCGCGAATTTTGCGCTGAAGAGCTCACAAACTCTGGAGATAGCAATTTCTTCAACCTGGTCTACAACTTCGCATCCGCCGTAGTAACGTTTATGTGGAAGACCTTCAGCATATTTGTTTGTCAATACATTTGCCGCTGCTGAAATCACAGCCATAGATGCAAAATTTTCGCTCGCAATCAATTCAATACCGTTTCTTTGTCGGGAAAATTCTTGATTTAAAAGCCCATAAATTTCCGGATCAAAATTTTTTAAAATATCCCACGGTTTGACTGTTTTCATATCTCTATTCATTTCGATAATTAATTTTCTTGCGTGATTTCATCTAAAAGTTGTAAACGCCGTTCGTGCCGGCCGCCTTCGTATTTTTCAGCCAAAAAAGCCTGAATTAATGTAAAGGCTTTTACGGCCGACATTTTTCGAGCGCCAAAACATAGCACGTTGGCATTATTATGCATCTTTGCAAGTTGGGCCGTTTCAGAGTCATAAAGTAGAGCCGCACGAATTCCTTTAAATCGATTGCAGGCCATAGAGATTCCGAGACCCGAGCCGCAGATTCCTATTCCCATGGCCCCGTTGTTTCTTAAAACCTCGTGCGAAAGTTTTTGTGCATACACGGGATAGTCTACACTCCCGTCTTTAACGCTCGCACCCAGATCATGCACTACGCACAGAGTTCCCAATTCGGTAGCCAAAATTTCTTTCAGCTCACTTTTAAAGGCACTGCCTGCGTGATCGCTAGCCATGAAAATATTCAAGGTATTTTACTTTTTTTGTTCCGCGCGTTTAATAAAAGTTGTTGCATCTTCTACAGTTCGAATATTTTCTGCTTCTTCATCTGGAATTTCCACACCAAAAGCGTCTTCCAATTCCATTACCAATTCGACGATGTCGAGTGAGTCAGCTCCAAGATCGTCAATAAATCTTGCTTTCGGGATAACAGCGCTTGCTTCGACTGCGAGTTGTTTGACGATAATATCTTTTACACGATCTTCGACTGTAGCGGTCATACTATTTTAATCTCCTAAAGTTTATATAAATAAAGACTTTATTAGATTAAAGATAGAACAAAATTACAACTATTTTAAATTTAGGCAGGATTCTCAAAGATAAAGTTAGCTCCGTGCCGAAATTTTTAATTAGCTCCGTGCCGAAAAATTATCCCTAATAAGTTAACATAAATAGGGACTTATAGATCAAAGCTCATTCCTACTGACAAGGCAGCGTAAAACGCGTTTTGCAAAAGTCCAGGCTGCAGTCCAATATGATAATGCCGTCCACCTCCCGGATTCCAAACACCCCCAAGAAATGCAGTAGTACACCATCCCAGTCCTTTAGATACCGGCAGGGTGTCGCTTCCCAAATCTCCACCTAGTGAATAACTTAAATAGGAAAATCCGAGACCGAGATCTCCACGGATTGAAAACGACTCGCGTGGCAATAGATTAAATCCAATTCCAGTTGTTGCTCCGATCGTGTTTCCCGAAAAGCTAAAACTCTCCTTGGAATTTTTGTTGTAGGTACTGGTGACCGACCCGCTCAAGTTTTGATAAAAAGCGCGGCCGACATAATCAAAGCCGTGCCGGCTTCTGTATATACCTAGTCCATCTAATCCAATGCCGGTAATACCACTTCCAAAATTATACGAAGCTAGCAAAATATCCCCGCCAAAAACTTTTTGGGATAGATGCTTATAGGTTTTTAATTTTGCCGTAGAACTAGAATCCGCATCGTTCAATTCAACCGTGTCTGTCTCTTGGATCTTGGCAAAGTGCTTGGAAATCATGATTTTCCGCTTTTTACCTTCAGAACTTTTTATCACACCTGAAGCAACCACTTCCCCATTTTCATTAAAAATGACAACTTTGTCTCCGTTGTAGAGGTCACTTGACTGAGTCTCGCAAGAAGACTGGTCTGCAGAACAAATTAATCCGGCAGCGAAAATTTTTGCGGACCCAAACAAACTAATTAATAATAGAATTCGTAGAACCGAAACCACCGGTGCGTAAACCACCCACCTCAAACTGAGAAATTCTCTGGGTATAAGCCAAAAGGATTTGCGCAATTCTGTCGCCACGCTTAATAAAAAAAGATTTTTCATGATTGGAATTCCACAGTAAAACTTTTATTTCATCAGGATAATCTAAATCGATAGTCCCAACACCATTTGCTAAAAGTATACCATGTTTAAAAGCTAAACTTGAACGAGCTCTGATTTGAAGTTCCGGAATCACTCCAGTATCAAATCGACGTTCAAATCGGCTAGAATCGAATGAATCAATATACAATCCGGTTGGGACCGCAGCGGTTTCTAAAGGCTTAATTTCTAAATCTAGCGCTGCAAATAGATCAGCACCTGCAGACAGTGCTGTCATATATTTCGGCAAAGAAGCATCTTTCGATAGCCTAAATTTTATCATGTTATCTTTAAGAACTTAAAAAGTTGGCTTTTTACCAAAAGCATCTTTGCGGCTTAGTTTGATTTTACCCTGGCGATCGATTTCCAGAACTTTTACAATCATCTCTTCGCCTTCTTTGGTTACATCACTCACCCGTTCGACGCGTGCATTATCAAGCTGCGATACGTGGACCAGGCCTTCCGTTCCTGGTTTGATTTCCACAAATGCCCCGAAATCCATAATTTTTTTAACGATACCTAAGTAGATTCCACCAATCTCAGGATCAGACGTCACAGAACGAATGATTTTCTTCGCGGCCTCGGCTGAATTTACATCCGGTGAAACGATGCTCACGATTCCTTCGTCCGAAATGTCAATTTTGGCGCCTGTTTCGGCCACAATTTTTTTGATGACTTTGCCACCAGGTCCGATTAAATCGCGAATTTTATCAGGCTTAATAGACAATTGAAAAATACGCGGTGCGAATTCACTAAGTTCTTCTGGATTTGTAATGGCCGCCTTTACTTTTTCAAGAATATGCTGACGACCTTCCTTGGCCTGGGCCAAAGCGCTCGCAAGGATTTCTCGAGTAAGTCCGCCAATTTTAATATCCATTTGCAGCGCCGTAATGCCTCGGGTGCCACCGCAAACTTTAAAGTCCATATCGCCAAGGTGATCTTCATCGCCTAGAATGTCTGACAAAATTGCAAATTTATCTTTCTCTTTAATTAACCCCATGGCAATCCCAGAAATAGGCTCCGTCAACGGCACGCCCGCATTAAGTAAAGCCATGGTTCCCGCGCAAACAGTTGCCATGGACGAACTTCCGTTAGATTCCAAAATTTCAGAGACCAGGCGAATGGTATACCCAAATTTATTCCGGTCAGGTATCACACGGCTTAAAGCACGCTCTGCCAAAGCCCCGTGTCCAACTTCTCTGCGACCTGGACCACGATTTGGCTTAACTTCACCAACTGAAAATCCAGGGAAATTATAGTGCAGCATAAACGTCTTTTTTATATTTGGAGTCACCAGATTATCGAGTCTTTGCTCGTCATCTCCAGAACCCAAAGTCACACTCGCCAAAGCTTGGGTTTCGCCCCGTTGAAATAATGCTGAGCCGTGTGGGCGTTTTAATAATCCTGTTTCACAAGCGATCGGTCTAATATCTTTTAAACCGCGACCATCAATGCGGACTTTTTCATCTAAAATTTGCTGACGCACAACTTTGTACTGGAGATCCTCGTAAGTCTTTGCAATCAAATGTCCAAGTTTGGAATCCTTGTCAGGATTTAAAGCCGTGTAAAGATCATCGGCCAGTGATCTGAAAGCCATTTTGCGGTCGTGTTTGATAGGAATATTAAAAGCTTGCTTCACACGGTCTTTTACAAAGCCCGCGACTTTTTCGTAAACACTCGCATACTGTGGATTTTCTGGAACATGTCTTTTTGGACGACCGATTTCTTTTTGTATTTGTAACTGCATATCAAAAAGTGGCTGCATTGCTTTGTGTGCAAAATCAATCGCATCAAGAATTTTTTCTTCACTTAGAAAATTCGCACCGGCTTCCACCATTAATGTGGCTCCAGGCTTTGCCGCAATCGTTAAGTCAAGTTCAGAATCCTCTGATTCCAATGGATCTACGACAAATTCACCATTTTCTAAACCCACTCGAAGCGACGCCACCGGTCCGTCAAACGGAATGTCGCTTATCATAAGCGCAGAACTTGCTCCTAACATAGCAAGAGACGCAGGATGATTTTTAGGGTCATACGACAAAACAAGACACGTGACCTGGGTTTCGGTCATAAATCCTTCTGGAAAACACGGCCTGATAGGTCGATCAATCACGCGAGAAATCAGAACTTCATGATCGCTAGGTTTGGTTTCGCGCTTTATAAAGCCGCCCGGAATTCTTCCGGTGGCATAAAGCCTTTCAAAATAATCGACACTTAATGGGAAAAAGCCGGGATTTTCTTTTTCGGTATCGCTTGCGCACACCGTAACTAAAACCTGCGTATCTCCACATGTGACCATTACCGAGCCGTTAGCTTGCTTGGCATATTTATTAAACTCCAAGGTAATCTCTTTACCTGCGACTGTAACTTTTTTGACAATTGTATTCGGAAAACTCATACGGGTAACACCCCTCCATCTAAAATTAAAATAAAAACAAATAAATAAAAACAAAAAGCCGGGCAATCATCTTTGCTCCGGCATAACTTTATTGATAACAACCGACCGATGACCAAACTAATGACGCGAAGCATCACTTTCTTAAATTCAAGAGCTCGATAATCTTCTTGTACTGAGCTGGCTCGTGTTCGTTTAGGTAATCTAAAAGCCGACGGCGTTGGCCTACGATTTTAAGTAAACCACGGCGAGAATGGTGGTCTCGTTTATTGGTTTCAAAATGCTGCGACAGCTTATTAACGCGTTGCGTTAAAAGTGCAACTTGAACCGGAGTAGCCCCCGTATCCTGAGCAGATTGACCAAATCTCTTAATGATATCAGCGCTTGACATCGACAATAGGGATAGTGCTTTACCTTCAACATTAGCCATGAACTCTTTTCTTACCTTTCGAATGTTTTAACGCTCAATAGTTAACATCAATATTCTCGATAGTCACCAGATTTTTTTAAGTTGCATTTAAGTTAGCTGCGAGTGGATTAATTTCGACCACAAATTTAGCCCCTATAAGAGGCTAAGATTGTTAAGCTTTAATTATTATAATTTAAAATTTGACAAAACCCTAAAAATTGTACATATTATAGGCACTTAAGAGCTCACCTTAACCCTCAAACAAAATTCTCTAGGAGGCCCACCCTTATGAAATTTATCGTTGGCGAAAAAGCATTTTACCCAGCATTCGGTGTCTGCGTTGTACGCAATATTGAAAGCCAGGAATTTGGCGGATTGACTCAGGACTTCTACGTTTTAGAAATGCAAAAAAGCGGCAACCAAGTGCGGGTTCCTACGGGCTCTGTATCGAGCACCATGCGCAAACTTATTTCTTCGACAGAGCTTGATTCTATTTACGATATTTTGAAAACTCCGCGCCGAGTTGTTCAGAAAAACTGGAACCGCAGACAAAAAGAATTTCGCGATAAGTTGCGCGGTGGTACCATGGTCGAGATCGCCGCAGTTGTTAAAGAAATTGCCGCTATGAGAACCGAAAAAGGACTATCTTCTGGGGCACGCGATATTTTTGATAGCGCTATGAATATGGTTGTTCAAGAGATTAGCGCAGTATCTGACCGCGCTCAGGATGATGTAAAAATAGAGATCTCGTCACTTGTCGAAAGCCTTGCTTAATTCGTCTTCAACTATAGTTATAAATGTAATGGCGTCGAGTCTCGATGGAATGATCGGTCTCGACGCTTTTCAATCTGATGCCGAACGCCAAGCCAAAGGTTTCGGCGGTCCGGCAGATCATGAATTGGTTAAACATTATCTCTCGCATGCCGACGCAGTTGTCACCGGCTCGCATTCAATCACTGCTGCAAAAAAGACCTGGCAAATCCGCAATCAAAAAAACAAATACGCTGACTGGATTGTTTTGACCGATAAGGGACTAGATCCCAACTTAGAATTTTTCTCTCAAATCGAAGTCCAAAAGTTTTTGGTTTCTAAAAAACCATTACATCAATTTGCCAACAAAGATCATTGTACAAATTTAGTTTATGGCCAGACTAGCCTGCGAGATTTCTTTCAAATTCTATTCGCAGAAAAAAATTATGTCACTGTTTTGCTGTTTGGTGGTGGATTGTGTAACAAGGTTTTTTACGAAAATAATTTGGTTGATTACCTAAGTTTAACCCTTTGTCCGATTATTCTCGCAAGCTTAAATGGGCCACGCCTTGTTGCTGAGGGTTTAGATAAATCTATACTTCTTTCGTACGAATCTTCACAAGTTTCAGAAAATCTTGTATTCTTAAAATATAAAGTAATTAAAATTTCTTAACTCGTATCAATTGGAGACTCTCATGGGTTTACGCATCAGGACGAACGTACAATCGCTCACTGCTCAAAGACATATGGGACTTTCTGGTCAAGCGGTTGCTAAACAATCCGAAAAATTATCGTCCGGATACAGAATAAACCGCGGAGCTGATGATGCAGCGGGTTTTGCTATTGCCGAAGTTTTAAAAGCCGATATTAGAAGTCTTGGGCAAGCACGCCGAAATGCTAACGACGGAATTTCCATGGTGCAAGTGGCCGAAGGTGGCCTTGACGAAGTAAACAATATTCTCATTCGGTTGCGAGAACTTTCCGTGCAATCGGCATCAGATACCATCGGCACACGCGAGCGTCGTTACTTGAACGAAGAATATTCGGCTCTTAAAGATGAAATTGATCGTATAGCAATCAGTACGGAGTTTAACGGCACGAGGTTGCTGATTGGCCAAAAAGAAGTTCCTGAAGAAATCCTTCGAGACCATAATTTTTCGCCCCTTGAAATTCAAGTCGGTAAAGATTATTTACCCATGGCAGATGCTCTGGATAAGGCTAATCCGATCAACGTTATTCGTTTAAATTTTCAAAACTTTAATGCAAGTACCGATGGCGAAGGATCTCTTAACTTAGGTTCCAGCCAAAATGCCGAAGGCACAGGTGTCGACACTAAAGTTCGCGCGCAAAATTCGATTATGAATATAGAAAAGGCCATGCAAAGCGTTGCTTCTTTTCGCGGAACCTTAGGTTCCCTGCAAAACCGTTTGGAATCTACTGATCGTAATATTTCCATCCAAGTTGAAAACCTTGGGGCGGCACGCTCGCGAATTAAAGATGCAGACTTTGCGGCTGAATCTGCGGAACTTACTCAGCAGCAAATTCTCCAACAGGCCGGCGCGGCGGTTCTTGCCCAAGCCAATCAATTTCCTAATATTGCATTAAAACTTCTGCAAGGATAAGTTGCTACATTCCGCGCAAGAACGGAAATGTATAAATCCCCGTGCGATGGCCATCATTAAAGTGAATAGAAAGAGCGTAAGCTCCAACCGAATCTATTCTTAGTGGTCTGATTTTTTCATCTACCTGTTCAGCCTTCAAAATTGGCTCATGAGTCCACTCGTCAATACAACTTGCACAAGGGCATTTGCGGCGTAAACTTACCACATCAAAAATCTGCTCTTTATTATCTGTCCAAATAATTTTCAAATGCCTAGAATCAATTTGAGAAATTTCTCGAACGCGTGCCGTATCCATAGTTTTATTTCCACATTAAAGAAAATTGTTTAAGAGCGCCTACGTCTCCAGCATTGATAATGGAAACTTCACGGACAAGCTGAGCGGCTGCTTCCGTGTAAGCCTTTCCACTTTGACTTTGAGCATAATTTATAACGAGTGGCTTGCCATCATCACTGCTTGCAGCAACAAATGACTCGATTGGAATTTCTCCTAGTAAATTAACACCTTGTTCGCGGGCTATTTTTTGGCCGCCACCTTCACGAAAAATATAATGTTTTTTTGTGCAACCATCGCAAATAAAATAACTCATGGTTTCAATAACCCCAAGCACGGGGACCTTTAAAATTTGAAACATCTCTACCGCTTTTCTAGCGTCAGCCAAAGCCACTTCCTGAGGAGTTGTTACAATAACGGCCCCAGTAATAGGTGCGGTTTGCGAAAGGGTTAATTGAATATCGCCCGTTCCCGGTGGGTAGTCGATCACAAGATAATCAAGTTCGCCCCAGTGGATCCCGCTTAAGAATTGTTTGATAATTTGCGCCGCCATGGGCCCACGCAGAACACTCGCTTTCGAGCCTTGATTAAAAAGTCCCACCGAAATAATTTTTACCCCGTGAGATTCCATTGGTTCAACCAATTGGGCATTTTCGGATTGAGTGGAAACGGGCTTTGGCTTGGTCATTAGAGGAATGGAAGGTCCGTAAACATCCGCATCCAAAAGGCCAACTTTGGCTCCTGATTTCGCTAGCGCAAAAGCCAAATTTACGGCTGTTGTGGATTTTCCGACCCCACCTTTTCCACTGGCAACCGCAATAATATTTTTGACTTGTGCCAAGGAATCTAAACCTCCGCTTGGAGCCTTGAGCAAAGTCGCTCGAGCTGTCATCACAACGTCAACATTTTTGACCGCAGGAAGTATCATGACTTGTTCGATGCACTCTTCTTTTAATTTTTCTTTGACCGGACAAGCGGGTGTCGTGAGATTCACTTCGAATGCTACCGAGTAGAATTGATTTGCATCTGAGGTTATGATGATTTTTGAAACAAAACCGAGGGTGACGATATCTTTATGTAAATCGGGATCCATCACGTTACTAAGTTGTTTTAAAACATCTTGATCGGTAATTGCTGCTATTTTAGCGACAACCTCGCCAGGTTTTTTTGGATTTAATTTTTCGGTAATGTTAGAAAATAGGCCCATTTTTTTAATTCTTTATTTAGTGAAGTGATTCGAGATAGCGAGTAGCCTGTATGGCGGCCTGGCACCCTACTCCGGCGGCAGTTACTGCTTGTCTCCAAACATGGTCTGCAATATCTCCTGCAGCAAAAACTCCCGGGGTTTTGGTTTCGGTAAGTGCGTTTATTTTTACATAACCGTTTTCATCCGTGTCCACCCAGGGCAGAAAAATTTTACTATTTGGAGTATGTCCAACAGCAATAAAAAAACCGTCGATTTTTAATTGTTCTGTTTTTTGGGTCTCACTGTTGACCAGCATCAATCCGTTTACGCCCTGTGCGTCCGATAGAATTTCTTTGACTTGGTAAGGCACCATGAATCGAATTTTTGGGTTATTGCGCGCACGATCTAGCATAATTTTAGAAGCTTTAAATTCATTTCGCCGATGAATGAGAAAAACTTCGTCGCAAATTTTTGATAAGTAATTAGCCTCTTCCATCGCCGAATCACCGCCACCTGTGACCGCTACTTTTTTACCTTTGTAAAAAAATCCATCACAGGTAGCACACGTGGAAACCCCACGACCCATAAGTTCCCATTCGTTTGAAAGTCCGAGAGTTTTTGCGGTGGCGCCAGTCGAAATAATAACGGCCTTGGCTTCGATTTGTTTATCGCCAGCCCAAAGCAGTAAAGGCTTTGATGAGAAATCCACGCGCGTAATTTCGTCGTAAATAATTTCGGTTCCAAATCGTTCGGCTTGAGCTGTCATGGCGCGCATCAGTTCGGGGCCTTGAATTCCATGTTCAAAACCAGGAAAATTCTCAACCTCAGTGGTGGTAGTCAATTGACCGCCATGCTGCATCCCCGCATAAACAACCGGCTTTAAATTGGCTCTAGCCGCATAAATCGCAGCGGTTAGTCCAGCGGGTCCGGTTCCAACTATAACAATATCCAAAGGCATTTTTTCTCCGGTTTCTTAAAACCAGAGTCTAGCATAAATTTTTAAGGATAAGACACCGCGTTTTGAGCTCTAGGGTCCGATGGGCTTAAAGTATTTTCGCCCGCAAGGTCTGCATATTTTGTTGTTGTCCCGTCCCAGCAATCCCCAAGTCCGGTTTGAACATTTCCCACAATGTAACTAGCAAAGCATAGGTTTCTTTCCTGCGGTGTTAATTGCGACGGATCCGTGACACTAAACCAGCGCTGAATTTTGCTTGCCTCGTCAAGAAACGGGCCTTTTACGTCGCAAACGCGGTAGCCTGTAGTGCCTAGTGTTGAAGGAGGTTTTGAAGTGTCATGAGTTTTAGCAAATTGCTGCAAATCCACTTGCCGATAACACTCGTCATGTTTACGGCACCTAAGATCTGATAAACATTCGATTCTTTTGTACGAGCACAGACGAGTCACCATGGTTCCATCGGCAGCCTTAATGCGATAAATTTTTTCAACGGGTGCAATATCTCGACAGGTGGCTTTACAACTTGGACCACAAGCTCCGTAACATCCAAAACCATAAGGAGCCAAATCGGGATTTATGGTTTTTAGATCTCTTGGCAAGCCTTCCATAGCAGGAAGTTGAGTCGGATCAAGCATAGTTTGAATAAGATTTTGTTGAAACACATAGGGAGGACATATGGAGTCTGGGGTTCCCAAATTTATGGCCTGCGAAACAAAATTTGGGTCAGTTGGTCCTAGAGGATTTGCAGGTGGCAAACCGCTGCCAGGAGTTGAACTATCGGCATTGGGTTTGGCCGGAGCTTTAGCAGAATCTTTCTTGGAAGGTGTGCACGCACTTAAGCAAGCTATGCTCATTACAAGCGTGAATTTAAATGCAGCTGACATTCTAAAAATTCCTCCAGACGTAGTTCCGTGTTATCGGAAAATTCTTGGAGGAACTTTAATTTAAAAAACGAAGGTAACAATCACTAGTAATTTTAATAACCTAGGGCTTCGTACGGCTTCACATTATCTTTAGTCACTGCTGCTGCTCGAATGACTATGGACCGTGGTACATCGAGTTCTACTAGATCTGTCATGCCTTTTTTAAGCGCAATTAATCTTGCAACCTGAACCGCTGAACCTGCCATAGAAGGATTATATAGAAAGGTCGCTTTTACAATCGCATCAGGTTCTTGCAAATTCTTCATCATCAAAGCCGAACCACCCGCTCCAGTTAGTAAAACATCACTTCTTTTAGCTTGTTTTAATGCCTGCAAAACTCCCACGTTCATATCGTCATCATGAGAATAAATAGCCTGAATTTTTGGGTGTGCCTGTAAAATACTTTCGGTGACATTTAAAGCTTTTTCAGCGTTAAAATCAGCGGCCAGTGATGAAACGATTTGAATTCCAGGATATTCTGACTTCAGTGTATCCGCAAAACCTTGATGGCGATCTGTGGTTACAGAAATTCCGGCTATTCCCATAACTTCGGCCACAGTGCCCTTACCATTTAAAGCTTTACCGATAAATCTTGCGGCTTCGACACCTATTCCTCTGTTATCTCCACCTATGTACATTGTGAAGTCTTCACTTTCAATATTGCGATCCACTATGATCAGGGGAATACCGGCCTCGCGAATTTTTTTGGCGGCAGGAGTCAGTGCTTTGCCAGAATGAGGAAGCATCACTATGACATCGACTTTACGCTGAATAAGAGTATCGACATCAGACGCTTGGCGCTCTGCAGAATTCTGCGCGTCAGTAAGAATTAAGTCGGTGTCACCATACTTAGCAGCAGAAGTTTCGGCATTTCTTTTTACGGCTCCGAGCCAACTATGATCGGTTCCAGGAGCAGAAAAACCAATGGTGATTCTTTTCCCATTTGAAGCCGAATTTGAAATCACCGCAGGATTCGGGTTTGATATTTCTGTTTGTGCGTTAAGTTTAACCGGCTCTGCTTTATTATTTATAAGTTTGCCACCAAAAACCCCGGCAACTAGGCCAACAAGAATGCCACCAATTAATTTTTCCATAACGATCAATCTCCTTTCAAAAAGATTACTTATTTTTACGACCGCGAATCAGCTGCGCGAACTGCTCAGACTGAAAATATACGGCTGCTAAAATCACAAGGCCTTTTGCAATACGCTGGACATGAGGTGACGCACCGCTTAAGTTTAAGACGTTGGTTATAACACCAAAGATTAAAATCCCAAAAAACGTACCCACTACCGAGCCACGACCACCAAATAAACTTGTGCCGCCAATTATTACAGCTGCTATCGCATCAAGTTCATAAAAATCACCGAGCGTAGGCGTTGCCGTACTTAATCGCGAACTCACCAGTAAACTCGACGCACCGCACATAAAACCACTTAAGATGTACACAGACATTCGCATCTTATCAACATCGATTCCAGCAAATCGCGCAGCTTCAGGATTGCTGCCTACGGCTGCGACTCGCAAACCAAAAACCGAACGCTTCAAAATAATCTGACCAATGATCACAGCCCCAAAAAAAAGCCACACGGGACTTGGAAGCCCCAGTATATCCGTTGTGGCAATCGCCGAAAAATCCGCGTCCACAATTCTTCTTTCTTCAGAATTAGAAGTGAACAATGCAATACCTTTAAATATGGCCATGGTGGCAAGCGTGCTGATAAATGGAGAAATTTGCGCACTTCCAATAAGTAACCCATTGGCACACCCGGCGACTAATCCAATGAGCAAAGCCATGCCAATCATAACGGGCGAACTTAAAGTCCCGTTTCCGGCCATAAGAACAGAAATCATAGCAACTTGACTACCCACAGAAAGGTCTATACCGGCTGTGATAATAACAAAAGTCATACCCACGGCAATCATGCCAAGTGGAGCAACTTGTAACAGCAGCGAACGAATGTTTGCAGGGTCTAAAAAATGCGGCGAAAGAATAGCTGCCGAAACGATCATCAAAAGCGCAACGAGAGAAATTTTAATATCGTTTGGGATTTTGTTTAGTGAAACTTTCATGATGCTTTGGCCTCGGCGATTAAGTGCATGCAGTCGGAAGGTTGGATATTTGAGTTTTCCATTTCAGCAAGAATTCTTCCGCCATGCATCACAAGAATTCGGTCGCTAATCGCAAAAACTTCCTGCCATTCTGATGAAACAAAAATCACACTTCGGCCGTCTTGAGCAATGGTTTCGATACTTTGCAGAATATCTTTTTTGGTCATAACGTCCACGCCACTTGTGACCTCATCGAGTAAGATAATCTGAAAAGGCCGCGCTAAAATTCGACCTAAAATAAGTCGCTGTTGATTGCCGCCTGACAAGGAGTTTGCCATCTGTCCGGGCCCTGATGCTTTTACACCGAGATGCCCTTTGGCGCGATCAAACGATTCCCGGAAGGCGGATTTCACAAAAAAACCATATTTTATCCAGGGCTCGAAGTTTCTTATTAAACAATTAAATCCTATGGTTTGATCCAAAAACAAACCATGTCGCCTTCGGTCTTCTGGCGATAAGTAAACACCAAATTGCTCAAACTCTGAAACCCCTTTGGCGGTTACAATTTTTTCTCCGATCCGAACTTCACCGTCAACTGGCAAATCGATTCCTGCAACCGCATGAAGAAGTTCACTTCGACCTCCACCAACCAACCCAATGACTCCTAGTATTTCGCCTCGTTGAAGAACAAAATTCGCATTTTTTAAACGCGATGTTGAAAGATTGTGAGCGGAAAGCAAAATTTCTTTGGTGGATCGCAAAGGTTTTTTAGTTGCGACTTCAAAGCTTTTAATGTCTGCAGAAACGCCAACCATATGTCCGATGGATTGATCTCTGTTTAAGCTTTTGCTCGGCCCATCGTAGGCTACTTTGCCTCCGCGAAGAATGACTAAACGACTACAAAGTGCGTCAATTTCATCGAGGCGGTGGCTAATATAAATAATTGTCATTCCCGAATTTGACAAAGAAAGCACGATATCCTGAAGTTTTTTGGCTTCCGTATCGGTAAGCATTGCGGTGGGTTCATCAAAAATCAACACCCGAGAATTTCTGCGCAAAAGCGCACGTACGATAGCTATGATTTGTTGCGCACCAGAAGCTAAGTTTTCTACTGGGGTGAAAAGGTTAATTTCAACCTCAAAAGATTGTACAAGTTGGGTAATTTTTTCTTCGATCAATTTGGTTTTTATAAAACCCAAAACTTCATCTTCGTGACCTAATATAATATTTTGTACGGCTGATAACGAAGGAACCAGGCCTAATTCTTGCGGTATAAGATGAATCCCTTGGGCGTCGGTGATACGCGAGCTTACCTGGGAGAACTTTTTGCCGTAAAAATAAATTTCTCCAGAAGTTGGGGCATAAATTCCAGTAAGAACTTTCATTAAAGTCGACTTACCGGCGCCGTTTGCCCCAAGTAGACCCACGATTTCGCCAGGAAAAAATTCCACAGAAATATCATTCAGAACCGGATTGATTCCAAAAGTTTTAGTGATATTTTTTAGGCTGATTCGAGGTGTCAAAACTTAAAAAGTCCTATTTTTCTATTTTTTTTAAAAGGGCTATGACCTTGAAGCGATCCTAAAACAGCACTTCGCGACCACGGCCCTGCTGAATAAGTGGCACATAGCTTTCGAGCTCGGCTAACGTTTTTGCATCCGTCAGATCAATAGTCTGTTTTTTTTCTGCCGAAAAGTAGCTTGCCAAAACAAGTCTGGTAATTTCGAAACCAAAATTAAAATCCAACAGCGCGTTTTGTCCACGGCTAAACGCAAGTGCCGCGTCGCGGTTTTCGTCGGTGTAGCCATAAAGATCAGCTTCATTTGCTTGTACCGTAAGCAACCCACGAGAAGAAGTGGATTTTTCCAATGCTAACTCCGAATCACCAATAGCTTCAGCACATTTATCCGAAATAAAAATTTGTAGCGGTGAAATGAGTGTATTAAGTTCGAATGCATAGCCAGGACCCGTGCCGTCCATCAATAGACGTAAACCTTGTTTTTCATACATCCAAGAATCCGTAAACTGCGCCATCGACCGTTCTTTTGTTTCGGGATTTTCGAAAGTGATAACTCCTGTTGCAAAATCTTCCGCCGGAGTTTTTGCAAAATCCACACCGAATTTACTCTGCAATTCATCAGCCCAAGGCTTTTTGCCCCATTTTAAACAAGCCACATTGCAAGTGACAGATATCGGTCGCAGAAAATCAAGCTTTTTGCCAGGGGGAGTTAATAGATACCATCCAACGGCAATACTATGGCAGCCCATATCTGACAAAACCCCGCCACCTTGCATTTTGGGATCCCAGAACCAAGCATTATGGGGACCTCCGTGTTCTTCCGAACTTCGAACAAGTGATAGAGGACCCATCTTATTCATCATAGGAATCAATTGCGTGCGTTGAGCCTGAATCGTGTTCATATAAATTTGATTTTCAAAGTAAGCAGTTTTAAGACCCGCAGATTGAATAATTTCTAGAATTTTGCGACCTTCTTTGATGGTACGTGCTAACGGCTTTTCCGTTATAACTCCAACAACGGCTGCCCCGGCTTTTTTAGCAGCTGCGATTTCTTGCAAATGCTCGATGCGAAAATCATTGGGGGCATAAATGGCAACTGCGTCAACGTAATCGCAAAGTTCTTTTATCGTTTTGCATGAGCGAACTTCTCCAACACCCAATTCGCGACACAAATCGACAAATTCAGACCCACCCGAGCGTGTGTAGACTGCAGTGATTTCAATATCACGACATTGAGCAATTGCTTTGGCATGAAATTTACTAATAAAACCAGAACCGATAAATCCAATTCGCAGGGGTGCTTTCATAGGCGCAAAAACTCCGTATGTTTAATTCTGTTGCCCTCGCCCCTTTGCCTCACGGCTTTTCCCACGACATTAACCAGGAACAGATTTGTAGCAGAAAAAACGGCCTTCTCGCAACAGTCGTTTTATCATCGTGTATATTATTTAGACTACTCTAAATGAAAATCTATGTTCTGGATGTTTTAATTAGGAGATACTTTTATTCAAATGAATAGAAAAAAGCTCATTGCTACGTCTTATGCTTTGGAAGTTAGTTTAAGTTCCTTAGTCATCATAATAAATTTTCTGAGTATCCCCATTTATTTAACCTTTGTTTCGATTAACACTTACGGCACTTGGCTAGCCATCGCTGGTTTTGTTGGGCTTCTTATGACGGTGGAACCGGGAGCTTGGCTTCATTTAATAAAAGTCCTTGCCGATCCAAAACAAGTTAAAGGCGAAAGTATAAGTCAAAGCTATTTTGCAAATTGTTTTTTCATACAATTTCTGTGCTCTGTTCTTCTACTCGTCTCGGGGTTTGTGTGTTTTTATTTTACACGTGACGAGATTTTGAGCTCGGATGTAACTCTTACATTTGCGGCCTTAATTGTGGCTTTTTGTTATTCTGTAGTATGTAATTCTTACCGAGCTATTTTGGCAAGTAGGCGAAACTTGGTCACGATTAATATCGTCAGTAACGGCATAAATTTGAGCGCGGTTGTTTTTACATTTTGTTTGCTTAAATCAGGATATGGTTTGCGCTCTTTTGGTTTAGGATTTCTCTTGGCTACGATTATCTTTGAAACGAGTCTTGTTTGGATTACAAAATGGCGGTTTCCTCAATACACGTTTTCTTTAAAATTAATTTCAAAAACGCGAATTTTGGAAATTTTCGACTATTGCAAACATTATTTCGGTATTCGTTTTGCTGAGCAAATCAAGATCAATTATCCCCGAGTCTTGTTAGGTTTTATGGGAACCCCGGCCTTGAATACTATATTGAGCGTTCATAGTAAAATTCCCGAAATCTTTCCGAGTTATATTTCCAAGCTGGCTTTTTCCCTTTTTCCGTCGGTGAGTGAAGTCACAGACGACATCGAAAAACAGCAAAAAATTTTTC
This sequence comes from bacterium, assembly GCA_043757325.1. Taxonomy (GTDB): domain Bacteria; phylum Bdellovibrionota_B; class Oligoflexia; order Oligoflexales; family RGVZ01; genus JAYVPO01. Next base: position 31,159 of record JAYVPO010000150.1, read on the forward strand.
TGGCACTGGTAAAAATTTTAACCCGAGCTGGAATATTTGTGGGAGTATGCGTTGTTTTTATGACCGAAGGTTTTCTCAGGGTGTGGCTTGGCGAGCATTATTTTTATGGTCATGTGCTTTTATTATTGCTAGCAGGGATTCTGCAAATTCGGTTATTAACAAGTGGTCTATTGGTCTTTGCAATGGCGAAAGGAAATTTTAGTAAACTGTCGGTGGTTTTTCTAGGAGAAACTTTCTGCGCGGTAATTCTTGGCTGGATTTTATTTCAAAAATTTCAGCTTAAAGGGCTTATTTTAGCGTTGTTTCTGTGTGGTACCATCTCTTGCGGTTATCTCGTGCGAGATTGCTTAAAGGATTTGAAGATCAACGTTAGGAATTTTTTGAAAGAAATTTTTCGCTATACTTTCTATCCTTGTATACTTCACGTTTTTTTAATTTCAATCTTGGCGGCCAATTTTAATCTTGCTAGTTGGACCAAGCTAAGTTTTACGGGAATTGTTTTAATTTTAAGCCAGTTTCTTTTTTTTGAAGGTTTAGTATTTTTAAAGTCATCAAAGAATTTAAAATTTCGCCCGCGTGTGCAGCAAGCGTTTTTAGCCAAACTTTGGAGCTAACGTTACATTCATTATGAAGAGACTGAAGACAGGAATAAAAAGTGCGGTTTAAGGTCATAAAGTGTCATTCCACAGGCGCAAATCATGTCTTTAAGTAAATACAATCTGGCATTTGCGCGTTCAGGTCCGACAAAATATGCTCGCTATCGGATTTTAAAAAAAATCTCTCGGTCGATTGCAAAAAATGAAAAATGCCTCGACCTTGGTACCGGTAAAGGCGCTCTTGCTTATTATTATGCGCAGTCGGGACATTGGACCTTTGTCGATAATCTCGAAACCCGCATCACTGCAGCAAAAACTCTTTTGCGAGGTGATTTTGTGGTAAGCACGGCGCAAGATTACGCAAAAAATACGACCACAACTTTTGATCATATTTTCCTGGTGGAAGTAATTTATTATATTCCTCAATTCGAAATTTTTTTGCAGTCACTCATCCAAAGTATCAACGCTAACGGAAGAATGATATTGACGAGCATCGTCGATACGGACCGCGTAGACAAACTAACCAGACTGCGAGCGCGCCTTCGAGTCGATGGAACAGCTGACCATCAATCCCAGATTTCGCACTCGCTTCTTGTGCGATTTTTTGAAAGTTCAGGCTTTAACGTCGCAACACATGTTTACTGCCGCTTCTTTGGAATTGCAGCCCAAACATTTATCGACTTTTTTTCAAAGGAAACCGCAGATAGCACGGAGCACACGGAGCGGTTTTTGTCCAAAAACGACCCAACACTTAAAAATTGGATTTTATTGTGGGCTGTTAGCTTATTTGCAAAGGCTGCCTATTTCTTAGATTGGCTCATTCCGATTGGAGTCTACGGCTACTGTTTGGAAATCAGACGAACGCAACTTACTGAAAATAAAATAGACCCCAAACACCGCTAGCACAATCCAAATATATTCACTGAGCATGCGATCTCTCATATAAGTTAGCGAGCCGATTATGGTGTGAAATACTGCGTAAATCCCAACATTAAAAATGAAAAACCATCTCCATTTTTCGTTTAGAACAATTTTCTTTTTTAAAAGAGCCCAGATTCCGGCGCCGGCAAAAAAATACATTGCAACGTAATACGGAATAGAGAGGAATGCGTGACCGTCGAGTTTTCCTGAGTCGCTTATAAAAACACCTAAATGTCCTCGCCATGGGGAGAAAAGGTTTGTGGCATAACGAATAAAAAATGGTGCCGCATCGACTCCAGACACTTCTGCGCGGTACTTGATAAGGGCAGTAAGTGCTTCAAAAGGATCGCGTTCGGCCAGTGGAAAATCAGGCGAGCTTAAAAGATAAATATACCACGGTGCGATAAGAACTATAAATAAGCCCATGCGCTTCACAACATTTAAAAAATTTTTTTCTGTTAAAAAAACCGCTGCCACATAGGCTACAAAGGTCAAAGCTGTGACCTCGCGCACATGAAAAATAACTGCAAATACCACCGTCAGCCAAAGTTTACTTAAATCCTGCTGTAAAAGAATGATAGTTGCTAAAAATATACTGAGAAGACTTAAGGAAAAGCCATCGGTAGTATTAAACGGTGCGTGGAACATGATGAGCGGATTAAAAGCCACAAGGAATAAACTTCCCAACGCAGTCCAGCGATTAAAACAAACGAAGCCCCGCCTAAAAACCGCATAAAGCAACAGAGCTTGAGCGAATGCGGTCAAAAGAATGTGAAAAAGCGACATTTGAAAATCACAGTTATAGCCAAATAATTTAAAAAACGTCGCGTAATAAACTATAAAAAGCGGGCGTCCTAAATTTAGTGAGTTTTCATACTGTTTGGCCATGGAATCGTCTGTTTCGATAAACCGAATAGCACGACCCTGGTAAGCGTTGGCGTCACCCGTGACCCAATCAAAACGGGTTTGGACAGATCGGTAACCTCGCCAGTCTGCAATGCGAATGGCTGCGGTTAAACTAAAAACGATCGCACAAAAAGCTAAAAGCTTTTTAATCTGAATACTTGCTGTCACGTAACAGTTCCTCCAAAGTGCCAATGATATATTTTACATTTAAAAATTATCACCTAAAGTTTTATGCAGATTATCCTTTGTGACTTTGGTCTTGGTAAAAACGTAGGGAATAAAACCCAGTAGATTAAAAAATAACGGGCCGAGAAATAGGAAATTAAATACGACGGCGCCTTTGGCAATTCCCACCAACTCAAAAAGTCGCTCAAAAGCTACATGTCCGACGCCTATGCCGCCTGGGGCGAGAGGTATCGCGGTAGTCAAAATCGCGAAAGGATAGACACTCGCTACGACCCCAAAAGGCGCTTTTTGGTGCAAAATAACCGCCGCAATAAACCAGGTGTACACAAGAAAAAGAAATTGAATAAGCACACTTATTATAATTGCAGAAAATAGTATCAAAGGTTTTTTCCTGTAGCTACGCAGTGCGATGTAAAATTTCTTAAGCAGTGAAAATCCAAAAAAGTTAGAATCAAGAATTTTGAGAAATAAATCTTTTTTGTCATCGTGAGGTGAGTAAACGATTCCTAAGAAAAGGCCAACACCAAGCACAATAAAAGACAAAAATATAACAAAATTCTGGGTGGTGGGGCTTAACCAGAGAAAATTAAAATTAAAAAAACAAGCGATCAATCCTACCAGAAAAAGCCCCATGGCACCGGTGATTCGGTCGAGAAATAAAGTCAAGGTTACAAGTGATTTTTGGGTATTATGACTTTTTAAAACGTAAAAAGCTTTAACGATGTCACCGCTTACGGATCCTGGCATAGCAACATTGAAAAAAGAACCAATAGCTTGCAGCCGCATAGTGCCTAAAAAAGGAACGTTAATATCTGCGCCTGATAGCAGTAAGTACCACCGCAAAGATCCAAAAAGAATGGATCCTAAAAACCAAACCGAAAACGAGGCCAACAGAAAAAGTGGATTGCTAAACGAGCGGGGGATTTCCTCGAGGTCAAGCTTGCCGCTTTTCAGCATGTAACATAGAAGCGCCGCGACCAATAAAAACTTTAGAAGATTTATTACTGTAGGCTTTAGCAGGTTTTTCATGCCGTTAAAATTTTAGAACCATTTATTTTTAAGTATAATTTATTTTGCAATATTTCTTTTAAAATATTTCACTTAAAAAATTCTTGGCCGCAGCAAAAGATCTGACGTCGGAAGACTCATTGTAAGCTGCGCCTTTACTTAGGTCATCCCCTGCCGCCTTCTCGGTAAACGAATGCACTGTGTTGCCATATTTAATAAGTTGGTAGTCAATCTTGTAATTTTTCATTTCGGTCTCAAAAGCACTCACATCCTTTTCGGCAACATACGGATCTACGGCGCCGTGCAAGGCGAGAACTTTTGCTTTTATATTTTTACCATCTTCAGGTTTGGGACTATCAAGCCCACCATGAAAACTTATTACGCCTAAAATATCTGCACCACTTCTTGCAAGCTCCAAAACTCCGGTGCCACCAAAACAGTATCCGGCGGCAGCAATTTTTGATTTATCGGCATTTTTTTGAGCTAGCAGCTCATTTAGTGCCGTATTTAAATGCTCACGGAAAAGTTTGCGATCGGTTTTGTACTTAGTGGCCCACTGGCCAGCTTCTTTGGTGTCTTTCGGACGCTGGCCTTGGCCGTAAATATCAGCCGCAAACACAACGTAACCAAGTTCAGCCAAGCGATTTACCTGCTTTTTTGTCTCTTCGGTAATTCCCATCCAGTTGTGTATAACTAAAATCGCAGGAAGTTTGTTTTTAATAACTTTTGGTTCAGCCACGTAGCCTTCGAATTTCTTACCGGTGCCGTAGATCACTGTATGTGAAGCAAGCGGCGCAGCCCAAGATGATTTCAAGAAACTAAACGTTAAGAAAAAAATCGAAAGAACTATTTTCATTGATGCCAACCTTGTTTTGTTTACAAATCAAGGTAACACAAAGAAAATTCAGCTTGCAAGGTGCGATACAAGCGGCTGGATAATTTGATAACCCTGACTTTCATACTGACGAAGTTTGCGTTGCAAAGTTCTTATGCCAATCCCTAGCATTTTAGCCGCATGAGTTCGGTTAAAGCTTTGAGTTCGCAAAGTCGAAAGAATAATGAGCTTTTCCATTTCACTCATCACTAGACCTGGAGCAAGCTCTACTTTGCAGTTTTCGGTATCTAGTAGTTGTAGCATTTCCATAATAATTCCATCCCCTTTTGGCTTTGTTTTTTTCTTCCCAGTCACATAAGTCCTTGCAACTTAAATGCCAAGGCGAAATAACCACAGAACAAGGAATTAGCTCTCGAAACCTAGATCATCTGGTAACAAAAATATACCGGTTGGTATAGATTTGGTACCAGTAAACAAAAATTCCAAACAATTCTATACCGCCGGACGACCTTTGCTACCCACAATTCCAAGAACGGTCATCAAAGCTAGAAAAGCTAAAACAGGGATAACATTATTTTCAGCCAAGCCTGGTATCCTTGCCCCAAATCCAAGGGTCTCGCCGAAGTTTGGATAGATTGACAGCAACGCCACCCCAATTCCCGCGATAGATCCCCCAGCGATAAGTCCTGAGGCGTACAAAACTCCGGGTCCGGAATCTTCATTTTCGGCTGATTCTTTTTTTCCGTCGCGGCGCTTTTTAAAATCCACAATCCAACGCAAGGCGCCACCAGCAAAAATCGGTGTCGAAGCCGATAGGGGAAGATAAACACCTACCGCAAAAGGTAGTGCTGAAATCCCGCAAAGTTCAAGCACTAAAGCCATAAAAGCTCCAAGTAGAACCAGTCCCCAAGGTAGTTTTTGGGACAAAATTCCGTCGATGATTAGAGACATCAATCGGGCTTTTGGTGCTTCATATTTTTGCACCGAGGAGCCGTTGTCTCGCTGTTTCAAACTGCCGTTAATTCCTGGATCGACTTTATACTGGAATTTTCCGGCATCATCGACTAAGTATTTTCCAGCCGGGACTTTCTCTAAAACACCCTCGCCACCGGTTTGGCCAATCCACAAAACCCGGTAGGAATTTTTGTCATCTTTGTAACTTGGATCTTGGACCGACTGTTTTTCAGCTAATTGCTGAGCGCTTGGCACAACTACTTGGGGTAAATCTTTTTTTGAGTAAACCGTGGATGCATCGTTTAATAGATTTAACGTATATCCAATAACCAAAGCCGAAGTAAGGGCGCCAATTAAAATTCCAATTTGCTGGTACTTAGGCGTTGCGCCTACCAGATGGCCCGTTTTTAGATCTTGGGCTGTGGTTCCGCCATTTGAAGATGCTATACAGACGATAGCCGCAACACTTAGGGCCGTTATGCGGTCATGAGGAGACACCCAACCGAGTAGTAAAAACACCAAACTAGTGACTAATAAAGTTGCAACCGTCATTCCGGAAATAGGATTTGAAGATGACCCAATTTCTCCGGTCAGTCGTGAGCTAACCGTAACAAATAAAAACCCAAAAACCAGAATCAATAATGCTCCCAGGACATTCATATGTAAAGATGGAGTCAACGTGATAATTGCGATTAATAGGAGACAACCCAAGCCCACATAGATCATCGGAATATCTTGCTCCGTGCGAAGAATTTTCGCAACGGCCTTGCCCGAAGCGTTAGATAGTCCAGCAAAACCCGCCCGGGCTCCTCGGATAATAACCGGCAAGTTTTGGATAAGACTAATTATTCCCGCTGCAGCTACTGCGCCTGCGCCGATATATAAAATGTAAGATCGCCAGACGTCATGTGCCGCCATTTCGGAAATAAGTTTGGTCCCAGGAAAAAGCGGCGCAGTCAACCCATCACCAAAAAGTTTAATCATTGGGATAAAAACAAAACTCGACAGAACACCTCCCGCAACCATAATACTAGCAATCCGTGGTCCGATAATATAACCAACTCCGAGTAGCTCTGGCGAAACTTCGACAGAGGCTTCAGCGCCTTTAAACCCTGAAATCGCTTTCGACGGAATATCATTCCAAAGTTTTGTGCCCAAATTTAATATTTTATAAATTAAACCAACAAAAAACCCACCGAAAACTGTCTTGGCATTGGTTCCACCTGTTTCCCCGGCAATTAAAACATTGGCACAAGCAGTTCCTTCAGGAAATTTGAGTTCCCCATGGCCATCAACTATTAACGCATGGCGCAACGGAATCATCATCAGTACTCCGAGAAGTCCACCGAGAACTGCCACAACCATAATGCGGGTTGTGTCCATGTCGTACCCAAGTATCAACAACGCAGGCATCGTGACTGCGACACCAAAAGCGATGGATTCGCCTGCCGAACCTGTTGTTTGAACGATATTATTTTCGAGGATAGTTGTCTGTCGGAAGCCAAAAATTTTCGAAAAGTAGCGAAACAGAGTAATGGACAATACCGCAACCGGGATGGATGCACTTACAGTCATTCCGACTTTCAAAGCTAGAAATAATGACGAAGCACCAAACACAATCCCCAGGAAAATACCCATAATAATCGGCGCAATCGTCAATTCTGGAATCGTTTTTTTAGGATCAATATAAGGCTTAACAACAAGTCGATCAGTCATAACTTTTCCTTTTGAAAATTCTGTGCCATTTAAAAACAGATCCGGTTTCATAACATGTAATAGCCCGCAAATCCAATGTAATTTGAAAGGGATTTTTATGCACAAAAAAATTTACGATTGAGCCTAACCTAAATCCATTGTTACAATCAGCCGTTAATAGGGAATACCTTTGAGTCAAACTTTTTTTCACCGATATATTGCAAGCGAAGTTTCTCGTCTTACAAAATGGTACGATCAGATTATTATTTGGCGGCCGTCGTCTAAAGTAAATACCCATGTGTCTGAATATATTGATAATCCCTGCAAACAAATAGCGACCGAATATCATGAAATAGCCAATTCGACGACAGCTTCTGCTAGCAATCGCCGTGTGATTTTAATGGAAGGGCATTTGAATTATGACTTGGATTTTGAAGATCAACTATCTGGAATTTATGAGCGTTTAACTCGACGGGACCGTATCGTTGCGATCTGCTTTAATCCTTATCTAAGGTGGGTTTATTTTGTAGTAGGTTTTTTACAAACCAAAAACCAAGGTCAACCCAAAGTTTTTTTAACCAATGCGTCGTTACGACAGATTGCCAAGCTTCACCAATTTGAGGTTGTACGAACGCGGCCTATTGTGGCCGTTCCTTGGAGTCTATTGGGCCTAGGAAATCTTCTAAATGCGCTGATCGCCGGTTTGCCATTTTTGAGGTGGTTTTCCATAGCCTGCGTTGTTGTTTTAAGGCCCTTAAAAAAATCTCCCTCGATGCCTTCGCTTTCCGTGATTGTTCCCGCCCGAAACGAAGAAAAAAATATCCGACCCCAACTAGAAAGATTGCCTCATATTCCTGGGGTAAATTTGGAAGTCGTTTTTGTCGAAGGTCACTCAAAAGACGAAACTTGGAAGGAAATTCAAATCGCCGCAAGTGAATATAAAGGTCTTTGGAAAGTTCAACATTGGCAGCAAACTGGGGTTGGTAAAGCCGATGCGGTGCGTTTGGGTGTTGAAAAAAGCACATCAGAAATCATTGTGATATCGGATGCTGACATCACAGTCCCACCGGAGGATTTAAAGCGTTTTTACGAAGCTTACGCTAACGGACATGCGGATTTTATAAACGGAAGTCGACTTTTGTATCCAATGGAAGACGGTGCAATGCGTTTTTTAAATTGGTTAGGTAATATATTTTTTGCAAAAACTCTGTCTTTAGTTCTGGAAACAGAACTCACTGATTCTCTGTGTGGAACAAAATTATTTTGTAAAGATGACTTTGAAAGAATGCAGCGGTGGCGCTCAGACTTTGGAGAAATTGACCCGTTTGGCGATTTTGATTTATTGTTTTTTTCCGCTCAACTTGGGCTTGGGGTTATGAATGTACACGTTCATTACAAGTCGAGAACATATGGAACCACCAATATTCTTCGTTTTCGACATGGATTAGTATTATTTGCAATGACTATGCTTGGTGGGCTAAAACTCAGATTTGGCCCTTTAAAAATTATTAATCGACTAGCAAATTAAAATGAGTATTTCCCGCGGGCTATTAAATTTTAAAACTTTTAGATTACTTTGGATTTTAGTATTTGCCATCTGCTCTTATCTCTCGCTTATGGGAGGTTGGGTCGTTAAAATTGGCGGTGTTAAAATCGCTGGCCTTTTTTGGGACCCGGGAATGCAGTATATCGCTGGCGCTTGGAGTGTTATTAACACAGGAGAATCTTCTTACGTCGGTCACCCTGGCGCTCCGCTTTTGATCTTAATCGCGAGTATAAATTGGTTGTTTTCCCATGTCTTTTCGTTTTTCTCAGGAACATCTTACGGCTCTTTGGAAGCTTATGCTCGAGTATTACCTTTTGTCATTTTGACTGTAAAACTATTTTTGGGTTTTTGTATATTTGCAACGGCCACTTTAATGTCATCGCGAATGGCTATTGCGCTTAAGATCCACAACGCCAAAATGTTGGAATTGTTTTTTCTGTTGAGTTTCCCGGTTTGGTTTATTGCAACAGCTATTTTTCCTGAATCGCTGGTGATGATCTTTCTGGCCGGCGCCTATATATTTCTAATAAAATACGATAAGAACCTTCGGAATGAAAATAATTTTTTTCGTCTTCTTCTAATCATTCTCGCCTCAATCTGTATTGGAGGAGCGGTTTCCACCAAAATCCATACCACGATTTTATTTTTGCCACTACCTGTTTTGATCTGTCTATTTCGACGAAAAATCACTGACTCTATCGTTTCTTTAGTCGCTGTAATCGCCTCCACTTTTTTGTTTTTTATTCCCATAAATAAAACATTTTTTATCAAATTCTGGGTAGATTATTTATTTGGAGAGAAAAGTACAAAACTTTCAAGTGGGATTATCAATTCGATTGAAACCGTAATGTCTGAATATATTCATGTGATTTTTAGTCGCAGTCTTTTTTTTGGAGGAGCTACTGAGTGGTATGATAGTGGAGTTTATTTGACAAATGTCATTATTGCTTTGTTAACCTTTTATCTATTCATTAAAATTAGAAAAAGTTTAATGCAAGATTTCCCGCGCTTTCTTTTATTTATTTTCGCTTTGTTATTGTTACCAAGTTTGATTTATAAATCTTCAGTACATTATCTGGCTGTGGCTTTGGTTTTTTATCTGCCGGTTTTTTTTATTTATGCAGAGAAACCAGCTAGCACGTTGCAAAAGTCGTTATTTGCTATTTTTGTTAGTATTTTTTTAATACTAGATTTAGCAAAATCCAGAAACGATCTTCGGGAATTTAAATCTTGTAAAGAATATTACTCCCATCTTTCTGGAGGAATTTTTTACCCTAATTCATCAAACCATGCTCCAAGAGGGGAGAAAAGACAATGCGCGGGAAATTTTGATTTAAATACTTTTAACGGCGACCTGTTTCCAGCAGTACTTTTCAAAGCAATGGATTATTGAGCCTTGTAAGTGCAAAAGTGTGTATTCAAGGAACGCATATTGATCGGACGCTATTTAATGGTAAACTTGTTGTAGTAGGCTAATGTTCTTGAAGAAAAGGATCGGAAACACATGCAAATAAAATCAGTTATTTTTACTTTTTTTATGAATTCTACAGTTTTTGCGGCAGAATCATGGGTTGAATTCAAAAAACCGCCGGAAAAAGTTTTAAAAAGCAAGCTTACAGACGTACAGTTTGAAATCACTCAAAAAGAAGGCACTGAGCCGCCATTTAAAAATCTTTATTGGAATGAAAAACATTCTGGAATATATGTAGACGTTGTGTCGGGAGAGCCTTTATTTAGCTCTCAAGATAAGTATGATTCCGGTACCGGGTGGCCAAGTTTTTCGCAACCTTTGGAAGCCGAATCTATCATCACAAAAAAAGACGGAATGGGCTTAGGTTTGCGAACGGAAGTGCGGTCTAAATTAGCTAATTCACATTTGGGACATGTGTTCGATGACGGCCCAAAACCAACCGGTTTAAGATATTGTATAAACTCAGCCTCGCTGCGTTTTATTCCAGTTGAAAAATTAGAATCGGAACACTATGGAAAGTATTTAAGCCGCTTCGAAATAAAAAATGCAAAAATGAAAAAGTAAAAATTATGGGTTTTGCATCTGATAGGCTTTAAAGCAATTTTCTAAAAGCATAGCAATAGTCATCGGACCAACACCCCCAGGTACCGGTGTAATCCACGAGGCGACTTCGGAAACTTCTGGAAATGCCACATCTCCAGTTAGTTTTCCCGACTCTTCTCGGTGAATTCCAACATCCACAACCACTGCGTCTTTTTTTACCCAAGTTTTTTTGACTAAATGTTTCACCCCGGTTGCCGAAACGATAATATCAGAATTTAAACATAATTCTTGAGCATTCCGCGTTTTTTTATGGATCATAACGACTGTGGCCCCTAAGTGGCTTAGCATCGTTGCCACTGGAGAGCCAACTAGAACACTGCGACCTAAAACACTTGCTTGGGCGCCTTCTATTTTTATTTCATAAGATTTTAAAAGTTCAACAACTCCGCGCGGCGTACACGGAAAAAGCCCGGCACCATTCCATTGAAGAAGTCCTTGATTTGTCGGGGTCAGACCGTCCACATCTTTGGCCGGATTAATTGCAAAAATAACGCGTTCTTTCTCGATATGAAACGGCATCGGAAGTTGTGGCAAAATACCGTGTACATCAGGATCTAAATTTAATTCATCGATAATTTTTAAAAGTTCTTTTTGCGAAATAGAAGTCGGTAGACGGAAAGTTTTGCTGACGATTCCAACGCTCGAACAAGCACGTTCTTTGTGATTAACATACACCTGGCTTGCCGGGTCATCACCAACTAACAATACCGCAAGACAAGGTCTTTTACCGCTGGTTTGTACCGCTAGTTCGATTTTTATTTTAATGTCTTCTTTTTTGGCGGCACTTAATTTTGTGCCGTCAAGAATTTTTGCTTTATTCATCTGATTCTACGCGAAGCTTTCAATTTATAATTTTTAAGGCGCTTTCTATGGATTCTAGAATATTGCTATCACCATGCAGACTGCGACCATAGGCGTCACCAACAAACATAAGATGGTTTTGTTGCAGTTTTGTCAAATCTAATTTTTCAAAGTATTTGCGGTCATGCGCTGTGGCCGAAAGAGCCCATCCCACGGGTACTAAAGCAATATGTTCGTTAGCCAACTCAAGCCCTGCACTTGCAGATGCGAATTTCTTGGCCGCCCTGTGCAATGATTTTACTGATTTCATAACGTTAGGTGCCTGAAGAGACATTTCAAAATCAATGTGCGATTGAAAAATGATATGCCCATCATGATCATATACAGCACAGGTATCTTCCGATGGTATCAGCGTAATATCAGCTAAGTCTGGCGGTATGTTTCTAGCTTCATAACTCACGCAAACAGTACTTACAGGTTTGGATTTGTTGGCAAGATTTAAAAAGGCTGTGGGCCAGGTGGCTTTTGTAAGCCAGGTCAAGGCTTGCCAGGGCGACTGCGCAACAATTAATTTGTCCGAAGAAAATTCTCCTTTTTGGGTTTTGAGGTGCCATTTTTTATGAACTTCCGAAAAGTTCGCAGAAACGACATAGCAGTCGGTCGTTAGTTCAAACCCCAAGCCAAAACGCCGCACAATTTCCGTTAAAGGTTTTTCCCATGGGCCACAGTGCATGCCATCAGACAATTCCTGGGACCGGGCGGTAAATATCTGCGGAGTTGCATGCCAAAAGTCCGAAAGACCTATGAACCTGGCATATGATTCCAAAACCATCGCACTGGAACTTTTTTTAGAAATGGGAAAAATATGATTAAAATCTTTTTCTTCAATACTTTTCTCGGCAAACAATTTTTCGATTTCTGGCCACTCTTTGGCTGCCGTGACACCGCCAAAGGCTTTAAACGATTTTTGCGACAAAAAATCCCCGGCCAGAAATTCCGACTGTTTGCCGCCCGCAAGAATACTAAATTTTTGCAATTTTCTTGGACAAAAACTTTTTAAATCTTCGCCAGCAGGGTCGTCTTTTACAATAGAATCTATAAATTCAAAAAGCGCTTTATGAAGATAACAAAAGCCATACGCCCATGGCCGCTGTTGCTTATCTAACGATGTCAAACGTCCACCCAAAGCTCGATCAGCTTCGAGAAGTGCCATTTTTAGCGCCGGGTTTTTTTGCTGAATTTTAGCCGCAGTTAAAATTCCGCTAAGACCTCCGCCCACAATAATCGTATCGAATTGTTCCATATCTTTTCATGTTAGAAAGGAATTACGAATTTATCAACCAAGCTTTAAGCCAATCTTTGTGAAGTTTTTTACCCCGTATAACTTGGAAAGTCCATCCGGCCTGTTGGAGTGCGTCTTTAACCACCCGCGCCACACTATAACTTAATAGAACAACGTCTAAGCTGACAATTTTTTTAAGCGCCGCAAAAAATTCCGCACTCCATAGGCGTGGATTCAGTTCCGGCGTAAAAGGATCCTGCCAAATAAATTTAAAATCTTTTTCTGTGGCTTGATTTTGTACCCATTCGAGGCCATCACCGATCCAAATCTCCCAAGTACATAATGCGCAAGAAATGGGATGAGAAATTTCACAAAAATAAAATAGCTCTTGTTTTTGCACCGATTGAACCCATTCCAACCAAAGCTTTGGCCAATTTACTTGCCACGGCGCCCTGGCGGTTAGCAGCGCCAAAAAAAGTTCCTGGTCAATTTCTAACGAGCAAAGATTTAAATCAGAGGGACTGGACTCTCCAAACCATGTCTCGATGGTTGTCAAAGCGTTGTAGCCAAGTCCAAGACCCACATCTAAAACGGCCGTTTTTTCAGCACCTCGAATTTTTGCACTAAAGCCACTTTGCTCAACATACAAAGCAAGGGATTCGTATTTCGCGCCTTGGAGAGTGTGATAATGCTGACCGTGCTCTGGATGGGGAATAGTAAATGTTCCATCTTTAGTAGCAACTGACTGTACGGAAAAATATTTATTCAAAACCTCACCTATTTTTTGGTACTATTGCAGAATGCTTAAACATAGTCGAAAAATTCTTTTTTCACTCGCAAAAATATTTATTGTATTTGGCTTGCTATTTTGGATGGTAAAAGACGACAAGTTGCACTTGGAAGATTTTCCACAATATTTTGCAAATCCTTATTTTTTGGCTGCAACATTTGGAACTTGGTTTGTTGCGGCTTTGCTTCTTGGCGGTTTTCGCTGGTATTTATTATTAAAAGGCAGCGGAATTACGACGCCTTTTTACATGATCTTAAAATTGCAGTTGATAGGTTTTTTCTTTAATACAACCATGCCAGGTGCGGTAAGCGGGGATATCATCAAGGCGATTTATATTGTTAAACATCAGAATCAATCAAAAAAAACTCCAGCCATGCTTTCTGTCTTGCTTGATAGAATTGTCGGGCTGATTGGACTATTTCTGATGGGACTTTTAGCTTGTTTATTTAATTTCACAATTTTATGGTCGCACGCCGCCACCAAGAGTCTGATGAGCTTTTTGTTTTTTATTATCTTAGGTGTGTGCGTTTTTTTAACAGTTGTTTATTCGCCTCATGCAGACGAAAAAGATCCTTTTATAAGAATATTTAGCGCCAAATTACCTGGTTTTGTCAAAATAAAACAAATATATATGTCTCTACGTGGCTACCGAAAAAAGCCTTATGTGATTTTGGTGACCATCGCATTGAGTGTTTTAATTCAGTCCATTTTTTTGTTTTATATGAATTATTGTTACGAATTGGTCAATCAAACCGGGCCAAATTTTGGACTTCTTGCAAGTATTTTTCCGTTTGGAATTTTGGTTACAGCGGTGCCCATTGCCCCGGGTGGTCTCGGGGTTGGGCACGTTGCTTTTGAGAGACTGTATTCTCTCGTCGGACTCCAGCACGGAGCAAATGTTTTTAACTTATATGCGGTTGGCTCTTTGCTAATGAATTTATTGGGTTTTATCCCATATATATCCATGCGTTCGAAAATTACTATTCCCCAGTCAGATCAGGAACTTGGCTAAGCAAGCCGAAACATCTTGCAAGGTATAATTTATGTCACAAAAAATCGAATCCGCTTTAATTCTAGATGATTCCGAACCCAATGTGTTTTTTTGGGACAATTTACTGCGTGAATTCGATGTGAAAAAAATCACCTCCTACCGCGCTGGAGCCGATGCCATTCAAAATTGTGAACGCGATCAACCGCAAATTGTGATAACCGGTTGGGAACTAGGCGCCATGCCGGGGATGATTTTTCTGCAGAAAGTTTTGAGTGTACCGTCGCGAAAACATGTTCCTTGTTTATTTTTCGCAAAAAGTTTTTCTCCGGATGATTTAGCTCTTATCGAAGAACTTGATTTAAAATATTCGGTGACTTGGCCTTTTGACCAAGAAAAGGCACGGAGCACTTTAAAACAAGCCTTGGATTTTGAGAATTTTCTACCGCGCTCGGAAAAATTGCTACGCAAAATTGAGAGTTTTACTTTGCAGTATCAGGCTTCAGAAGCGTTAAAGATTTTTGATGCGTCACTTTTAAAACCAGGACCGGGATTAGCCCGCGCAAAAACCCTGTTTGGTGAAGTGCAATTTGGTTTAGGTCAAAAGGAATTGGCTCTTCAAAACTACGAAGAAGCACTCACACTGAATCCGCAATACTTGCCTGCGCGTTTTGCTCTAACCCGTTATTTTTCTTTGCTTGGCGTCTACGACAAAGCCCTGGAAAACGCTCAGATGGTTGTCAAAAAAAATTGTCAAAACTTTTTTGCGTTACTGAATTTAAGCTCAGCTTTTATCTATGCGGGTCAGATCGACAATGCGAAAAGAACGCTTCAAACAATCACAGATATGGATCCTGAAAATAGACAGGTTGACGATGAACTCGG
Source organism: bacterium (assembly GCA_043757325.1). Classification (GTDB taxonomy): domain Bacteria; phylum Bdellovibrionota_B; class Oligoflexia; order Oligoflexales; family RGVZ01; genus JAYVPO01. The sequence continues at coordinate 46,626 of JAYVPO010000150.1, forward strand.
AAAAATAGCACTTAAAGAAGGTAATCTAGCTTTGGCTGCAAGAATACTAAAGGACACCCAAAATGGCGACGAAATAGCTCGGTTTTACAACAGCCTCGGAATTAATTTCGTGTCCAAAGGTCTTTACGAGCAAGGGATTGCGACTTATGAAAGTGCCGTGGCGGTGTTAGCATCCAAGGCAAAAATGCACCTCATAAAATATAATCTTGGACTTGCCTTGAAGAAAAAAGGCAATTTATTAAAAAGTTTCGAAGCATTTTGTGAAAGTTATTTGGCAGACCCTAGTTTTGAAAAAGCTTACAGCAATATTGCAGTAACGTCCAAAGAGCTATCATCTCAAAAAACAGTCTTGGACCCTTTGCTCATTGAAAAAATTAAATCAGCGCGCCGGCAATACCAGTCAGAAAATGCAGCAAAAATATCAAAAGCCAGTTAACATTATGCCGTTTTTAAAAGTTGCAAACGCTAATATTTTCTTCGACAGTCTGGGCGAAAACTCATGGCCTGCGGTATTTCTGGTAAATGGCCATACCAGATCCAGCGCGGATTTTCGGATGCTCTCGAGATTTTTGAAGGAACTGCAAATTAGGACTGTGATGATCGATAACCGAGGTTCTGGTCGCACAGAATTTGAGACGGAATTCTCCCTAGAAGATTTAAAGTCTGATGTTGTGGCGGTTGCGGATTATTTGGAGATAGACGTTTTCTCTGTTCTGGGGATTTCCATGGGCGGTTTTATTGCGCTAAACATAGCTTTAACCGCCCCTAAACGAGTTAAAAAGCTCATCCTCATTTCAACTACCGCAAGCCGCAAATGGTTTATAAAGCAAACTTTAAATTGGTCGGAAGATGCCGTCGAAGTGCGAGAAAAGTTGGCAACTTATTTTGCACCGGATTTTCCGCTGCGCAACGCAGCCCTGTTTGATTCTATGGTGAAGCAAACCCAGAATGCGATTATCTCGGGAAGGTACTTGCAAAACGCAAAGGCCCAAAGGGCGGCGGTGGATTATGTCCAAGATTTAGAGGCGGATTTAAACAGTATCTCTTGTGAAACTTTAATTATTCACGGGCAGATGGATCAGATTATTGCGACCGGTGCGGCCGAAAAAATGCACGAAGGAATTTCTGGTTCAATTATGAAAATTTATCCTGCAATTGGTCATTTAATCTTAGCCGAATCGCCCCGGCGTTTATATGACGACGTTGCGCTTTTTTTAGCCTCAAGCACACAAACCTGAAATTATGCGCTACAATAAGATAATCAAACAAAGGATTTTCCAATGCGCAAAAATATATTATTTTTTTCGATTGTACTTTCGACTTTATCAAACTGCAAAAAACAAGGTTTTTCCGGCTCCTCCAACAACCCTGCAGCGGCATCTCCAACTCCGGCTCCGAGTCCATCGCTAGCCCCGATTGATGCGCCGGCTAAGCCCACGACTCCACCAATTTCTCCGTCTCCAACTTGTTTAGATAATTTAACCTACAAACCCGAAGAAGTACTTTGCCATATACCAGTAAATGCTGAAACTACCTGGGCACACACGGTTGAATGGAAGGCTATATCAGATGCCTTTCGCGACCGCCAGGCAGAATGGATTTCGCCGCTTCCGGCTACAACTTGCGCGACTTTTGCTTGCTGCCCGTTTGTGCCAAACTCTAATAAACTTTTTTACGTATCGACTTTTTCCATTACCGCGGACGATACTTTTCAATACGATGTCATAACAGATGACTTAGGAGTTACCAAAATTTGGCGTAATTCAGATCCATCTCAGCCAGTTTTGACTACCCCGCAAGGAAAATCTGCCACCGGTGCAACGCCTCTTTCTAAAGGAAACTACGCCGTTGTTATCGAAGCTATAGATACCAGCGCGACCGCCACTGGTGCCGTTTTTTCTTTGAGAAACAACCAAGGCACTCTGGTAAAACACACCGCACAAAACGACAATTGGTGTATTTTTCAGGTAGGAACAAGCGAAATCGCCGAGACTTATATTCCGGCGGCCGCTGCGTGCAGAAAGTGCTTTGGCAAGCCGTGAATAATTAAAGTCCTTTAATAACGTGCAATAATTTAGTTTTTCTTGGTTTTTTCGGCTTGATTATGCTAACTCTTACGACACTATGAATCGTGAACAAGTTTTTAAAAATGTCGAGGCTGCACTAGGAATTATTCAGCGTGGAGAAATGATTATACTTGTGGACGACGAAGATCGCGAAAATGAAGGCGATCTAGTTTTTGCAGCCGAATTTGTTACTGCAGCAAAAATTAATTTTATGGCGAAAGAAGCCCGTGGATTAATTTGTCTTTCCTTAGAGCCGCATCTCGTCGACAAGTTAAACCTTCCTTTAATGCTCGATACCAGAAAACGCGAACCCGCAAAATCCACGGCATTTACTGTTAGCATAGAAGCCAGGCACGGTGTCACCACCGGAATTTCAGCACAAGACCGAGCTCACACCATAAAAACCGCCATCGATAACAACGTACAGCCCGACGATGTGGTTGTTCCCGGGCATATTTTTCCACTCCGTGCAAAATTAGGCGGGGTCCTCGAACGCTCTGGTCATACGGAAGGGTCTGTTGATTTATGTAAATTAGCACATCTGAAACCAGCCTCTGTGATCTGCGAAATTATGAACGACGACGGCACCATGGCTCGGGCTGGGGATTTAAAGAAATTTTCAGACACCCACAACATTCCGGTTATTTCTATCGCCGAATTAATTCAATACCGCCTTTTTCGAGAATCCTTGGTCGAAAAAGTCGAGACTCTTGATGAGTTTATTTGGAGCGGCAAAAAAATCAAAGCAGCACTGTATCGTTCTGATGTCGATCAACTGGTCCATTTGGCTTTATTTAATTTCGACAAGATGGATTCGCGAATTGCCGATGTGAGAGTGCATCGCCAGAAAACTCTACCCGATTTGTTTGGCGATCAGTGTTCGATGCATTATGCCCGCAAATTACTTACCGGTGACGAGCCAGCTGTTTTTGTTTATTTGGCTTCTAACGAGCACTTTTCTTTCAAAAGTCCCGACCACGCAGCTGAAAACCCAATGACCGACGATAGACTTTACGGAATCGGGGCCCAAATCTTAAAAGATCTTGGGGTAGAAAAAATGCGTATTCACGTGTCGACGCCGCGGCCTTTAAAAGCACTAAGTGGCTATGGCTTGGAAGTTGTTGAAAGTATTATGATGGAATCAGGAAAATAACTATGAACACTAAACCTCGCGTCGCAATTATCGTCGGTCAATTTAATGAATACGTCACCCGGATGCTTTTGGAAGGTGCTCTTGATGAAGCAAAAAATGCGAATATTGACATCCGCGATACGGATATTGTGCATGTTCCAGGCGCTTTCGAAATTCCTGTAACAGCGCAAAAACTGGCTAAAAAAAACACTTACCAAGTTATTATTTGTCTTGGAGCAATTATACGTGGAGAGACACCACACTTTGATCACGTGGCTACACAGTCTGCAGCGGGTTTGATGCAAGTATCGTTGAATCATTCGATTCCTATTATCAATGGAATTCTGACCACCGATACCGTAGAGCAAGCTTTAAATCGCAGCGGTTTAAAAAGTGGAAACAAAGGCCGGGATAGCATGTGTGCGGGTTTGCACATGGCAAAAATTTTTAGTGAAACCTAAGGGCCTGTAAATGACAAATCCCGTCCCTCATCAGCACTCGATTGGCCGTGAACTTATGTTTAAGTTCTGCTATCAACTTGAAACCGAAAAAATATTTACGTTCGATATGCCGCGTTTTGAAAAGTTTTGCGCTTATTTCGGCGAAGGTTCAAGCTTAGAAGCCCAAGACTTTGCTAAAAAAATTCTCGAATTCTTATTTGCAAATTGGTCTTTAATCAATGAGTCGATTACGTCCAACTCGCATAATTGGAAGATCTCTCGCATGGCGGTAATCGACCGGGTTATCATTCGCCAGGCCATTGCTGAAAATCTTGTCAACGAGACACCTCGTAAGGTAATCTTAGATGAATCGATTGAACTAGCAAAAAAATTTGGGACTTTAGAAGCGTCAAAATTTGTTAATGGAATCCTACATCAGTGTCTTACGAAAGAATAATATATGACTGAAATTTTTATCGATCAAAAAATAGATACAAAACCTAATCACATATCTGTTTTTGAACCAGTCATCGAAAAAACAACAAATAAAGAGTCCGTTAAAATTCGTTTGATCCAAAATATTTCCGATGTCCGCAGTGATTTGTGGATTGGATTTAAAACTCAAGGAACTGTTTCACCTGGCGAAAATTTTGCAAGTCACGACCGGACCAAAGCCTTTATAAATTGCTCGAGCGACGGATTGAGTGGGATTGATAGAGAAGTTTTATACGTCGATTCCGATCAGCCAGACAACCCGGCTTTTTTTCTATTAAATCCACCTGATCAAGCGACCGAAACTTTATGGATCCAGCGTTTGGTTAAAACCTGCGTAGATTTCAAGGTTTCTCATATTGGGATATATTTTGATTCAAAATTAGTCCAGAAAAACTTCGATCATTTTTTAACTCATGTGCTGCAGCAATTTTTTAATCAGGTGGCATTACAAGAACTCTATATTTTGGCCTTTAGAAGCGATTACAATCTCATATTGAATGCGGTTTTAAACACCCAAAACCAACTCGACAATCCCAACTTAGAATTTGACGTCTATCACTAAATATTTAAGAACAAGACGGTTTGGGCTTGATTGGCGCTGGCTTGCGCATCCCATTACGCTCTTTGTTGTTTTACAAATCGTCTGGGTCGCCGTAACAGTAATCTGGGTTGTATGGTTTGATTCAAAACAAGCTCAGATTGCTGCACTTCGACAAAGTCTCAATCAAAATCTTCAAGATACAGACACCACCTTAACCACTCTCATCGCAGGTATTGTGCTGTTAGTGTTAATTCTTCTCGGAATCGTGGGTTTATTTATTTGGGGTCAAAGGCAAAAAGGCCTGATGCGACAGCAGAAATATTTTCTCTCCAGTGTGACGCACGAATTAAAAACCCCACTTTCAAGTCTAAAATTGGGCTATGAAACATTGCTTCATAGGAACGTCAGCGAAACCCTAAAAAATCAAATATTAACCATGACTAATCGAGATATCGATCGCCTCACTAAACTTATTGACCATATACTTGTAAGTTCGCGGTTTGATCGCGGTGTTGTTTTATTTAAAAATGATCGCGCCGTTTTTTTTGTAAAGGAAAAGATCGAGTCCTTTATTAAAGGTCTATCTTATTCGGACAGCAAAATCGAACAGCGGTTTAATTTTACTTGCCATCCAAGTCTGTCGATTCAATTTTCCGAAAGTGCTTTTGCGTTGATTTTAATTAATATTTTAGAAAACGCCTTGAAGTATTCTAAAACCGACACCATTGTGGATATTTCCGTTGAAGAAGAACTTTCAGGTTTAGCCATATCTGTACGAGACCGAGGTTTAGGTCTCGATAAACGAGAACAGAAAAAAATCTTTAAAATGTTTCACCGCGGTGATTTGGCCCGCCAAAAAGCCATTCCGGGAACGGGCTTGGGATTGTACATTGTAAAGTCAACAATTGACCAAGTTGGAGGAGTGGTGACAGTATCGAGCGATGGCCGAGGCTTAGGCTCAACATTTAAGGTTCATTTGCCCTTAAGTTGATCGCAAAAAGGAGTAAAATTGAATCTCGTTAAATCTAAAGTTTTGCTAGTCGAAGATGAAATGCACTTACAATTTCAGATAAAATTAAATCTCGAAGCGGATGGCTATGAAGTTACTGCCACTGCCGACGGTGTTGAGGCTTGTGAATTATTTAAGGCTAGTCCATTTTTTGATGTCGTGGTTTTGGATGTGATGCTTCCCAATCGCAATGGATTTGCAGTAGCCAAAGTCATTCGTGAGTTAAGTCCTAAAGTAGGCATTCTAATGCTTACAGCTTTAAGTGACGACGATAGCAAAATCAAAGGCCTTGAGTCTGGGGTTGATGATTATTTAACAAAACCATTTCAGCTCAAAGAATTTCTTTTGCGTTTAAAGCGCATGAGCGAACGAGCACTGTTGATTACCGCACAAAAATTAGTTCCGGGTGATATAACAATCGACTCAGTCAATCTTATTTTGCAGTCAAAATACGGGGTCGAAAATCTGACCAAATTGGAAGCCGAAACTTTGAAATTGCTCTTTGCGCAGGTTGGAAAAACCGTTACCAGAGAAGACCTTTTGCAAAAAGTTTGGGGAATTCAGGCCAAAATAGAAACGCGCACGGTGGATAATTTTATTTGGCGTCTGCGCAAAATTTTATTAAAACACTCGGTCGGCGAATTTGAGATTCAGTCGGTTCGCGGTGTGGGCTACCGGTTAGAGAAAGTCCAATGAAAATACCTTTCGAAAAATGGCACGGTTGCCAAAACGATTTTATCGTAGTTTGGCTAAAGACATCAGACATTGGATCCATAGATGAAAGTCTTAAACGTCGCGCAAAAAATCTGTGTTCCAAGTTAGGAGATGGAATTGGAGCCGATGGAATTCTCGTGCTGGAAACGGCTCAAACCAACGACTTTCTTCCGAAGCAATTAATGATCATTAATTCGGATGGAAGTGTGGCCGAAAACTGTGGCAATGGGCTGCGTTGTGCGGCAGGATCCGTTTTGCAAAAAGCTCGAGAACAGGACCAAGAACTTCAAAACGTGAGCTTTAAGGTTTTTGACAATGAATTTGTTTGTCAGTTTTTATTAGCCAAAAAAAATCGGTTCTATCCATACGTTGCGGTTATGATGCCCGAGCCAATAGTCGATTCCAAAACAACTTGGTTTGCTGGGATTAAGCCGCTTGTGCAAGAAAAACTCGAAAAATTGCAATTTAAAGTCGAAAATTTTCACGGTGTGGAGGTTTATAACCGGCATTTAGTTGTGTTTTTAAACGAGCGCAGCACTGACAATTTACTGATTCAATGCGCCAAAGAATTCCAGACGTTTTTTGACGGCGAAGGATTAAATGTTCATTTTGTCATTCAAACTGATACAAATCAGACAAAAATTGACGAATGCAAACTTAACACCGGAGGCGATTTGGAAGAGTCTCTGGACGTTTTTGTCTACGAACGTGGCGCCGGAGTCACTCGAGCCTGCGGCAGTGGTGCCGTAGCAGTGGCAAGCCTTTCGATTGCAGCAGGTTTTATTGACTCGGGAGGTTTTGTAGGTCTTAAAATGCCTGGAGGCGAGCTCTATGTTACCAAAGGCCCCGGCACAAATTTAAAACTAGTGGGACCGGCCGTGAAAGTTTTTGATGGGGTTTTAGATCTTTGAAATTACCTGCAAAACGCGGTATGTTTTGCTTGGCTTGTGGACGAAAAAAAAGGATCCCGTGTGTTTAACGACAAATCAATTGCATTAGAACTTTTTCGAATAGCTGCGATCGGTGCAAAAGCTGCGACCCGAATTTCAAGCCACACGGTCGGACATTTTTTTAGTAGAAGTAGCCTTGACGATTCGACTCTCACCGAAGAATGGGTTGGAGCGACGCGCGAAGAGCTAGTGAATTCTTTTAACGATCTCGGGCCGTTTTATGTCAAAACTTTGCAAGTTCTTCTTTCTCAGAGCAACGCTCCTAGTTGGTTAAATAAAATTTTTGACGTGGATGTTTTTTTGCAAAGTCTTCCGATTTTAGAATTTCGCGAAGTCGCAAAAATTCTGGACAAGGAGATCCCAGCGTGGAGGTTGGAACTTAAAGTTGAAGAAATACCGCTCGGCAGCGCCTCCATTGGACAGGTTCATAGGGCCACAGATAAAGCAGGTCGCGAGTGGGCAGTAAAGGTTTTGAAACCGGAAGGTCGAAAGCGACTTCTACAAACCAGCGCAGGCCTAGAAGTCATTTTAATGCGTTTGAAATTATTTTCTTTCACTTATTCCCAAAAGAAATTTCTTCGAGATTTTGAAATGTTCTTGAGTCAGTTGAAGAAAGAAGTTTCATTTAAAAATGAAAAGAAAAATATCGAACAGGCGCAAAAGGTTATTGCGAACCATACATCAGATTTGATTTCAGTACCAAAACTTTTCGATAAATTTTGCACCGATCGAGTGCTTGTCATGGAATATTTTGAAGGTTTTACTCTGGTTGACGTGCTGACTGAAAAAGTAAAACTTCGGGAGAAAAACCGCAAAGAATTAGCACGCGACTTGTTAAGTGAATTGCTTGTGCAAATTTTCGAACTTGGTTTTTTCCATGCAGACCCCCATGCGGGAAATATTATGGTGCTTAAACGAGGCGGAATTGGGCTATTTGACTGGGGGCTTGTTGGCCAGTTTGAGGAAAGCGATCGCGTATTTATCGCCACCGTTTTAAAGTCGATTTTGACTCTAGATAAAAACCGTCTAGTCGACGCACTTTTTATCTTAGTTCGGCATCAAGGTAACAGAAAAATTTCTCGCGAACAAATTAGCACAGAAGTCGAACTTGTAATTAAACAAGCACAGAAGAAACCTGATGGCGAAAAA